>NZ_JBHYXN010000050.1:0-56881 GCF_042752335.1 Streptomyces sp. NPDC059355 | reverse complement strand
GTGGCCGACAGATCAAACGCAAGGCACCAGGGCCAGTCGTAGCGCGAGTCAGGCCACCGCTTGGAGCGGCACCCCAACATCCTCACAGTCGTAGCGGGTGGCCACCGCGCGGGACTGCTTCAAGCGGTTGATCGCCCGTTCGATGCTCCGGCGCCGCAGGTACTCCCGGCACGGACCGCTGCTATCAGGTGGACATCGACGCCGATACCCGCCGCGTCGTCATGGTTGGCCGGCCGCTGCCGGGCAACCGGCACAACCCCCGAGGAGGGAGTCCGGTGCCAGAGCCGCCGTGTTCTGGTCTCTGCCTTGGTGGACGACGTCCGCGGACATCGTCCAGCCCGGAGCGCGGACCAGCGATGCGGGCCGGTTCACGGCTCCGGGGTGGCAAGCCCCGTTTTCCAGGCCCATGCCGCGATGCCGACCCGGTTCGCGGTCTTCAGCTTGGTCTGGATGTTGGCGACGTGGGTCTTCGCCGTTCCCGGCGAGATGAAGAGCTGGGCGGCTATCCGGGCATTGGTGTGGCCGCGTGCGATGAGACGCACGATCTCGCGCTCGCGGTCGGTCAGCGGATCCGCGGCGCGTGCCTCCGCCTGCGGGCGGGCGGCGGACGGCAGCGACGACGACGGCGGCGGCGGCGCGAGCCGGCGCAGGAGGCGGACGGTGATCTGCGGACTGATCAGCGCGTCACCGGCCATGGCCGCTCGGACGCCCTCGATCAGCAGGGTGGGGCCGGAGCGTTTGAGGAGGAAACCGCTGGCGCCGTTGTGGAGGGCGGTGTGCACGTACTCGTCGAGGTCGAAGGTGGTGACGACGATGACCCGGGTGGGATGCGGGGCCTGCGGGTCGGCGAGGCGGCGAGTGAGCTCGAGGCCGTCCAGTCGCGGCATACGGATGTCGGCCAGGACGACGTCCGGCCGCAGGCTCCGGGCCAGCTCGAAGGCCGTGGCTCCGTCGGCGGCCTCGCCGACCACGGTCATGTCGGGCTGTGAGTCCAGGACGAGACGGAAGCCGCTGCGGACGTCGTCCTGGTCATCGGCCAGCAGGATGCGGGTGGGTGCGTGGTTCACGAGGAGCGCTCCGCCGCAACGGGGGCGTCTGCCGACTCCGACGCCACGGGCAGCACCGCAACGAGCCTCCAACCGCCGTCGCTGTGGCGCCCGTAGGCCAACGTTCCACCCGTGGCGCGTACGCGCTCGCGCAAGCCGCTCAGACCCCGACCGCCGTGGCCGTCCCCCACCCGCCGCATGTCCGTACGCGGGCCACCCCGGTCGGTGGGTCGTCCGCCGACGCCGTCGTCGGCCACCTCGACACGGAGGGCGGGCGCGCCGTCGGGCGTACGGGCCGGGGTGAGGGTCACCTCGACCTGAGAGGCGTTGGGGGCGTGGCGGCGGACGTTGGTGAGGGCTTCGACGACAACCCGGTAGGCCGTCGAACCGGCAGCCCGCGAGAGGCCGTCCGTGGCGCCGGGGGCCACGTGCAGAATCGCCGCCGGGGCCAGGCCCGCGGAGGAGAACTGTGCGACGAGAGGGGCCAGCCCGTCCACGCCGGGCAGCGGCTCGACACCGTCGGCTCCCAGGCGCCGGGCGTCGCCGTCGTCCGCTTCATGAAGCGTTTTCACCATCCGGTCCATCGACGCCAACGCGTTGAGCCCGGCAGCCTCGATGCGCTCCAGGGCCGAGAGGGCCTGCCCGGGGTCCGCTTTCGCGACGAAGCGCGCGGCCTGCGCCTGCGCCACTATGCCGCTGACGTCATGGGCGACGAAGTCATGCAGGTCGCGGGCGAGTTCGAGCTGCTGGGTGCGCCGGGTCTCGGCGACCAGACGCTGCCTGCGGTGTTCCATCAGCCGTGGATAGCCGCCGATCACGGCTGCACCCAGTACGGGCAGGGACCAGAACGCCGCCGCGCCCGCGAGCGACAGCAGCGAGGCCTCCGGCACCAGCGGCAGTGTCCACGCCGCCACCGCCGCACCCGCCAGCACGACCGTCCCCACTGCCGGCCGCAGGGGAGACCAGCGGGCCACGACGACGAGCAGTACCAGCAGAACGGCCACTTCCACGAGTCGCGCCCATGACGCACCGGGCACGGTGGGCGGGGTCGCGAGGGCAGTGGTGGCCAGGGACAGGGCTCCGGCGAGCGAGAGCGGCAGGGCCAGGCGTTCGCGTGAACGGGGCCAACAGGCCAGGGCCCACGACAGCGTCGTCGCGGCGGCGATCGCCGATGGCGCCCCGTAGGGCTTCGACGCAGTCCCGTACACGGCGGCGACGGCGGCGAGCGCCGTACACCCGGTGGCGACGGCGGCGGTGGCCAGGACGACGTCGCGGCGCCCGACGTTCTCGATCTTCCTCACTCCTTGATCCTACGGGCGAGTGCCGCTGCTCTCCTCTGCCGAACGGCAGAGGAGAGCAGTCTGCCGGAGAGGGAGATCCGCTGATCGGCAGATGGTCCGAGCCCCGCTTCCGAAGTGAGGGTGGAGCCCGTCACCGAAACCACGGCCGCCGAGACGGCGGACCACCGAACGAAGGAGCCCGCATGTCCGGCATCCTCTCCACCCCGCGCCGCCGGATCGCCGTCGTGGCGATGGCTGTCACGACGGTCCTCGCCACGCTGAGCGGACCGTCCTCCGCCTCCGCGAACAGGCCGAGCGGCCCCGCCAAGGTCAGCGGACAGGGACGGATCTTCTACACCTACTCACCGGACGACGAGATCCGCTTCAGCGTGGACGCGACCGCGGCGCCCTTCAGCCGTCCCCTTGACCAGTTGCCGAAGGGATTGCCCACCGACGCCCGCGGCACGGTCACCTTCTCCCACCGGGTGGCCAGGACGCAGGAGACCCGGACGGCCGAGGCCGCCGTGGACTGCCTGGTCACCGGAGGCGACACCGCGACGCTCACCGCCGTGATCACCAAATCGGCCGACCCCGAAGAGATCGGCACGCGATACGGGTTCAGCGTCAAGAGCGGGGGCCCCGGCCGCGGCCGGTTCGCCTTCAGCTGGGGCGTCTCCAACGTGGACGTCGTCGATGGCAAGCTCGTCGCGCCACGGGTCGGCACGTGTATGGCCCCTGCTCCCTTCGCCCCGGTCACCGAGGGAGGCTTCCAGGTGACGCACCGGGATCTGCCGGCGCTGCCGACCGGATGGCAGCCCGGCGAGGACCGGTGACAGCGGGGAACGGGCAGCAAGGCCGTGCGCGGGCGGACAGAGCTCTGCTCGATGCACCCCGCCAGCGCACGGCCATGACCTACGGGCCGACATTGCCAGGACGGGGGTGGTGTCCGGTTCCGGACCGGCGACGTGTTGACGCCGGAATGCCCACTCACCAAGGCCGCAGTCGCTTCGATCTCCCGCCTCTACGTGTCCGTACGATGGCCGTGGAATGCCGTCGATCCGGAGGCCGCTCGCCCCGTACCGGCGCCGCCCCCGGGCCGGGCTGCACCACCGTCACCACCCCGTCCCCGGCGGCCGGGGTGTACTTCAGCCAGACCATGAGCAGGCCCAGGTCTCGGCCCGCCTCGGGCCGCTGCCGGCCCGTCGACCTGCACGGCCTCAGGTACAGGGCGACCCCGTCGGCTTACGACTTCGTCGTCAGATCGGCCCGGTCCCGCCCGAACCGAAGGTTCCGCAGCCAGTGATCGGCTACGGAGACGACCCGGCCCTGGGGCACCTGCCGGAAGCGATCGCTCCGGCCCCCTCCCGTGGTGCGTGGCACGCACAGAGTGGATCCCGTTGAGCCCATCAGCAGACCAGGGCGCGCCGATGGCGGCAAAGAGACGTTCATGGTTCTTCCGCCTACGACCCGGAGTTCAAAGAGCCGGCCGGCCAAAGGTCGGCGGCGGCTCCCGGGTCCTCCTCCCTGAGCAGGTGCCAGGCCGCGTGCGCGTTGCGGCGCGTGCGCACTGTGTCGTCGGCCTCGGGGCGGTGGCGGGCGCGCGCCACTTCAGGACGGCTGACCTGTGCGCCGGAGCAACTGCCCGGATCGCACCGTGCGCGTCGGGGCCATCGGCACGGTCCGGCACGTTTTGTGAGCTCCGCATCGCATGATGGAGACATGGGCGACAGCGAGGACTTCCTGACGTGGATCAAGACCGACCTGTACCAGGCGGAGGCCGCGCTTCACGACGGCGATCCTGAGCCCAGGCGGGCGCTCTGGTCGCACGAAGAGCCGGTCAGCGTGCTGGGCGCCTGGCGCAACGCCCGCGGCCTGGCGGAGGTCGACGCTCTCTTCACCGCCCTCGGCGGGTCCTTCTCACACTGCACCTCCTACGCATTCGAGCTACTGGTGTACGACGTCGTGGGCGACATGGCCTACACAGCAGGCCTGGAGCACGTCAGCGCCTCCGTCGATGGGGAGCCGCGCACCTACACACTGCGGGCCACCCAGGTGTACCGCCGCGAGAACACGGCGTGGCGGACGGCCCACCGCCACGCGGACACAGTCGCCCAGTGACGCCGTGACCCGACATCCGGGCCGCAGCCCGGTGAGCTGCGGACCGCCGGCAGCCTCACGGCACCGCGGCCAACAGCCATTGCGTCCCCAAGGATGAGACCAGTGGCGTGCGGGGCGCAGGGTGCGCAACACAAGCAACCCCCGATCGGCGGGAGGAGAGCGGCGACCAGGATCCGGAAGACGCCGGGTCCTGGGAGTGCGAAGACGCGGATGGCGGCGCCGGGGCGGATGCCGGGCAAGGTCCACAGGACCAGGCGCCGGGCGAGGGATTCGCCGACGACTGCAGCAAACTGGTGACGACCGAAAGCGGCTACGGCACCGCCCCGGCCTGCCACCGGCTCGGCTCCCAGCCGGTGCCGAGCGTGGACATCGATCCGTACCTGGTACAGACCTCCGCCGGACGCCCATGGCGCCTGGGCCGGCCTCAAGACCCGCCGACGCGGGACCTGGCTCGATCTCGTCCGGGAACGGAGCTGTCGACTCGAAGATCATGACCGAGAGGCCGACACTCGTACGATCCGGATGGTCTGTCTGCGCGGCAACTTCGGCTACATCGCTCCCCGTAACCCTGATCTGGCGGGACGCTGCAACCGCGCGCGAGCACCTGTCCCACGTCGTGGCGCCTGAGGGCGAGAGGTACCACCTGGTCGCCCTGGTGCTCGAAGTCCTGACCGAGCGCGGGACTCAACGCTGACAGCGGAAGCCGATCTCGCGCTCCTCAACACCATTGCGCGGTGGCGTGGAGAGTCCCGAGGAGGGTGAGAGCCTGGGCGCTGTGGGTGGCGGGTTCGGCCTGGTAGACGACGAGTTGCTGGCCCGGTGCCTCGCGTACGTCGAAGGCCTGGTAGGTGAGGGTCAAGGGGCCGACGTCGGGGTGGAGGAAGTCCTTGGCGTCCAAGGTCTTGCCCCGCACGGCGTGGGTGTTCCACAGGCGGGTGAAGTCCGCACTGTGCTCGGTGAGGTCTCGGACGAGACTGCGTAGGCGCGGGTTGTCGGGCTCGATGCCGGCCGCCTGGCGCAGGTGGGCCACAACGGTTTGCGCCGTGTAGCCCCACCGGGTGTGGAACCGCCGTCCCGCCGGGTCGAGGAAGACCATCCGGGCAAGGTTGTCCGCCGACTCGAAGGGCGAGTACAGGGCCCGGGCGAGGGCGTTCGCCGCGAGGATGTCCAGCGCCCGGTTCATGACGAACGCCGGGGCGCCCGGATAGCCGTCCAGCAGTTGGCGCAGGGCGGGACCGATATGGTCCGGGGCAGTGGGCGTGAGCGGGACGGACGGTGCCGTCCCGGCAAGTTGGTGCAGGTGCGCGCAGGCGTCGGAGTCCAGGCGCAGGGCGCGGCTGAGGGCGTCGAGCACCTGGGCCGAAGGGTGGCGTTCGCGTCCCTGTTCCAGGCGCGTGTAGTAGTCCGCGTTCACACCGGCCAAAACCGCCACCTCTTCCCGGCGCAGTCCGGTGACCCTGCGCACGCCGTGGTCGGGCATGCCGACGTCTCGGGGGCGCAGGCCGGCTCGGCGGGCGCGGAGGAATTCTCCCAGCTGGTTGTCGGGCATGCCGTCAGGCTAGACGGTGGCGGCGAGATGCTGCCTGGGTGCGGTGCACCCAGGCAGCACCCGTCCTGGCCGGTGCGCCTCGACCTGCCCAGACTCGGTGGTGTGAGCGGGGCGAACTCTCCTGAGTCCGCCGACATTTACCTCGTGCTCCGCTGAGAGGAAAACAGGAATGACATACGCAGCCAAGGTCGTGGCAATCACCGGAGCGAGCAGCGGCATCGGGGAGGCGACCGCCCGCCGACTCGCCGCCGACGGGCACCACGTGTTCCTCGGCGCACGCCGCACCGGCCGCCTCGATGCCCTGACCCGCGAGATCACCTCCGCCGGCGGTACCGCGGACTTCCGGCACCTGGACGTCACGGATGCCGCCGACGTGAACGCCTTCGTCTCCGCCGTCCGCGAGCGCTACGGGCGCGTGGACGTGATGGTCAACAACGCAGGCGTGATGCCGCTCTCGCCGCTGGACGCACTGCGGGTCGAGGAGTGGGACCGGATGATCGACGTGAACGTGCGGGGTGTCCTCTACGGGGTCGCCGCCGCCCTGCCGGTTATGCGCGCCCAGGGCGGCGGGCACTTCGTGAACATCGCTTCCGTCGGCGCGTACGAGGTCGTCCCGACGGCCGCCGTCTACTGCGCCAGCAAGTTCGCCGTCCGCGCGATCTCCGAGGGACTGCGCCAGGAGTCCCGCGATGGCAGCATCCGCGTCACTCTCGTCTCCCCGGGCGTGACCGAGTCCGAACTCGCCGACTCCATCGGCGACCCCGCTGCCAGAGAAGCCATGAAGTCCTACCGCGCCAAGGCACTGCCCGCTTCCGCCATCGCCGAGGCGATCGCCTACGCCGTTTCCCAGCCGGAGCAGGTCGACGTCAACGAGATCGTGGTCCGGCCCGCCGCGAGTGCTCAATGATCGCTTCGGTGGTATCTCGTCTTCTGACCTTGGTCCCCCCTGTATGCCGGGAGACAGCGGCTGGTCAGAGGCTTGACCACGATCCCTTGTGCACAGTCGGCCACTGACCGCATGCCCAGCGCCGTGATCGTGAACGCGTGGCGGTGCGGGCCACGGTGGAGGAGTTCGACCTCCCTCCCGACGGAGTGCCCTTCGATGTACGGCTGCTGACGGCGAACCGGGCGGAGTGGCTGCGCGAAGCGGGCCTGGAGGCAGGGACGCCGTTCCTCGTCTCGCCGGTGTTCGTCGCCCACCCGGCCTGGCGGCGCCGGGACGGTGACGGGCCGTGCATCGCCGGGGCGACGCGGAACCGCGAAGTGGCGGGGATGGACGCCTTCAATCGGTGGGCTGTGCGTGCCGGGCACGTGCCGACGAGCCCGATCCCGCAGGTGGCCAGGCGCCCGCGGGTTGGCGCGCAGCTGTCGCGCCGGACGGCGGACGAGCGCCGGCCGGCGACGTACGCGCGGGACACCGGGGCCGTGCGGGCGGAGTGGCTGCCGCCGGTCTCGTAACCGGTTGTGGCGGGATGTGGGGGTGCGGGGCTTCGACACGGCGGGCCTGCCACGATCCGGGTTCCGGGCGCGGTGGGCGGCGCGCAACGCGACGTTCTGCGACCTGATGGTCCGCACCGGGCTCAGGCTGGCCGAGGAGTGCGCGCTGACGGTGTTCGAGGTGCCGTGGTGGACACCGGAGTCGGGCGCCTACGTGAGGTTCTGGCTGCCGCAGGCGGTGGCGAAGGGCAGCTCGTCCCGTTGGACGTACGTGCCTGCTGCGGTGCTGCGGAACGTGGACGACTACCGGCGGTGGGACCGGGCTGAGGTCGTCGCCCAGGAGCAGGCGGCGTGCAGCCGGCCTGCCACGCGCACATGCTGCGGCACACCTTCGCCGTGGTGACTCTGGAGCAGCTGCAGCGCGGGAACCTGGCGGTTTTGGCCGAGCAGCACCCGCGCCAGCGCGAGCACTGCACCAGGGGGTTCGGTGACCCGCTGGACTGGGTGCGGCGCCGGCTCGGTCATCGTTCGGTGGTCACCACGCTCGTCTACCTGCACACTCTGGCGGAGCTGGAGACGGAGACCAGGATGGCGTCGGTTCCGGGTGGCTGGGACTTGCCGGTGCACGTGGTCGACGAGACGGCCGGCGGCGTGAACAGGCGCGGGAGCACCCGTCCGGGGGTTCGGGCGGCCCTGCCTGGCACCGGCTACGAGGTTCGCTCGGCGGTCTACCGTTCGTCGGGCGGCAGCGTGTGCGTGGACTTCGAGGGCGAGGACGGTCGACGCCGCACCTTCGACTTCGCGGACTGCGAGCTGCCTGCCTGGCTGGCCGGCATGAGGATCTCGCGGTCGCGGTGGCCGCCCGGATCGGCCCTGGCGGAGGACTGCGCACCCCTGCCTCCGCCCTGGCGATGTGGACTCCGTTGCAGCGGCTTCGTGACCGGCTGCCCATCCTCACCGCGGGATTGCAGGTCCCCGATCCACTCGAAGCGTGGTACTCAGGCTGGGTCCGCCGAGCCTCGTTTGTCCTCAACGTGGACGACGTGAAGCTCGGTGCCGTCGCGGTGGCGCTGGGAACGTCCGAACAGCCCGACAGTGATGTGTGACTGGTCCTGAGGCTCATCGGGGCCGACATAGGTAAGGACGTCGTTGTGATGACCGGTCACGACCCATCCCCCGACGTCCTCGAGGTCGATCACCCCAAAGTCTCCTGCCGAAGATCCGGCATGCGCCGGGCCGAACTTCTTCAGGAGGTCGGTGGCCTGTTCGGCGAGCTCCCCGTCCGGAGTGGTCAGCACGACACAAGTGCCATGCTCGAACAACACCCACGACTTGCGAGGGTCGGCGAGAAGCTGCTGCCAGACGTCTATCAGTACCTCCGTGTTCACGCCGATCATCATGCCGCAGGGCACCGACACAGGGTGACGATGGGCCGACGGCTCCGGCGAGTACGTGACCGCCTGAACATTCGGGCCTACCAGTCCCAAGGCCGGGATGGCTCCCCCGCAATCGGCTGGACCCGGTCAGCCGGTCAGCCGGTCAACCGGTCAACCGGTCAACCGCGAACCCTGTCCACAAGATCCCTTGTCGCTGGTTGCCGTCGGTCGTCCTTCCTGAGGGGGAGGGGACTACGAGTGAACGGGCGGGTCCGTCCCGGAAGCCCCGGCGGATACGCGGAACTTGGGTATGAGTCTCGGCCACGTGTCCGGATTACAGGTGGTACGTGCGGGGGACGGAAGATCGTTCTTGGGAGGGTTCCGGTCTGACCTGCTCGTCCAACACAGTCGAGGCGCAAGCGATTTCACCCGACGAAGGAACGGGACCACTCGCATGAAACGTCTCACACGACTGCTCGCCACTTCCGGACTCCTCGCCGCCGCCCTTCCCGGGCTGGCGACGCAATCGGCCTCCGCCGCCCCGACCCCCGCGTACCTGCGACAGACGCCGGCCTGGCACCGCTGCAGCCCCGATCGGCCGGCGGCGTACGAGTGCGCCACCCTCAAGGTGCCGCTCGACTACCAGCGTCCCGAAGGGCGCACCCTGAACCTCGCCATATCCCGGATGAAGAGCGAGAACCCCGCCAAGCGGCGTGGCGTCCTCCTCCTCAACCCCGGCGGCCCCGGGACCTCGGGACTCTACCGGCCGATGCGGACGAATGCCGAGATACCCAAGGACGTCCGCGACCGCTACGACCTCGTCGGCTTCGACCCGCGCGGCGTCGGCGAGAGCAGCCCGATCGGCTGTGGTGATCTGAGCGAAGCGGAGGTGGGCGTCGGCGGGGCGTACCGGCCCGAGACCTTCGCCTCGGACGTGTCCTGGGCGCGCGGAATCGCCGACAAGTGCCGTGAGAAGTCGGGCGATGTGATTCCGTACATCACCACCCGCAACACGGCGCGCGACATGGACGTCATCCGCGCCTCACTAGGGGAGCGGACGGTTTCGTACCTGGGCTACTCGTACGGGACGTACCTCGGCGCGGTGTACTCCCAGATGTTCCCGGAGCGCACCGACCGGTTCGTCCTGGACAGCGGCGTGGACCCGGGGCGCGTCTGGCGCGGCATGATCCAGGCGTGGGGGACCGAAGCCGAGCCCGCATTCGAGCGGTGGACACGGTGGGCGGCGGAGCGCTCGGACACTTATGGGCTCGGCGCCACGCCCGAGGCGGTCTCGGCCACCTTCTGGGCGCTGGTGGCGCGGGCCGACCGGGACCCGATCATCCACTACGGGGAGAAGATGACGGGTGACGACATCAGGGCCGACCCGTCGCTCTTCTTCGATCCCCACGGTGCCTCGGTCGTCGTCAAGTCCATCAAGGCATCGGCCGACAAGGCGCCCCAGCCGCCGGGTGGCACCGCTCCGGGCGCGAGCGGGAAGGGCGCCGACAGGAAGGGGCCCGGCGCGCAGTCACCGCTCGGCGGCATCCGGGCCGCCGGCCCGGGCATCGACGCGGGAGGGGCGTCGGAAGGTCCGGACGCCGTTCCCGCCGGCAACGCCACCGCCGTGTACTGGGCCGTGGTATGCGGGGACACGGACAGCTGGCCCCGCGATCCGGAGCAGTACGCGCGGGACGCGGCGCGGGACAAGGTGAAGCACCCGCTGTACGGGGACTTCGCGTCGAACATCAAACCGTGCGCCTTCTGGCAGCGGCCGCTGGAGCCCGCCACGCCCATGAAGACCCGGGCCGATGTCCTGACCGTGCAGAACGAGTGGGATCCGATGACCCCGCTCGGCACCGGCCAGGGGCTGCACCAGGCGCTCAAGGGGTCGCGTATGGTGCTGGCGCTGGGCGGTGAGGGGCATGGTGTGTATCTCTCCAACCCCACGGCCTGCGCCAACATACCCGTCAACGCGTACCTGTCGACGGGACGGCTGCCCGCGAAGGACGTGACCTGCCACAACCCGCCGCCCACCCCGGATCCGGAGGGTGCCGGAGCCCGCTGACGACAGGGCCCGGCCGCCCGTCCCCCGCTGCGATCGGCTGAACCCGGTCAAGCGGTCGGCCGCGCACCCTGTCCGCAAGATGCCCTCCACCCCGGCCACATCCGTCGAGGCCTCACGCCAATCCCGGGCCTTGGCCGGGTCCGTGGTCATCGGGCAGAGCTTCCGGGGGGCCGTCAGGGCGTGGTCGCTGTAACGCCTCGAACGACAACCGGCCCGCTTCGACCTCCCAGACGACCAGTTCCCACTCCCCTGTAGCCGACCTCGATTCCGGTGACGCCGGGCTGCGATCCATACGATCGGAGTCGTGCAGATCCCCGCCCTCGCGGTCATGTTTCCCCATGGGGATGGCGGTTGCGAGTGGATGCCCAAGCCCGGGAGGGGCCGACCTTGCCGCTCTCTGCCGCTCACGTGAACGGTGGAAAGACCGGCGACCACGGGTATCCGAGTTGCTCGCATCGTGCGAACCTCCCCAGACCTCGGCGGTCGCACGGGGGCCGCCTTCGGCCAGCCGCGCTTCAAGGTGCTCGGCCTGGGCTGATGGGTCGTCCGCGGAGATCGAGAGGGGCATGCCGAACCGGAGCCAGGGCCGAGCCGCATCGGCCCGGTTACGGGGGTGCCTCAATACGACATGGATCCGATCAGGTTCTGGGCGGGAGGACCGGACGGCCTCCACCAGCTCACAGTCCCACCCGGCCAGCCAGTCCCGTTTCCTCAGCCCCTCCTACTGGATGACAGCCCGGGGAGGCTGTCAGGTTGGGCTCCTTCGCCGGCCATGGGGGGTCGCTCATGTCGTACTCGCCGATGTCGAGAACGGCTCCCGTGGCGGTGAGGAAATACGGCACGTCGCGGTCCAGGTGCCAGCCGAACAGGTAGGAACCTTCCTGGGTCCCCGGCCGGAGGGGCGGCTGTTCCTGGTCGGTGTCGTTGAAGTGGCGCACGACCTCCAGGGCTCCTCCGCCGTGTTGGCCTTCTTCCGCGGCCAGGCGGCGAGCGAGTTCGGCGATTCGGGCCGTGTGGGGACGGAGTCTGTCCAGGACGCGGGTGATCTGCTCGTCGACACACAAACCCGGCTCTCGACACACGATCTTCCAGGAGTGGCTCACGGGTATCGCCGCGGGTTCGGTTGAACGGCTGCCGCGGACGGAGCCCTCGTCCGGTTCGGTGCCCAGCAACGCGGTGATCTCCGCCGCCGAGGTTCGCTGGCTGAACAACGCGAAAGACGTACGGACGAAGAGGCATCCGGGCCGATATCTGCGGGACGGCGGGCTGGTCCACGGAGATTCGCCTGGATCGAGGCGGCGGGTTCGTGCAGCGGGCAAGGGGGCGGTGACCGAAGCCGGAGGGGCCCGCTGGTGTCATGGTCGGCCGTGGCGGCCCGACCGGTGCAGGCGGGTGTGGCAGTGCCCCTTCCTGCCACACCCACCTGCCTTTGTACGGACCGCGGCCGCCGGTGCCGCCGGCTCTGCACGGTGGCACGAGGGCCTGTACCGGCTTCCCGCCCGGTACAGGCCCTCGTGGTGGTGCGGGGTCAGTCGTTCCAGACCTCGCCCAGGAAGTCGCCGCCGGTGCCCCGCTCGTAGTAGTGCTGCCCGTACAGGCCGCCCACGCACTTCTGCTGGTAGCGGTAGGCGTTGGTGGCGATGGAGCCGACCATCACACCCGAGTCGGCGTCCCACAGCTCGGCGCGGCCCCAGTAGCTGAGGGCCTTGTGCTTGCCGCCGAAGCAGACCTGGTGGTTGCCGTTGGCGGGGATGGATCCGCTGGTGCAGACGTTTCCGCCCCAGCTCTCGCAGGTCGCGCTCGCCGCGCTCGCGGGCGAGGCAACGATTCCGACGGCCACGGCGGCCATGGTCGCGGCCACGAGACCGAGACGGGCAAATCGATTCTTCTGCATGTCCGTTCCTCTGCTCAGCGGGCCGGCTGTGACCGGCCCCGACGCGCTCAACCTATGAGCGAGTGCCGGTCGGCCGGTATCTCACCCGTGCACGGTTGCGGGGCAGGATGCAGTCACCGCTGCACGGTCGAGCCCTCCGCCATGGAGATCTGTTCGAGGAACGGACGGTGCGTACCGTAGAGCGCGAGGAAGGCCAGCGCGAGCTCGTACACGTCCACACCGCCGGCCGTCAGCTCTCGTCCCAGCAACGTCTCCGCACGCCGCAGGTGCTCACGGACCGTCTGAGGATGCAGACCGAGCTGTTCCGCCGTCTCACCGACCGCGCAGTTGGCCAGGATCCAGACCCCCAGTGTGCGGTGCAGGTCGCGGCCGTCCGTGTCGAGCGCGCCGAGCACGTCCCGGGCCCATGCCCGGCCGGCGTCGGTGCCGATCAGGGCGGGCAGGCCCGGGCCGTGGCAGCCGGGTGCGCTGGGCCGGTCCCGCAGTTGCAGGGCTACGTGGAGGGTGGCCCGTACCCTGACGTCGCCCAAGTCCGCGCCCAGCAGTTCACCCGCCCGTTCCATCCGTGACCGTACGGTGTTGCGGCTGACCCCCATGATCTTCGCCGTCCGCACGGCGGTGAACCTCAGGGCCAGGGACACCGTCGACAGCAACTGGCCCCTGACCCGTACCGGCAGTGCCTCCAACGGCTGGAGCAGGTCCGATGCCCAGCGGGCCGCCTCGGCAACCGGCAGCAGGTCCACCGGGTCCATGCGATCGGTGTGCCGGGCACGGCGTCCAGGCAGGTACCGGGACGCCACCAGGTTGCGGTAGGCGCCTCGTAGGCTGCGCCGACCTGCTCCAGCGGGTGGAGGCGGCTGAGCCCCAGGAACACGCGTGGGTGGCGTGCGACGTACTCGGACAGGGCGGGACAGATCCAGTCGGCGGCCCCGGCCTCGGTGACGGGCACCACGATGATGACGTGATTGTCGTAGGCGGGGCAGGGAACGACAAGGGCCCGTCGGGCGGTCAGTTCCTCGCACTCCCGCGCCACCTGGCCACGTTCCTCCACCGGCACCTCCAGCAAGGCCATCCATGCCTGGTTGGCGTCCAGCAGCCCCGGTTGCGTTCCGGCTGCCGTCCGCTGGGCCAGGGCCACGTCCCCGCCCATCAGCAGCTGCAGTACGGCGAGACGCAGGTGGAGCGAGCTCGCTTCCCGTTGCCGGCGGTCGTCCTCGGCTCCCGCCACCCGCCGGAGCAGTCCGAGGATGATGGCGGCACAGCTTGCCAGGGGCGGCGCTCTCTCCGTCGAAGGGACGTGCCCGGGTGACGACGAGGACGTGGAACGGTGCCTCGCCGCCCAGGGGAACGATCCGGGTGTGACTACCCGTTTCGGAGACGACGGCCGATCCCAGTTCACCCCGGGCCACGGCCGCCGCCTCAGCCCCGTGGTCCTTGCCTCCGGGACAGAGGACCTCGGCGGTGCCCCCGAGTGTCCTGGCCAGCCAATCCATGGTGCGTCGTGCTGCCGCCTCTGCGCCGTCGGGGCCCACGCGCGCGTGCCGCAGGAGTTCCTTCAGCCGTGCAGTCTGTGCTGTCGCGCCGTTCACCGGCTTCGGTAAGCCCATGTGCCCTTCCCCCAAAGGTGTGCTGTCCGAGGGGCCGCGGCCCCTCCGGAGCCGATCATGCATGGCGAGGGCAGGGCCGTGCAGGGGAATTCGGGCTGCGCCGCCGCGCTGCGGTTGCGCCGCCGAGCCGTGATGGCCGCGGCACCGACGGCGGACACGGTGGCGGTTCCGGGAGCTTCGCCGGCATCGCCTCCGCCTCATTGCCCGGCTTCACGGTAGCCGGGTCTCGGCCTGCCGGCGCCGGTGCGGCCGACGGCGGCGGTCTGCGGGGTCGGGGCAGGCGCCGTTTGTCAGGTGCAGGTCGCGGTGCCGGTCGGGCCGACGTACCCCTCGAGGGCCACCCGCTTGTTGGGGAACAGCTGCTGACCGACCGCGTCGACGGCCGACAGCTTCCGGGGCATCTCGGCGTCCTTCAGGGGCTCGCCCGCGTAGACGGCGAGCAGCATGCCGTCGCAGGCAGCGTTGCGCTGGGTGACCGCGGCGGGGGTGGCGAAGCTCTGTTCCTTGTCGCCGGTGGTCTGGAGGTCGTTGTCGGAGACGGACTCCAGGCTGACGGAGGAGCTGCCGTTCCTCCCGTGGACCAGCCAGTACTGGATGTGGATCCGTTCGGGCAGGCAGAGCGGGCCGCCGAAGTGGTCCGGGTCGGGCCCGGACAGTCGCACGCCGCCTCTGCTCGGATCCCGGCTCGACAGCAGTTCGAGCCAGATGTAGCGGTCCTTGGCCTGCCACTCCGCGTTGTCGTGGCATCCGGACGCGTTGACGGGAAAGTACGGACCCGAGGCAGTGGACGGTGCGGCGGTGGCCGTGGGACTGGCCGGACCGGCCGAGGAGGAGGCAGACGCCGCCGTCGTGGGCCGGGAGTCCCCCGGCAGGGCCTCGCCACCGGAGTCCGTGCCTGCACAACCCGCCAGCACGGTCACGGCCGACGCGGCGGCGGCGACCCAGGTGCCAGCGACCCATCGGGACGCGATCATGAACCCTCCCCTTGCCGTGCACCAGGGCCCGGGAGGGACGAAACCGGTCCCGTCGGCCCGCGGCGATCCGGAGGCCGACTCTATGGCGCCTCAGGCGGATCGGGAGGCCGTTCGGCACAATGCGGGCGCTGCCGCCGGTCCGTCCGGGAGTATGAGACGGACCGGCGGTGCGGGGCTCGGTCGGGCCTGTCGTGAGGTGCTCTGCCCGGGTCCTTTCCGGCCGAGGTGGCGGGACCGCCGAGTGTTGGGCCGCAGGGCGGTCCAGGTCGGGGCCGCGTGCATGCGACCTGATACGAACCAACTTGCCCGATCTCGTACTTGTCCGGGTCAGATGCGCGTGGAAATATTCCACCGCGCGTCCTTGGGAGGCCGGGGCGGATCGGCCTCGGCACTCCTCACGTCATGGTTCCGTCCCGTGAACGAACAGACAGCCAGGAGTGCATTCCTCATGGTCCGATCGAAACTGCGGACGTTCCTGCTCGGCGCCGGCAGCGCGACCGTCATGCTGGCCGCCGCCCTCCTCCCCGTCGGCGCGTCCGCCGCGGCCCAGCCCTCGGGTCCGGTCGCCACGGACGCCCGCCGTGCGGCGACCGACACGACCCTCGGTCCCGCCGCCGGGTTCTGGTCCTGCACCGTCCCGCCCGGCTACACCTACACCACGACTTCCAGCACCTCCACTTGCGGAAGCAGCAGCACGCAGTACTTTGTCCAGCCGGCCGCGGACAACCTGTGGGCATGCACGCTCCCCGCCGGCTTCACCTACATCTCCGTACAGAACACCTCGGACTGCGGCCCCGGCGGCAGCAGCATCAAGTACTACCTGCGTACCCCGCAGACCAACCTGTGGGCCTGCACCGCACCCGCCGATTTCACGTACATATCCGTGCAGAACACCCTTGACTGCGGGCCCGGGTCCGGTACCAAGTACTACCTGCGCACCCCGGAGACCAACCTGTGGGCCTGCACTCTGCCCGCAGGCTTTACGTACATCTCCGTACAGAGCACACAGACTTGCTCGACCAGCGGGACCCGCACCAAGTACTACCTGCGCACTCCGGAGTCGAACATGTGGGCGTGCACCGTTCCCCCGGGATACACGTACATCTCCGCTCAGAGCACCAACGACTGCTCAATCAGCGCAACGACCACCAAGTACTACATCCGGGCCTATTGACACCTCCTGCGCACCCGGCCCGGCCCCGGCGAGCATGCTTCGTCCGGCCGACGGACCGAGCCGTGGCCAGGACTGTGCCCGAACAGTCACGCAGCGAGGGCCATTTCCAATGGCAGCCCTTGCAGAGGTCGTTGACCTGCGGGTCATGGAGGAAGCCGCCGGCCCGGGCAGCTCCCTCCATGATGTTCTCGGCCCGTCACGTCGAGGGCCGGAGTGAGCTGACCGGCCGCCCTAGGGAGTGTCGTCAAAGTGGCGTCGGCCGCCCGGGAGGGCGGGGCCGGCGGGGCCTGGTGCGTGCGATCGCAAGGCGGAGGAGGGAATCGACGCGGAGCGTCGGTGACTGACGACAACGCGGCGAGCGTGCGTGCCAGGCCCCGCCGGCCAGACGGGACTTTGACGACACGACCTAGGGTGCCAAGCTGAGTCGGAGGCTGCCCACCGCTGGTCGAAGGCTGTCGGGGTCGACTTCCATGAGGTTCACATCGAGACCAACGCACACGATCCGACTCCGCTCTTCTCGGACCGGGGTAAGCGAGGTCCCGGTCGGGTACGCACCCTTCATCGCGGACTGAGAACCGGAGGTCACGTGATCTTGTGACTGACGCGGCTCCGGATCGTTCCGCCTGGCAGGGGGCCCGGTGATCTGCGTGATCCGGAGTGTGAACGGTTGCGGCCGTTTCTGCCGGTCAGCAATAGGCGTTGCGGCAGGCGGCGGGATCACCGGCAGGTGATCGACGGGATTCCGCGCCGGGTGAGCACCGGGGTCCAGTGGCGTGATCTGCCCGAACGCTTCGGGCCGTGCAAGACCGTCTACGAACGCCACCGGCTGCGGTCTGCCCACGGCACCCGGGAACGCCTGCTCCAGCAGGTCCAGGCCGCGGCCGATGCCGCTGGTGAGATCGGCTGCGTTCCCTCACCGTTCCACGTCTTGGTGACAAATCCCCGGGACCGGCGCGGCTCGGTCCCCGGCGGCCTACAGTGACCGCTATGACGGGGGCAGGGGCACGCCTGGTGGGCGGGCGCTACAGGCTGATCGAGCTGGTCGGACAGGGCGGTATGGGGCGGGTGTGGCGCGGTCACGACACCACGCTGGACCGGCAGGTCGCGGTCAAAGAGGTCCTGCTGCCTGAGGGCATCGCGCCCGACGAGCGAGAGCAGTTGCTCCGGCGTACCCTGCGCGAGGCCCAGGTGGCTGCCCAGCTCAACCACCCGGGCATCATCACCGTCCACGACGTGGTCGAGCGCACGGGCGCCCCATGGATCGTCATGGAGTTCGTCGCCGGCCGGTCCCTCGGCGCGCTGGTCGAACAGGACGGCAGGCTGCCGTGGGAACAGGTCGCGGCCATCGGTGCGGAGATGGCCGACGCGCTCGCGCAGGCCCATGCCGCCGGGGTGGTGCACAGGGACCTGAAGCCCGACAACGTCCTCCTCCAGGGCCGCCGTACGATCATCACCGACTTCGGTATCGCCCGGGTCCTGGACGGCTCCGGCGCGACGAGACTGACGCGCACGGGGATCATCGTCGGCACCCCCCAGTACATGCCGCCCGAGCAGCTCGAAGGCGGGGACGCAGACTCGCCGGGCGACATCTGGTCGCTGGGGGCCACGCTGTACGCCGCCGTCGAGGGCACCGCACCCTTCGCCGCACCCAGCCTGATGTCGCTGTTCCACGCCATCATGACGAAGCCGCTGCCACCGGCCCGGCACGCGGGGCAGCTCGCCCCCGTCCTGGAGGAGCTGCTGGCCAAGGATCCGGGGAAGCGTCCCACCGCCGCCGAGCTCGCCGAGCGGCTGGATGCGGCCCGGGGCCCACGCACCCAACCCGACCAGCGCCCTGCCGAACCGCGTCAGGTGCACCTCCTCTCGACCGTCACGGCGCCGCCGGCCCCGCGGCAGCCGGCGGTCCACCCACCCACCGGACCGGCGACCGGTCCGGTACGGGCGCCGACGCCGGTGTCACCCACACCGGCGCCACCCGCGCCACCCCGGCCGTCCGCCGCCCGCCAGCCCCGTGGACCCGGCCGCCGGGCCGTCCTGTTCGCGGGGGCCGCCGCCGTCGTCGGTGGAACCGGCGCCGCGTGGGTGTGGAAGTCCCGCTCGCCGAGCTCGGACCGGGCCTGCGTCGCCACCCTCACCGGCCACACTTACATGATCAACTCCCTGGCGTTCACCCCGGACGGGAAGACTCTCGCCAGCGCGAGCGATGACAGCAGCGTGCGCCTCTGGGACGTGAAGGCCCACGCACACCTGGCCACGTTGACCGGCCACACCGACATGGTGTTCTCCGCGGCGTTCAACCCGGACGGGAAGACACTTGCCACCGCGAGCGCCGACAAGACGGTGCGCCTGTGGGACACCGCGACCCGCAAGCCGGTGGCCACGCTCACCGGCCACACCGCCAGAGCCCGGGCCGTGGCGTTCGATCCCACCGGGAAGATCCTCGCCAGCGGCGGTCAGGACGGCATGGTTCTGCTGTGGAACGTGACGGCACGGACCAGGACCAGCAGCCTCGACGTTCCCGGCGGCATCGTGTACGCGGTGGCCTTCAGTTCCGACGGGAAGACCCTCGCCGCCTCCGCGGGACCCGGCCCCGCCGCCCGCCGGTGGGACATGAGGTCCATGAAGGGCACCGACATCGCCACGAACGGCGGCACCACGCAGTCGATCTCACTCAGCCCCGACGGAAAGACGCTGGCCGTCTCCGAGCCCTATGGCACCGCGTCCCTCTGGGACCTGGCCTCCGGGACCCTGGCCGGCACGCTCGCCAAAGTCCACACGGACTTCGTCACCATGGTCTCCTTCAGCCCCGACGGCAGGACCTTGGCCACGGCCAGCGACGACCGGACCGTCCGGCTGTGGGACACGGCTTCCCGGGACCATATCGCCACGATCACCGGCCACGGAGATCAGGTGATCTCCGTGGCGTTCAGCCCCGACGGAACCCTGCTCGCCAGCGGCAGCCGGGACAAGACCGTCCGGCTGTGGGCTCTGACCTGAGCATGCCTGTCCGGGCCGGTCCGTTGGCATCCCCATGGCCCAAGACCGCTTCCTACTGCCGGCCCGCAGCGAAGACGGACGCATGCGAGTTCGTCTCACCGAAGATGGACCGGAGGGAGGTGAGGCGGCGGTGACAGATGAGGACTGCGGCTATGCCGACGAAGGCGGGGAAGTGTTCTGCCTTGCGTTCGTAGCGGCGGTGGGGCCGACGGCAGCCTGCGAGTCAGGAGACGGTTCTCTCTACCACCCAGCGATGCCGGCCCAGCCGGTTGAGGACTCGACTCCCTTACGGGCGATGCGATGACGGATTCCACGCCCGCGAAGCCATCGGCGCAGGTGATCGCAGTCGTAGCCCTTGTCGGCGTGTAGTTTCGCCGGTCGTCGCCGTCGTGGGCCGCGCAGTGAGCGGATCGGCGGGATGCCCCGCACGAGCGGTTCAAGGCCTCGGCTGTCATGTATGTGCGGCACCGGACATACCCAGCGAAGAGGCAGTCCGTTCCGGTCCGTGAGCAGATGGTTCTTCGATCCCAACGTGCCGCGATCGGTCGGATAGGCTCCCGTCGATGGCCCCCTTTTGCAGCCCGCATGCCGGCCGAGTCGATCGCGCGGCGCGACCAGTCCAACTGGCCTCCGGCGCCGAGTTCGTCGAGGATGACGCGGTGCAGCCCGAGGTGGCCACGAAGATGATCGCGGCCAGGGCCTCGCGGTCACCCGGCCGCCGTCGGCCCCCACCCGGCGGTCGTATCACCTCACTCGTGCGGGTTCAGCGCGGCGGGTGGCCCGCAGCAGAGTCGCGCATTCGTACACCGGACCTTGGTCCGTGGGGTAGTTGGGCGGCCCGGTGTTACTGCCGCCAGAGCGCTCTGGTCACCGGGCCTCGCCCGCGCACGCCCTATCGACGCGGACTGAACCGACCATAGCCACGCCCAGCCACCGCCGGGCATCAGAAGCACAGCGTTCGCCATCCCGCGTGACATGCGGGGGCGGGAGTTGACGCCCAAGGCTGACACCAGCCACCCCAACCGCGGCCTTCCGCGTTCTCACCCCGGCGTCGCAGCGGACCGAGGAAGCGGAGCCGCCTGTTGCGTACGCCGGGGCTTGGTGCCGGCCACTGAAGACGGCTGCTCCCGAGCCGCTCAGCTTGTCGTTCAACCCCTCAGGATCGTCGTCGAGCCTGCCTGCTGTCAGGTGAGCAAGTGACTGAGACCGCCTTGGCCATCCCTTCCGTTCCAGACCACGGCCGGACGTGTGCGACTGCCCCGTGGAATTTGTAGTCACCCTCGCGAAGGTAGGAGGCGCCCCACAAGTCGCGCATGAGCGGCCGTACTTACAGTGCTTGACTGATGCTCCGTCTGGGCTTGACGCCCTGCTTGTGACGGCTGGGGCGTGCGTGCGGCTCGCCGACATCAAGGCGTCGTTTCTTGTGGTGTGATCGCTCGTTGAACCGGGCATGGCGGATCTCGTTGAGCGGTTGGGCCGGACGAGTTATGGGTTTTGTTCCGGCGGGTCGTGCCACCGACCGAGGTGATTCACCCTGTGGAGCCGGGCTCGGGTCTGGACGAGGCTGCACCGAGTAGTCCTGGACGAACTCGGCGCCGGAGGCCAGTTGGACTGGTCGCGCTGCGCGATCGATTCGGTGGGCCTGCGGGCAGCAAAGGGGGGCCTCTGACGGGACCGATTCCGACTGACCTCGGCACGTTGGGATCGACGATCCATCTGATCACGGACCGGAACGGGCTGCCGCTGTCCCTTGGTATCTCTGGCGCGAACATGCACGACAGTCAGAGCCTGGAGCCGCTCGTGTGCGGAATCCCGCCCATCCGCTTACGCCGCGGGCCGCGACGCCGACGGCCGGAGAAACTGCACGCGAACGAGGGGTACGACTACAACCACCTGCGCCGATGGCTCCGTGGGGCCTCATCCGCCACCGCCGGCCTGTCCGTGTGGGCGTGCAGAACGGGTCAGCGTGAGACTCCTACGCTGCTGGCCCAGACACAGCGAGGGGCGCGTCCTCCGGATCGGTGCGGGTCCCCTCCGAGCGGCTCTGCACATCGTCCAGGTCCGCCCAGGAGATGAACCCCGGTCCGCTGTCGGTCATGAACCTCTTGACGATCGGACCGAGATCGTTGCAAGCCACGTAATTCCCGCCAAACGGCAATGCATCCGGGGGCACAGAACCAGTCGAACATCGGAGCTACCCGGCCTGCTCGTCGTGCCACACGAGCCGCCAAAAGAAACGACGTCCAAAAACCGGGGCACGTCCAGGAGAATCCGCCGGAACCTCAGCCGGTACCGGAAACACCCAGGTCAACGGCCCGATCGACGCCGCGAGCCGCACACCCTTGAAGGGACACCCGGGGTCGGCCGCAACAAGGCACTCGCCGACCTCTCGGGACGCCTCCCGACGCAGCGGTACCGTCCGGCCGGCCGCGCAGGCCGGCCCGCCGCGTCGTACCAGCCGAGAGCGAACAGCCCGGAACGGGCCAGGGCGCCGGTGACCGCTTCGTTGGCGTCCCGTCACCTGATCGTGGGCCATCGGCACTTCCCCGAGACATGACGGCCGGTCAGGGAATTGCTCACGACCCCTCGCACGCACCCGCTCACTGACCGCTATGCGCTCCGCCGCCACCTCCTTCTGGTCGACGCACACGGCTGACCAATATCACGGTATGCCCGTAATGCCGGGGGGCGCTCGAAGCCGTCTCTCAGCCGTACTTCGCGCCCGGCCGAATGCTCCCGGGCCTCGGGACCGCATCATCGTTTCTTCCCTGTCAGCCCTGTGACCTGCGCAGAAAGGGCTTCTGGTCGAAAGAGTGACGTGGTGTGGATCCGCTGGTAGCGGGACCTGAGCCTCGCAATCATGGGTTCCGCTTTCGCCTCGAAAGCAGCGGCCTCACGGGTGGCGCAGCCCGGCCGCACCACGAGAGGGAGGAACTGGATTCATGTCCATGCCTGTTGTGAGCATCTGGGACAACGCCATGCCTGGCGCTCAGCCCGCCTACCCGAGGACTTCCGCGTGGGACACCACGTGGCCACTCGAAGGGGGAACCGCCTGGGTATTCTACAGCACGCCGAGTCAGAGCCGGGTCAGGAAGCCGGTGATCCTCTCCGACGGCTTCTCCGCCGGGAAGAGCGATCCCGACGCCCTGTGGAACGCCCTGGAGAACGGCGAGTACCCCTTCGTCTCCTCGCTGCGCGAGGCCGGCTTCGACCTGGTTCTCCTCGGCTTCGACGAGCGGTCCGCGTCGATCATCGACAACGCCGACGTGGCGATCCAGTGCATCAAGAAGGCGATCGACGACCGCGAAGGAACCGCCAAGCTGACGGTCGGCGGCTTCAGCATGGGCGGGCTGGTCACGCGCTACGCGCTCGCGAAGATGCAGCACGAGGGTGACGACCCCGAGACCTCGACCTACCTCTCCTACGACACCCCTCACCGCGGCGCCTGGCTGCCCATCGCGGTACAGGCATTCGCGCACTGGGTGAAGGACAACTGGGGGTCGATCCCGGGGTTCGGCGAACTCCTCGGCAGCTTCTCCGTGCTGGTCAACAGCCCGGCCGCCCGCGAACTGCTGCGCTGGCACATCGATACCGTCGAGGCCGAGGCCGGCCAGGACCGGGCGCGCATCGACTTCCTCGCCGAACTCGAACGGGTCGGCGGCTGGCCCGAGGGCGTACGCCGGCTCGGTGTCGGAAACGGGGCGGGCACCGGCGCCGGAAACAACATCCCGGCCGGCGTGACGGCGATGCGCACCACCGGTCAGGAGCTGACGGGCACCTATCTGGACACGCAGAACACGGGAGAACAGCTCGTCGCCGTCCTGAAGAAGGCCGGAGCCACCGAGATCCGGATCACCACCAGCGGCCTGCCCGACATCGACGGCGCTCCCGGCGGCCTGTTCCCCGAAGCGCACAACCTCCCGGGCCACCCCGGAAACTTCGGAACCGCCGCCTTCCTGGCCGGACTCCTCGAAGGCCAGCCGGCCGAACTCACCTACAACACGAGCACGTTCGTCCCGAGCGTCAGCGCGGTGGCGGCCGGGGACATCGACGACCACGACACGCTTTACAGCAAGATCGACCCTGCCGACAGCGAACTCGACGCCTTCATGTGCGCCGGTGACAACGAGGGACACACAGTGATGACCGAGGAGCTCGGCGCGTGGATCCTGGCCAAGCTCCAGGGCGAATAACCCACTGCCACGACGATGACCGGCTCCCGGCCCTGGCACGACCGAGGGGACCCGGGATCCGGTCACCGAGCCGGCCGTCCGCCGTCAGAGCCACGCGGCGGGGCAGCAGCCAACGCAGAGCCTCCCGGCTGATCCGGACGGGCCGGGAGAGGTTCCTGCACAGGTGATCGGGACGCCTGGGCGGGCGATCACCGGTTTGACGCCCTGGGCCCAGACATGTCGGCGGTACATGTCGTGGTCGTAGCCGCGGTCGGCCGGCAGCGGAGGGGACTTTCGCGATCAGGGACAACAGCTGAGTGCTGTCGTTGCGGTTTCCGCCGGCCAGCGACACAGCGAGCGGGATGCCCTGTCCGTCGACGCAGACATGGCGCTTGCTACCCGGATGTGCTCGGTCGACCGGGCTGGGTCCGCTTTGGCCCCGCCGGGCAGCCCTGACGTTACTGGAGTCGATCACAGCCCTCGACCAGTCCATCTGCTTCGCCGACCGCAGTCTCGTCAGCAGGACAGCATGGAGCCGGTCCCGCACACCGGCCTCATTCCACGCGGCCAGCCGCCGCCAGCACGCCATGCCAGAACTTCAGGACCCGTCCATCCCCAGGTCGGACGGCGGGCCGCGCCGGGCAAGCCCCTCGCGCGGAGGGACGTGCCCGGCATCGTGCGTGGCCGTCAGCGGCCGACCGCTTCGGGGTATCGGGCGCGGCGCCGGTCCGGGTCGTCGACGCCGATCTCCTTGGAGCGGGTGCAGCGGTGGTGCTGCCGGAACGGGACCCCCCGCTCTCGGCTCGCCTCGGAACCGGGAACTACCGTCGCGATAGGCCCTCGCCGGTGTCAGGCGTGCTCGTCCGATGGCTGCTGGACAGGCTGGACCGACCAGCTTGGCGGCTCGTCGTTGCCTGAGGCCTCGTCGCGCTCCGCGTCGGCGGCTGTCGCATGGATCTTGCCCGGCGCGTGGTGGACCGGTGCGTATACGGCGTAGAGCTGCAGGGTCTCCTCACCGATGTTGGTGACGTTGTGCCATGTGCCGGCGGGCACGAAGATCGCCCAGCCATCCTCGACCTCCCGGTCGAAGTCGAGTCGATCCTTCGTGCGGCCCATTTGGACGCGGCCCCGGCCTGCGTCGAGTCGTAGGAACTGGTCAGTCTCCGGGTGCGCCTCCAAGCCGATGTCCTCACCCACCGGGATCGACATGAGGGTCAACTGAAGGTACTTCCCAGACCAGGCGACCGCGCGATAGTGCGTGTTCTCAAGCGTCGCCTTCTCAAGGTCGAAGCTTTGAGGTTCCGGCCCGATGTCCTTGATGGTCACACTTCTCTCCCGGTCGGCAAAGGCGGTACGCGGTACACGGTTGCGGTCTTGCTCCAGCCCACGTCAACACTCTCAGAGCCCTAGGCTCTTCTGGCCACGAACACGCGAGCCGCCACGGCGCAAAAGGCCGCGACCTGTTGCCGCAGTCCGCCGTCGTCCGGCCGTGCAGTCGACCGGTTTGTGCAGTCGATGACAGTCTTGTCGGCCAGGCGCCGACGCGACGGCGGAGATGACGCGCCAGAAGCTGAAGTGGGAGTCCCTCCACAGGCAAGGAGAGGCCCACGCTGCATCACCAGACCCGCCCCGACGGGGCCTCACCGGCTCGGCGCAGCACAGCCGTACGGGTCAGGCGGTGCAGGACTCGGCCATCGAAGATCGTGCGGCTCCGGGGCCGGGTCATGGTGCTCGTCCTGGCCCTACGAAACAGATCGGCCGCACCGGCAGCGAAGCCCTCAAGACATACCTGCGTTCCCTGCTGCAGCAGTACGTACGAAGCCAGCTCGTCTGGTACACCTCCGTCCCCCGCTACACCGTCGTCAACGACCACAGGCAGCCCCCATCCACGTATTCCCACGCCTGAAAATCGAATGGCCCCCACCCCTCCGACCCACGAACCCAGCCCCCACGATCCCCGCCCAATGGTGGTGGGGCACCTTGAAGCAGTAACCCCCAACACCACCACCGGCGTGCCCAAACTGCCACCGGCAACCCGGCCACAAGTACGCCGTGGGCCTTGGCCAGTGGTCGTGGCCGAATTGCGGGCGGTGGGCTTCGGTGCCGACTTCGCCGGTAGGGTGACCGCTTGTCGATTGGGGAGTCGAGGGGATGCGCGTGATCGCAGAGGGACAGGTCGACATGGCGCGCAGTCAGGTGTTCGGCGAGGTGGCTGAGCTCTACGACGCAGCCCGGCCGGGGTACTCGAACGCGCTGGTCGAGGAGGTGCTGGCGTACGCGGCTCTGGGTGACCGTGCGGCGGTGGAGATCGGCGCGGGTACCGGAAAGGCCACGGTGCCGTTCGCCGAGGTGGGCACTCCACTCGTGTGTGTTGAGCCCGACCCGCGTATGGCCGAGGTCCTGCGCCGCAACACGGCGCGTTATCCCGGGGTCCACGTCGAGGTCGGCGGCTTCGAGGGCTGGCAGCCGGGCGGGCGACGCTTCGGGCTTCTCCTCGCCGCCTCGTCCTGGCACTGGGTGGCCCCGGATCGGCGCTGGGACCTGGTCCACGACGTCCTCGCGCCCGGCGGTGCGGTGGCACTGTTCTGGAACCCGCACGGGGTCCTTGATGCAGAGTTGCAGACCGCACTGGCCGAGGTCGACGGCCGTCATGGGATGACCAACACGCCGCACAGCGAGCTGGCGTCCTCCTACGACGAGGTCCCCGGAAGCTCGCTCGGGCCGGACGGCTGGCCGGAGGCCGAGTGCCGCCGCGACGGCCGGTTCACCGACCTGCGCGCCGTCCGGTACCGGCAGGACCAGTACTACGACACCGACCGCTACCTGGGATTGCTGGCCTCGCTCTCGACCTATCGCGTCCTGCCCGCCGACCGGCGCGAGCGGGTCCTGACAGAGACGGCCCAGGTCCTGGACGCACACGGCGGCGGCATCGGCATGCACCACCTCGACGACCTCTTCCTCGCCCGGGTGCGGTGAGCCGGGGACCCTCCGATGCAGTGGTGACCCCTGCCGACAACGCGAGCAGCCACCGCGTGATCATCAGGAGTCGTGTGGACTCCTGAAAGATGCTGTGATGGCCGCGGGCCGGAGTGCAGACACCACCCGCCCGCAGGCGATGTTCGACCAGGGTATGGCCCGCATCGCCGGCCCGTTCAGGTGCGTTGGGTGCGATCTCTCGCTTTCACGTCCGTAGGCGACCTGAGCGTCTCTGACACCACTGTCGCCAAAGCGAGAGATCGCACCGCCTCACGGGCGTGCGTGACCCCGTTCCACGGGGTCCGTTGACGGTCAGTCAATCCGCTTGGGCAACACGATCCGGCTCGCCCGCTCCCCCGGCGGGAGCCTGATCTTCCTGCCCAGTGCGTTGCCGGAGAGACGGGTCTCCTTCACGAGGTCGCGCACCTTGTCCTTGAAGGTGCTCATGCATCGACCTCGTCGCCTTGTGCAGGTTCTCTCACGTGCGCACCCCCTCCGACCACCGTTCCAGTACTCCCCGTGACCGCATCCGCCGGTCACCCCGCACCTGGCGCGGGGACACCGCGCGGGATGTCGTCCTGGTGCTCGGCCGACACCAGGACGACGGAACCGGCGATGCCAAGGAATGTCATATGGAGCCGGCGCCAACCCGCCCCAGATCGAGGTTCCCGCACCCACACCGTCGATGACCGCACCGGCTGCGCCCGGGACCCCGGGCGGGGCGCCGACGACCGGCCCCGTCCACGACGGCCGTGAACACGGCGGCCCTGTCCAGCTTCCGGACACAGCCACCCGACAGGCTCTGAGCCCGCCCGGTCCGCTCGGCCCGCCCCACGCTCATCCCTCGGGAGCGGGGGCTGGCGAACCCGCCACCAGCGCCTCCACCTGGGGCCGCAGCGCCGGCTCCGCGCACAGCACGAAGTGATCGATCCGCCGCAGGTCGAAGACACCCCGCACGCCATGTCGCCGCGCATGCGCGACCAGATCGTTGAAATGCGTCTCGAAACGCGTGGAGAAATGGATCCGCACCGGTCCCCCGCACACCGACCGCAGCCGCTCGCACCTGCGCACGAACCGCTCGTAGGACCCCACCTCCTCCGCGTCCTCCCACACCTCGCCCGCGTACCGGCACACCTGCGCCAGGTCCTTCCCGGCGATCCGGTGCAGGTAATCGCAGAAGTTCGCGAAGGCGTCCAGGTCCCGGGTCCCCGCCACGATCCCGCGCAACGCCGCCGCCGGATCGGAAAGGTCCAACCCGGCCAGGGCCCGGGTGACGGGGAGAGTGGACCGGTTCATGTTCGGGTCCAACAGCAACACGCCTGCGAACGCAGGCCGTTGCTCCGGTCGCTCGGCCCACCGCTCGGCCAGGCGCAGCACCGTGTCGGCCCCGTACGAGAACCCCACGAGCACGAGCCGCTTGCCCGGGTGGCGCCGGGAGAGGGCTCTGATGGCGCCCGCGATCAACTCGGTGTGCGTGGCCAGGCCGATCGGCCGGTAGCGCGCGTCCCGCGCCTCCTCCGGATGGTGACCGAACGTCGTCAACGCGACGGTGTGGGGCCGGGCCGAGGCCATGTACGGGCGGAACTCAGAGGCGTCCGTGCCCAGACCGTGCAGCAGGACCACCAGATCACGCGAAGCCGTGGCCCTCTCCAGGTAGCGCAGCCGGCGGCCAAAGACCATGTGGTCCGCCGGCAGGTCCACATCGAAGTCGTCGGCACTGATCTCGAAGGAACCCTCGACCACCGCCGACCCCGCGTCCCGACCGCCCGAACCCGCCCTGCCGCCCCACCACCCGAGGCCGAAACCGACGCCCGAGGCGAGGAGCGCGACACCGGCCGGTGCGACGGCATGCGCCCCGACCCAGGCGAGCACGGCGCGGGCCTCGTCCGCGTAGATCCCGATCAGGATCCCCAGCACGCCCCCGACTCCGGCCAGGGCCGCACGCACCCGGGTCACCATGCTCGTGGCCGGGGCCGGGCCCGGAGCCGTCATCCCGCGCCCCGAGGCCCCGCCGACGCCCGCACTGCTGTCCGTAACCGCACCCCATCACCCCGTCCTCCGCGTCGCGGCCCCCGTCGCACTGGCGTTCGCGTCCCCTACCCCCTGGGTGGGCGGGCGAAGCCCTTCCGGTTCCCGGGGCCTCGGGCAGGCAGACAGGCAGGTCGGCCAGTCCGGCAGGAGCTTGCCGGTCTCCGCCGGGCGTTCCTGCCGGATCCAATGATCGGGCCGCACTCGGCGGCGCCCGGGCACGATGCCTTCCAGCACCTGCCGGTGATCCCGCCGCTGCCCACCCCCCTAAGCCGAGGGGCAGGGGCGCGTCTTGCCGGGGCGGCCCCAGGTGGCGGGGTTGTTCAGGCCCGGTGGCTGGTCGGGCAGCAGGCCGCACGCCATCAGTGTCGTCACGCTCTTGTCCATGTGCGACTCCAGGACGTAGACGGCCTTGCTCGGCGGGTACTTGTGGTGGCTGTCGAGCGACAGGAGGCCCGAGGCGCCCGAGAAGTTCTGGACGCCCGGGTTCGACAGCCGTGCGTACACGTCCGTCGGCTGGAACGGCGCACTGCTGTTCTGCGGCGTCTTGTACTGCGCGTAGACGGAGTTGATGACTTCGGAGGCCACCCGGAGCGCGTCGTAGGCCCCTGCCGCGTTTCCCTCCGGCACCGAGCCGTCCTTGAATACGCTGCGAAAGCGCACGGTGAATTCGGAGTACGGGCTGTCGGGGCTCTCCGTGCCGGTGGAGTTGTTGAGCATCACGTAGAAGGGCTTCAGCACGGAGTGTTCCTTTAGCATGTCCTGCGGATCCTGCATGTATTTCGCGGCTGTGCTCTCCGAGAACACGGCGACCGGTTTACCGTCCGCCTTCCGGCAGTCCGCGCTTGCCTGGAGGGCGTCGAAGAGTTCCGGCATCTCGCCCGAGCGGCCCGCGTACAGGATGAATCCACCGGAGGTTCGGATCTCGGCGCAAACGTCCCGCGCCACTTCCGAGACGATCTGTCCGTTGCGGTTCTCGTAGTAGGGGACGGTGACCACCTTGCCGCCCTTGTAGTGCTCGGTGAACTTGCGCTGGAGGTCGGAGCTGAAGAACTCGTCGTCGGGGTCGTAGACCATCACGGCCGTCCGGCCGCCGTCCTTGCCCGTCGTCAGCTCACCGATCTGCTCGGAGTACGCGGCGAACTCGGCCATCACCTCGGCGATGCGGTCGTTCGAGGGAGACACCTGGAAGTAGTAGGAGGGGGCCCGTTCGTCCACCATTCTGCTGCCCGTGACGGAATTGCCGATCACGGGAATGCTCGCGGCCGAGATCTCCGCGACCGCAGCGAACGAGGACGGGCGGCTCTGGGTGATGCCCACCACGGCAGCGATCTTGTCCCGGTCCTTCCGGTCGATGATCTCCTTGGCGACGTCGGGTTCCCGGCCGTTCTGGGATCCGTAGGCGAAGTATTTTCCAGCGTTGGCGATCAGCAGGCGTATCTGGACGATGTCGCCCTCGCGGCCGTTGACCTGGTTCTGGGCCGCGAGCGCGCCGCGCAGGCTCTGGATGCTGACCGGGGTGGAGTCTCCCGGCTCGGCGGTGAGCGGGGCGAAGAACACCACCGTCCGGTACGGACGCCCGCTGGTCATGGCGTCGTGGTTCTGCTGTGCCGCGACGGCTTCCAGGGCGAACAGTTCGTCGTCCCGGCCAGGGACGCCCAGATGGCATTCGCGGCCGTCGGTGACCCCGACGATCTCTCCGGTGCTCACCTTGTGGCATGACGGCGGCAGTTCGGTGTCGCGCTCGACGAAGTACAGTCCTCCGGCGACGAGGGCGAGCACCACCATCGGGGTCGCCACGGCCCGGGCGTAGTCCCCCCGGCCGTTCGCCCGTACGGTGACCGTCGGATTGGTCCCCACCCACCGATCGGCCGGCCCGTCGTCGTCGCTCGCTGACAGCGGGACGACGTACACGGCCGATGAGGCGCCCCGGGTGTACAGGCTGTGGACGCGGTCGGCGAGACCGGTCACGCTGCGGAGGTCGGCCGGCACGGTCTGGGCGTACGAGGGCGGCTCACCCTTCAGCGCCCCGAGGACCATCAGGGGCGCGGGCGGCTCGGTGCGGACGATGTCCGCGTAGGTGTCGAGCAACTGGCGGACGGGGGTGCCCTCCTCGCCGACCTCGGGGAGGAGCAGGACGAAGGGCCAGCGCCGGCGGACCCGGTAGATCCACAGCCGGGACGGGGCGGCCGCCCTGGACAGGTCGTTCAGCAGGGCCATGAGCAGCATCCGCTGGATCAGAGCGTGGTTGCTGCGGGCGCTGCCGGACGGGGTGATCGTCAGCGCCATGCGGAGGAAGTTCGCGCCCTGGGGGCGCCGTGAGCCGACCCAGCGCAGGCTTCGGCGTCTGCTGAGCCACAGGCCGTAGACACGCCGGGGCAGTCCGACGACCAGGAGTTGGAAGAGGGAGAGCCAGATGTTGACCAGGAAGTTGTCCCCGGTGGCACCGGCCAGCCGTGCCATGGTCCCCAGGAGGGGCCGCCGGAGCATGAGTTGGGTGTAGAGCTCGTCGCGCAGTCGGCGTCGCTTGGCTGCCGCGGACCCGGCGCCGACCGGCACGTCCAGGGCGGCGCGGCAGGTGTGGAACCGCGGCAGTCGCAGTTCGCCGGCGCCGAGGGGCATCGTGCCCTCCAGCTGCTCGACGATGGCGTCCAGCAGGGCGATGTGCCGGTCATCCACGGCGCCGGGCACCTCGCCGGGCAGGGCGTCACGCGGAGCGGCGTCGCCGTCCTCGATCAGGGCGTGCGGGACGAGGTCGACCGCTCGGTCGAGATCCTCCTCGCACAGGCGTTCCCGGTAGCCCAGGATGACCGTGCGACCGGTGGATGCCTGGATGGTCCCCGGCGGAGCGGGATCCCGTTTCAGCAGCATCACGGGTAACCGACGGCTCGCACTCCGGTTCGCCGCGAACGTGTCGAACTGCTCGATCAGGTATTCGATCCCCTGCGGAAGCGGCCGTTGCACGCTGCTCCTCTGCGCATCAGGACGCCAGGCCGCGAAGCCAGCCGTCTTCCGGATACACCGCTGCACGGCAGAGCTCGGCCGGATGCCATCACACCCCCGAGCGGTCGCGACCGACCACCCGCCCCCCAGCGGCAGTGAGTTCCGCCACATTAGCGGGACGCTCTGCCGGTCCGCCGGGGAATGCGCGGGTTGCCCGTGCGCCGGGCGCAGCGCGGCCGGCCCTGGCCAGGGCCGGGATCGGAGCCGGGACGAGGAACAGGACCAGGACCAGGGCCGGTCCGAACCCACGCCGGGCGCAAGGCGGCCCTCCAGGAACGGGCGGACATCCACCAGGCCTGGGCCGACAGAGGAACCCCGCGAAAAGTGGCAGCTGCGCATCCACATCGCCGCCGCCCCCCGGTCCGACACCGTCGTCGCCACGCTGCGCGATGCCACCGTCCGGCGCGGCGACTTCGCCGCGGTGGCGGAGACTCGGGGGTCGTCCGGGACCGGGATGCCGGGCCCGGCGGTCAGGGCGCACTGGGGCGCACTCCGGGCGCATTCTGATCGAAGATCAATTCGAGTGCGCCCCCACGGGTGAGGTGCACGGTCTCAAGATCGCGGGTTTGGCTGGCGTCCTGGCGTGACCTTCTTCCCTTCCCCCGGCGCGGGCCCGGGGCAGTTCGTGCTGCCCTCGCCCCAGCAAGCCAGTGAATCGTTTCGTCCCCTCCTGCTCGACCCGGCCCTGCCTGATCACGCCGGCGCTCTGGCCGCCGTACGGGACTCGGCGCTGGGCGCAGCGACCGCAACCGCGACAAGATCACTCGTGCACAGCAGCAGTCCCTGTTCGGGCGCCGGATCGGTGTCGTCGGGTTGTCGGTGGGCAGCAGCGCCGCGCTGACCTGCGCGATGGAGGGTGTGGGCGGCTCCTTCCGGCTCGCCGACTTCGACCGGCTGAGTCTGTCGAACCTGAACCGGCTGCGCGCAGGTGTCCACGAACTGGGGCTGGAGAAGACCGTGCTGTGCGCCCGGCGCATGTACGAGCTCGACCCATACCTCGACATCGAGCTCCACCGCGGCGGCCTCACCGAGGACTCCATCGGAGACTTCTTCGCCGTCGAGCGCGGCGGTCTGGACCTTCTGATCGAGGAGTGCGACACACCGTGGGTGAAGGTGGCCGCCCGCGAGCATGCCCGTCGCCTGGGGGTTCCGGTCCTCATGGACACGAACGACCGCGGGCTGCTCGACGTGGAGCGGTTCGACACCGAACCCGGCCGGCCACTCTTCCACGGTCTCATCGGTGACACGACGTCGGAGGAACTGCGCGAGCTCGACCGCGCCGGAACGATCCGCCTCCTGCTGCGCATGGTCGACGAGCAGCGCTTGAGCCCTGCGATGGCCGATGCCCTGCCCAGGATCGGCCGGACGCTGTCCGGCTGGCCCCAACTCGCCAGCGGCGTGATGCTCGGTGCGGCCCTCGCCACGGACACCGCCCGCCGCATCCTCCTGGACGAACCGGTCCCCTCCGGGCGCTACTCCGTCGACCTCGACGTCCTCGTCCCCGCCCGGTCCGGCTCCGCGTCGGTCGGCATGGCGGCGCAGCCCGAGGGCGCACGACCTGGAACCGCCCCGTGACGCGCGTACCCGAACTCCGCGGCAGACGCCTCAAGCTGCGCGAACTACGGCCTTCGGACCACGAGCCGTTCACGCGCATCCTCACTCACCGCCTGCTCACCCGCTACCTCGGTATCGACCGCATGGACGAGAGCGAGGCGCACGACACGTTCGCCCGGAGCCTCAACCAGCCGCACGCGCACCCGCGGCACCGGTACACCCTCGCCGTGTCCTGCCTCGACGACGACACCCTCACCGGCACGATGGGCCTGCTCGTCGAGGGCTACGGAAACAACGCCATGCTCACCAGCCTGGTGCTGCTCCCCGGCGCCCCCACGGCAGGCCACGGACACGAAGCGGGCCGACTGCTCATGGCCTACGGGTTCGGCCACCTCGGGCTGCACCGCATCTGGGCCGGCCACCGCAGCGACCACCACCGCATGGCAGACGTGATGCACGCCGCCGGCCTGCGCCGTGAGGCCACCCTGCGCCAGCTCTTCCGCACCCAAGACTGCTGGCACGACGTCACCACCTACGCCGCGCTCGCCCCTGAATGGAAACGCCAGGCCACGGAGGCCGAAGTGGCCATCCTGGACGCCGGGCCCGGGCCCCGTACCTCCTGATCCCGTAGGGGCCGAGGGAGAGTCGGATGTTCCTGGCATTTCATGCGCCCCTTCTTTCACCCCCGCACATCGCCTCACGTTGAGTAGCGTTGCGCTACCCTCGGCGACGAAATGGGTTGCGGCAAGACGGATGAGGCAGGTGGGCCGGGATGCGCGAGACACGACGCGTGGCGCGGGTACTGGGAGCGTGCGCGGCGGCGCTGACGCTGGCGCTGGCGGCGCCGGGTACGGCACAGGCGGCGGACGGGGTGCTGTTCATCGATCGGGCACCGATCCACGACCCGTCCGGCTGCTACCCGTTGGGCGACTTCGTGCCGTCGGAGGTCGCCAACTTCACGAACGGGACCGCCTACGTGTGGTCGGGGCCCCACTGCGACGGACAGGTGACGGGCTCCATCCTGCCGGGGCAGCTCCTGCACCCTGCCCCCGGCATGAGCCTGTCCATCCGGTAGCGCCACGTCCGGCATCAGGCGACCAGCTCGTAAATGCTCCGGGCCGTCAGCCACAGGCCGACGAGCAGGGAGAGCGTGACGATCAGCTGCTCCTGGTGCTGCTCCAGCCAGCTCCGCAGGGCGTTCAGCCGGGCGTCCGCAGCCGCGGGCGCCCGGAGCGCGTACATCTCCATGACGATGAGGCTGAGCGTGGCCAGCAGGCAGTAGCCCGTGAGTGCGAGCCAGTCGGTGGGGGTGGAGAGGTTCGCGTCGATGGCGGTCGCGGCGCCGGCGCCGACCAGTGCCCAGGGTTGCAGCAGCCATGCCAGGCCGGCTGCGGTGACCGGGGAGGCGTTGTCGATCCGGGCGGTCCAGCGAGGTGGGCCGTGCGGGCGGGGCGGTCGGCGGTGCCGGTGGACGCCGTACAGCACCAGAGCCACGCCGATGGCGAGTTTCCCAGCGATCACGGCGGTCGAGGGCGCGCTGTGACGGGCCGGGGGCTGTCCGCCGGTCAGCAGCATCACGCAGGCGATGACCGCGACCAGATCGGCCAGCCACGACAACAGGAACGCCAGGCCCAGGCGGACGCCGCGCCGTGAGGAGAGAAGCAGGATGAAGGCGCTGTTGTGCAAGGGCCCCAAGGTGACGGCCATACCGATCACCACCAGGTCGAGGACCATAGGATCAGCCGCTCCTGGGTGTCAGGGCCGTCTGCCACGTGCGGATGGGCGGGACCGGTCAACAGAGTCGGGCGGCGCTGCGGTGCTGCATCCCGACTCTGCAGGTGGCGGCCCGGCTCGTCAAGCAGGCCACGCACGACACGTCGGCGACCGGTTGGCCGGCCGAGCTCTCAGGCTCCCGGTCCGCTCGGGCTCTCGGTGGCGGCGGAGGCGGAGTCCTCGGCGTAGTAGCGCCGTAGAAGTTCCCGCTCGGCGTCCCGGTGCGGGAACATGAAGAAGATCAGCAGCGCACCCAGGGCGATCGCGGCCAGGCCGACGGTGTACGCCCAGTCGTCGCCGTGGAGGAACGACTGGCGTGCTGCCGCGATGATCTGATCGGCGTACTGGGGGTGCTGCTGGGCGACCTGCCCGGCGGAGGCGAACGACTTCGTCAGCTCGCTCTGGACCTGGTCCGACACGTCCTTGCTCTCGGGGGAAGCGGCGATCGCCGCGCTGAAGGCCGAGGCGTAGCCGGCGGTGAGGAGCAGGCCCATGATGGACTGCATGATGGCCCCGCCGAGGTCCCGTTGCAGGTCGGCGGTGCCCGAGGCCATGCCGGCCCGTCGTACGGGCACCGATCCGGTCAGCGAGTGGGACGCGGGCGTCCCGGCGAAGCCGGCGCCGATACCGATCAGCACGTAGGCGAAGCCGATCTGCCAGTAGCGGCTGTCCTCGCCCCAGAACAGCAGCATCCAGCCGAAGGCCAGGAAGAGGAACGCGTAACCGATCAGCAGGGTCGTGCGGGCGCCGCGTGTCTCGACCAGCTTCGCGGACCGCGGTGCCACGAGCACCATCATCACGACGAGGGGGAGGATGGCGGCGCCGGCTTCGACGGGGTTGTACTCGAGCACGTTCTGCAGGTACTGCTGGCTGATGAACGCCGACCCCATCATGGCGCCGTACACGATGATTCCCGCGCATGCGGCGACCCAGAACGTGCGCCGGGCGGCGACGTGGAGGTCGTACAACGGGTTGGGAGCCCGGCGCTGACGCCAGAAGAACGCCGCTCCGGCAGCCAGGGCGATCACGGCGAGGCCGACTACCAGTGCCGCCTGGCCGGGGACGGCGGCGAAATTGATCGCCAGCACCAGTCCCGCGATCAGGAGGACGGACAGGATGCCGCCGAGGTTGTCCACCGGTTCGGCCGACTCGTTGGCGTGCGCGGGGACGAACAGCAGGGCCATGACCAGCGCGACCACGGCGAGGGGCAGGGTGACCAGGAACACCGACCCCCAGTAGAAGCGTTCGAGCAGCGCGCCCGCGATCACCGGCCCGAGCATGGAGATGCCTCCGCCCAGGGCCGACCACAGCGCGATCGCCTTCGTCCGCCCCGGCCCCGCCCACAGCGCGGTGATCAGCGCCAGGGTGGTCGGATAGGCCATGCCGGCCGAGAGCCCGCCGAGGATCCGGGCCATCACGAGGACGGAGTCGTTCGGCGCGTACGCGGCGAGCAGGCAGGCGGGGACGGACAGAGCGATGCCGAGGAGGAGCAGCAGCTTGCGCCCGTGACGGTCACCGACCGCACCCAGATAGAGCACCGATGCGGCCAGGCCGAGGGAGTACCCCACGGCGACCAGGTTCAGCGTGGTCTGGGAGGAGTCGAAGGCCTTCCCGATCGCGGGCAGCGCCACGTTGGCCACCGACAGGTTCAAGTTGGCCACCGCGGCAACGATGATCAGGGATGCCAGAACGAGCGACTCCCGCGCCGGGGCCTCACGCGGAACATCGATGCGAGGCGCCCCGCTTTTCGACATGGAACCTCCGGGGCGAAGTTGGGCTTGGCGAGAGTCTTGCCTGATCCACGGTGCCGCGCATCGCCCCATTGGGATGACACGCCCACCGTCGCCGACGCGGTCCGCCGCCACGCCGGTGTCCGCCGAGGTTTTCGGACCGCAGCGGTTGTCGACCGGTGTCACGGCCCGGTCCTTGTGTCCGCGGTCGAGCAGACCAGAACGCGCCAACAGCGCCCATCGGCTGGCAGGCATTGTCCCGAAGGCGACGACAGCCCCACGCCGGGGCCCGCCTCGGGGACGGGGCCCCTGCGTGGGGCTGTGAGTTGGCTGTGAAGCGACGGGTTGAGGAGTCCGGTGTGTGGGATGAGTGCCGACAAGTTCTATATTCATACGAACCATCCATACGCGGCCCGGCTGCGGGGATCTCAGGGGGACGACTGCGATGGCCGATACCGACACCGCTCCGGCTGCCCGGACGGAGTCCCGTAGTACCCGCAAAGCGCGGAGGAAGGCGCAGAACCGCAGACGCCTGGGCCTGGGCGTCGCCGTGATCGCCATGGCCGGGGCCACCGCCGCCGCGTTCGCCTTCACGAGGAGCGGTCCCGAGGGGGCCGCCCAGCACGATGCGAAGCTCGGGGATCCGGGTGGTGCGGCCGACGGGGCCGCCGCTGCGAAGAAGGCCGAGGAGGCCTGGGACGGCAAGGTCAAGGTGTTGGGAGACGGCTCCACCTCCTACACCGGGCCACAGCCGGGACAGCTCAAGCCCGAGCGGCTGAAACCCGGGGAGAAGCCGCCGCAGTTCGTGGTGTTCTCCTGGGACGGCGCGCTGGAGGGCGACGACCACCTCTTCTCTCACTTCCGCCAGGTCGCCCGCGAGAACAAGGCTCACATGACCTTCTTCCTCACGGGCATCTACCTGCTGCCGGAAGGCAAGAAGGCGCTCTACCGGCCGCCGCAGCACAACCAGGGTTCGGCCGCCATCTCCTACCCGACCGTCCCGCACGTGAAGGGCACGCTGGAGCAGCTGCGCGGCGCCTGGGGCGACGGCGACGAGATCGGTTCGCACTTCAACGGGCACTTCTGCGGGCCAAAGGGCGGCGGGGACTGGAGTCCCGCCGAATGGAAGAGCGAGATCGACCAGACGTATTCGTTCGTCAAGAACTGGAAGACCAACACCGGTTTCACCAAGGAGGCGCCGCTGCCCTTCGACCCGGACCGGGAAGTGGTCGGAGGCCGGGCGCCCTGCCTGGAGGGGCAGAAGAACCTCCTGACCGCGATCAAGCCGTACGGCTGGCGCTACGACGCGAGTTCCGCGGGAGACTTCCAGCTGTGGCCGTCCAAGCTGGACGGCATCTGGAACTTTCCCCTGCAGCTCGTACCACTGCAGGGCAAGGAGGTGCAGGTCCTCTCCATGGACTTCAACTTCCTCTTCAACCAGTCGGGCGACAGCACACAGGGCGACCCGGCGAAGTTCGCAGCGTGGCAGGCGCAGACCCGGTCCTCCTACCTGAACGGCTTCAACCGCGTCTACAACGGCAGTCGGGCGCCCATGTTCGTCGGCAACCACTTCGAGGACTGGAACGGCGGCATCTACATGAAGGCCGTCGAGGACGTGATGAAGGACGTCTGCCCGCGCCAGGACGTCCGCTGCGTGTCGTTCCGGGAGCTGGCGGACTGGCTCGACGCGCAGGACCCGAAGGTCCTGGCCCAACTGCGCGGGCTCGACCCCGCGCAGGCACCGGACTGGGCTTCGCTCATCAAGTAGACGAAAAGCCCGGGGCCGGGCAGCGTGCGCTGCCCGGCCTACTTCACCGCCTTGATGTAGTCGCTCCACAGACGCACCGCCCGCTCGCTGCCGGGCGTGCCCGGGGCGTCGCCGCCCAGTCCCGTCAGCGGCAGCGGAACCAGGTCGGTCAGCGACATCCGGTAGACCACCACGGCCGTGGACTCCTGCTCGGTGCTCGCAACGAACCAGCCCGCCGTCTTCGCGGCCGTCGTTCCGGTCTTGCCCGCCGCCCCGGCGTGCGCCTTGCCCGCCGTCTTCGCCGACCCCTCGGTGACCGCGTCCCGCAAGGCGTCCGTCACCGCCTGGGCGGTCTTGGCCGTCACGGCCCGGGTCGGCTGCGGCATGTCGAGCGGGACGGCAGCGCCGTTGCGGCTGGCCGAGCGCACCGAGTAGGGGTCGGTGTGCATGCCGTCGGCCGCGAAGGTCTCGTAGGCGCCGGCCATGCGGATCGCACTGGGCATCGAGTTCTCCCCGAGCGCGAACGTGGGAATCCGTGGCCCGAGGCTCGATCCGAGCAGGCCCGCGCGCTGGGCGAACGACTGCACCCCGTCGAGGCCCACGTCGAGACCGAGTTGCAGCATGGGAGTGTTGACGGAGTTGGCGACGGCTTGGCGCAACGTCACCTGGCCCCAGTTGCGACCGTCGTCGTTGCGGCCCTTGACCACCTTGCCGCTGCGGTCCCAGTACGGCCCCTCGGGCGTCTGCACGGTGACCTGGTCGTCGCCGTTGTATGTGGTGGAGGGGGAGACGGGCGTACGGGTCTTGCCGCGTGAGCGCAGCACCCCTTCGTCGAGCGCGGCGGCGTAGACGATCGGTGTGAACGCCGTGCCGACCGGGATCGTCGTCGCGTTCGACTCGTTGAAGCCCTGCTTCAGATAGTCGGGGCCGCCGTACACGGCGAGCAGCCGCCCGTCGGTGGAGACGCTCGCCGCGCCGATCTTCGCGTGTTTGTCCGTGTCGGGACGACGCTCGGCGTCGAAGTCCTTCTGCGCCTTTTGGACGGCAGAGGTCAGGGCCGTCATGCGGGCCTGGTCGAACGTCGTGTAGATCTGGTAGCCGCCGAGGTCGAAGTCGGAGTCCGTGATGTGGCCCGCCTTGATCGCGTAGGCCTTCGCCAGCTCGACCAGATATCCGGTCTGCGCGCCAGGAGTGCCGGGGAGGGCGGCCCCCAAGGGCTCGGGGAATGTGGTGTAGGTGGCGCGCTCGGCGCGCGAGAGCCGGCCGGTCTCGACCATGCGGTCCAGGATCCAGGCCCAGCGTTCGACGGCCCGCGCGTGGTTCTCCTTGCCGACGGCCGGGTCGTACAGCCCGGCGCCCTTGAGGAGGGAGGCCAGGAAGGCGCCCTCGCTGGCATTGAGCTGCGAGACGTCCTTGCCGAAGTACGCCTGGGACGCGCGTTGGATCCCGTATGTCCCGCGCCCGAACCAGCTGGTGTTGAGGTAGTCCTGGAGGATCTGCTTCTTGTCCCTCTGGTTGTCCAGCTTCACGGCGAGCAGGAGCTCCGTGAACTTCCGGGAAAGTGTGCGGTCCTGGTTCAGGTAGGCGTTCTTCACGTACTGCTGCGTGATGGTGGACCCGCCCTGGGTCTCGCCCCCCGTCGCCGCGGCACCCAGGGCGCGCAGGACGCCGGCCGGTGACACGCCGGGATCCGAGTAGAAGCTCGCGTTCTCGGCTGAGAGAACGGCTCCCTGGACCTGGGGAGGCACCTTGTCCAGCGGCATCTCCTGCCGGCTGACCCAGCCCGTCCGGGCCATCGTGGAGCCGTCGGCCCAGTAGTAGACGTTGTCCTGCTGCGTGGCGAACGAGTTGAGGTCTTCGGGTATGTCCGTGGTCGCGTAGGCGTACGTGATGAACCCCGCCAGGACTGCGAACGCGTACAGACAGGCACCCAGCCACTGGCGCCAGGAGGGTATCCAGCGGCGCCAGCCACTGCGGCCCGGCCTCGGGAAGACAGGTCTCAGGCGCCGCAGTTGTGTGCGCGCCGCAGCGGCGGCCGGCGCGAGGGCGGCCGGCCGGCCGGCCGCCGCCCGGGGCCGACGGCGCGTCCCGGTCTTCCCCCGGCGGCCCGACGGGGCTCCGCCACTGCCCTCCGGAGCCGTCCGCCTGCCCCACGATCGCCATCTTGCGGACGTATCCTGCCTGCCCACTAGGAATGCCCCCTTGCTGTGCTTTCCTGCATACCCTAAAGGCACTTGCTGTGAGGTCGGTGTGGTGGCATCGGCTTCCGGCCGCGAGGTACGGCGCCCGTGGCGGAAGGTGACAACTGGAGGCAGGTCGCCCTGCGCTCGATGCGTCTCCTGTCAGGTGACCGTCGACGAAGCGGAAGACGCCGAAGGAGACGAAGGAACCGCCTGGTTGTGCGAAGATTCCGTCCCCCGGTCCGTGTGGACCGGGTGACAAGGGGAAATGCAGTGATACCAAAGAGGTTCAGGCTTGCCGTCGGCGCAGCCTTGACCGTGACCCTGTCGTCCGCGACGCTGTTCGCCTACTCCGCGAGTGCGGGTTCCGGGCCCGAAGCAGCCGACCGCGCGACCGTCGACGCCTTCGCCCGCATAGCCGACGACGTGCTCTCCCAGCGCACCCAGGCTCTGGTCGAGGAGCAGCCGGGACACCGCAGCTCCGGCCCGTCCTCCGCGAAGACGCGCATGTCGGCCCAGCTGAAGAAGGACGAGGACGCAGCGATATCGTCGCTGCAGTCCCGCAAGACGCGCCTGGCGGCGCTCGGCGAGGCCTACACGGGTGCCACCACCCACGTCGCCGTGGACCGGGCCACGGTCACCGGCGGGAAGGCGACCGTCGAGGTGTCCGAGGACACCACGCTCACCTACAAGAAACTGCGCGGGGACGAGCCGGCCACGACCGACTTCCGGACGCGCTACGAACTGACGCTCACCAGTAAGCGGGGCGGCGCCTGGGAGCTGACCTCGATCAAGTCCCAGGACAACGGCCCCGTCGCGATCAACGAGCCCGTGGCGGCCAAGAAGAACGTCGCCAAGGACGATGGCAATCAGTATCCGGACGGCACGCCCGCGTCCACCAAGTACCCCGCCCCGGCGAAGCCCAAGGTGAAGACCGGCGGTGCGTACGACTACGCGGCCATGGCGAAGTACGCGGAGAAGTACTGGAGCAGCTACAACCCGGCGTACCGCAAGTTCAGCGGCGCGGGAGGCGACTGCACCAACTTCATCAGCCAGGCGCTCAAGGCGGGTGGCTGGAAGACCGTTCCGGGCTCGACGACGGACTACCGCAACTGGTCGTACGACGGCACCCGCCAGACGGACTCCTGGGTCGGCGCGAACGAGTGGGCCTGGTTCACGCTGTCGAACAAGCGGGCCGCCAACCTGGCCAACGTCTACCAGACGGACGTCGGTGACATCGTGCAGGTGGACTTCAACAGGGACGGGTCCAAGGACCATTCCATGATGGTGACGTACCGCAGCAACGCCGGAATGCCGTACCTCACGTACCACTCCACCAACACCTACCGTAAGTCGCTCGCGAGCATCATCGCGTCCTACCCGGACGCGATCTACTACGCGTACCGCACCTGACGGGTGCCCTTCGGCTGCTCCTGCCGCGGAACCCCCGCGGCAGGAGCAGCCCGCCGGTTTTCCGGTGGCCTGGGGACGAGCTGTCAAGCAAGCGGCTTGCGGTAACGGACGTACTCGTTCTGCCGCCGGAACTCCACGCTCTCGTAAAGGTCGTAGGACCGGTGCGGGTTTGCCGTGCCCGTGAAGAGCCGGGCGGTCGTTGCACCGTGCTCGCGAAGGCTCCGCAGCCCGTCCAGCAGCAGGGCCCGGCCGATTCCAAGTCGCCGCTGGTCCGTCCGGATACTCAGCTCTTCGACCTCGCCCACGGTGTGGTCGTGGCGGCGGATGGAGCAGAGGGCGACGCCGACCATGTCCTGCCCGTTCCAGGCAGCGCGCCAGCATGCCGGGTCGGCGGTGTCGACGAAGTCCTGGAAAGGCCACCTCTGAGTGAAGCCGCTGTCCGCATACGATTCGACGACCGTCCTCCAGGCTGCACGGTAGTGGCTTGCCCCGATCGGCCCCGTCCGTATCCCGGCCGGCAGCTCGCTGCCCCGCTCGGGCAACTGCTGCAGATCGCCCAGCTCCAGCTCGACCAGGCTGAAGACACGTCGGTAGCCGGCGGCGAGCAGAAGCGCCGTGGCATCCTGCTCGGAGGCCAAGGCGTTCGCGCCGATCACTGCCGTCCGCGCCGTTCCATGCTGTTCGACGAGCTGGCGGATCCGCTCTTCGGCCCAGCTCAACATGGCTGAGCCGATGCCCTGGCCGCGATGGTCGGGCAAGAGGTGGCCGCGGTGCAGGTACAGCCACGTATCGTCCCGCTCTTGCCACCACCGGATCGTCGAGTAGCCGACGACGCTCCCGTCGAGGACCACCAGGATCTGGTTCTTGGACGGCTCCTCCAAATTGGCAGAAGCTTCGGCTGTCTCGGCCACTGCCGGGAGCCCTTCCACCACCGAATGGACATCGACCCGGTCCCGTTCAGCGCAACCCAGCCGCACCGCGGCCATGACGCCGTGGTCTTCGTCGCCGCGATACGGCCGGAACCCGAAGCCGACCGGAAGGTCCTGCCCTGCCGTGCCATCCAACATGAACGGATGGTCTCGAACTTCGAGGCAGGTCCGCCACCTATTCACGCCGCGGTCGGCTGCGGCCGTTCAACGAGCCGGCCGCGTTCGAAGCGGGCCCCGGCGCGGACGAGGGCGACGAGGTGGGGTGCGTTCACGGCTCGCCAGCGGGCTTGGACGGCCTTCTTCGCCGCGGGCTGAGCCGACTTCGGGAGGCTGTCGCGGCAGTTGGCCGTTTTGTGAACCCAGCACCTTTGGTGGCGGGTTTCGGGGAAGACCTCGTTCAACGCGTTCCAGAAGCCCAGGGCTCCGTCGCCGACGGCGAGGACGGGAGCACGCATGCCGCGCCGCTGGCAGTCCCGCAGCAGGCTCGCCCAGGACTCCGAGGACTCGCGGTAGCCGTCGGCCATCGCGATCGGCCCAGACGTAGACGTAGTCCGGGGCGGACAGGTCGCGCTCGCTGAATGGCTTGTGGTCGGCCTGCCACTGGGCGGTCTTGCGGCACCACGGCGGCAGGATCACCGAGGAGAACCGCTTGCGCTCGCCGGTTGCCTCGTTGATGCGCTTGTCGTTGACGCGCGGGGCCTTCACCTCGATCACCCCGGCCGCGGTGGTGACTTTCCTGGGCTGGTGATAGCCGTTGCGGACCACCAGGCGGCGCCCGCTCCCGTCTCGCTGGTCGGCCAACTGAGCTATGTAGCAGTCGACTTCAGCCTCCAGAGCGGCGGCCGGCATCCGCCTCGCGCACGATGTCGTCGACCAGGGAGCCGGTCTCGGTCGTTCCATCGGCATTCACTGCGCTCAGCACGGGCGTGCCTTCCCGACCGGCGGTGCGACGTCGGCCTACTCGATGACCAGAAGTCGATCACTCGGGAAGGTACGCCCTTCGCGTCCAACCCGGGGCCGATCCAGAGGTCATGAGCATTGCTCGTCCTGCACCTCCGCGATACGGCAGCCCGGTCGCAGAGGCAAGCGGCGCAGGCGAGCACAAAGGGTTTGCCGCGAGGGATGTGGCCACTGTTTCATTTTAGTTCTCGTGAATCGAAACCACAGTCCCCGGGGATTCGAAATTGATAAACTTGGACTGTTTGTTCTTTCCGGAGATGGACGGCTATTTTCGAACAGGCTGAGCATTTTCCATCCGGTGGCGCAAATGCGCCCCTACTTTTGCGCCGGACTGCGCCACATTCAGCCCCAGCAATCCCGTGCGCTCGCTGATTCCAGTGACTTATGACGGGCGTTGGTTGTACGTTTCTTCTTACCGAAGGCATATTCCACCAGCGGTTCTTGCCGTTGAGGGGGGACGCTCATGACGAGTCACGCAACCGAAGTCGACCTGGAAGATCTGCTGCGCGAGGTACTCCGGGCAACCGGTGCGGGCGAGCGTTGGACGACCGATGCGGACGAGATGTGGTGCCGCCTCACCCGCCCGTCCGGGACAGTGCGCCGACAGGGCTGGAAACTGCACGTATCCGCGACGGCGGCCTCGGCGCCGGAAGTCCTTGAGAAGGCCCTGCACGTGCTGCTGCGGGGAGAGTCGACATTCAAGTTCGTCCGGTCCACCGAGCAGGTGGGCGCGCTCAACTCCCGAGCCACGCCCCGGGGAAGCTCGGGAAAGTTCATCACCGTATACCCGTCCTCCGACGGCGACGCTGCCCGGATGGCCCTTGAACTGCACCAGGCCACGGCGGGACTTGCCGGTCCCCGGATTCTGTCCGACCAGCCGTACGCACCGAACAGTCTGGTGCACTATCGCTACGGTGCTTTCGTCGGCCGACGGCGGCTCTCCGACCAGGGCCTGCTGGTGTGGTTCATCGAGGACCCGGACGGAAATCCCGTCGAGGACAAGCGCACCGGGCAGTATTCCCCGCCCTCTTGGGCGGTCAGTCCGTTTCCCGCCTCAGTACCCCTTCCACCCCGGCAGGAGAAGGCAGCGAACAGCCCCGTGCTGCTCGGTGGCCGGTTCTCGATAAGGGAAGCGATCCGGCACACGAACAAAGGCGGCGTCTACCGGGGCACGGACGTCACCACGGGCGCGCCCGCGGTGATCAAGGAGGCCCGGCCGCACGTGGAAGGCGACACGGCCGGCTCCGACGTCCGCGACTGGCTGCGAGCCGAGGCCAGGACCCTGAAGAAGCTGTCGGGTACGGGACTCGCACCGGAGCCGCTCGCGATGTTCGAGACGGGCGGGCACCTGTTCCTCGCCCAGGAGGAAGTGCCGGGCGTCCCCCTGCGCACCTGGGTGGCCGAGCGCTTCCGCGACGTCGGAAGCGAACGCTACCGGCCGCACGCGCTCGCCCAGGTCGCACGCCTCGTGGACCTGGTCGCGGCGGCCCACGCCAAGGGCTGCATACTGAGGGACTTCACGCCCGGCAACGTCATGGTCCGCCCCGACGGCGAACTGCGCCTCATCGACCTGGAACTCGCCGCCCTGCAGGACGACGACGTGCTCCCGACACGCGTGGGGACACCCGGCTTCAGCGCCCCCGAGCGCCTCCAGGACGCTCCTGTCTCCCCGACGGCCGACTACTACAGCCTCGGCGCCACCGTCTGCTTCGTCGTCGCCGGGAAGGTACCGAACCTGCTGCCCGAGGAACCGGCCGCCCGGCCCGCGGAGCAGCGGTTCGCCCAGTGGCTGAGCGCGTGTACCGCGACGCTGCACCTGCCGGACAACCTGACCGAGATGATTCTGGGGCTGATGAAGGACGATCCCGGCGAGCGGTGGGACCCCGCCGCGGCGCGTGCGGCTCTCCGTGGGACGGACTCGTCACGGCCGGCCCACCCCGCTGCCGGACCGGCGCTGACGGACGAGCCCGGCGCCGCGACGCAGGCCGCGGTCGCCGGGATGGTCGGCCACCTCGTCGATTCGATGACCCCGGACGACGACCAGTGGCTGTGGCCCGTGTCCACCCGGGCCGGGGAGACCGACCCCTGCACCGTGCAGCAGGGCGCGGCGGGCGTACTGGCGGTCCTGACTCGGTACTTCGAACTCACAGGTGACCCGCGCCTGCCCGGTCCGATCTCCACCGCGGCCCATTGGATCGCCGCCCGCGCCGACACCCGCTCCATACGCCCCGGCCTTCACTTCGGCGGCCGCGGAACCGCCTGGGCGCTGTACGACGCCGGGCACGCGCTCGGTGACCGCACGCTCAGGAACCGCGCGGTGGCCCTGGCTCTGGCCCCGCTGGAGTCGACACCCAGCCACGACATCACCCACGGCTCCGCCGGCAGTGGACTGGCCGCGGCCCATCTGTGGCACCGCACCGGTGACACGCGCCTGGCCGAACTGGTCGTCGACGCGGCCGACCGGCTGGCCGCCGCCGCACAGCCCGAGCCGTCCGGCGTGAGCTGGCCCGTCCCCGCGGAAGCCGTCTCCGAAGAAGCCGGCAAACGCTACCTGGGCTTCGCCCACGGAACCTCCGGCATAGGCTGCTTCCTCCTGGCCGCCGCAGGCATCTCCCACCGCCCGGAGCACCTGCAACTTGCAGTGGCGGCCGGAGAGCACCTGGTGGCCAACGCCGTCATGGTCGGCCGGGCAGCCCAGTGGCCGGCCCAGGCCACGGACCTGCCCACGGCCCCGTACTGGTGCCATGGTTCGGCGGGCATCGGCACCTTCCTGATCCGCCTCTGGCAGCGGACCGGCGACAAGCGGTTCGGTGACCTCGCCCGGGGCGCCGCACATGCCGTCGTCGAGCGCGCCTCCCGCGCCGCCCTCGCCCAGTGCCACGGACTGGCGGGCAACGGGGACTTCCTCCTCGACATGGCCGAAGCCACCGGGGACCCCGCCTACCGCACGATGGCCGAGGACCTGGCCCGCCTCATCGTCTCCGAACGGGCCCACCGCGGCAGCCATGTCGTCTTCCCCACCGAGTACGGAGACGTCTCCACCAGTTGGAGCGACGGATCCGCAGGAATCCTGGCCTTCCTCCTGCGAACCCGCCACACAGACTCCCGGCACTGGATGATCCGGCAGCCGGGCTGAGCGGCAGGGAACCTGCCGCCACCTCACAGAGAAGGAGAAAGTCATGGAGAACCACGACCTCGAACTGCTGGCTCACCTGCACGCCCTTCCGGAAACCGACCCGGTCGGCGTCGACGGAGACCAGTTCTCCGGCACGTGCGCCTGCGTCGGCCTGCTGACGCTCCTCAACACCATCTGCATCGGCATCAGCTGCGCCTAGCCGAGAACCTCCGGCCGGTCAACCCTGCTGACCACCGCTCTCACCGACCGGGACGCCGCCCGGTGCCCTGCCGAGCCGGTGTACGCCATCAGCACCCGCGGTCTGGTCAAGAGCTACCCGGGCCCGGACGGGAGCACCACCCACGCCGTTCGCGGCCTGGACCTGGACGTGCTCCAGGGCGAAACCTTCGCCTTCCTCGGCCCCAACGGCGCGGGAAAGTCCACCACCCTCGCCCTGCTGTGCGCCCTCGCCCGCCCCACCGCCGGACAGGCCACGGTGGCGGGCGCCGACGTACTGAGCCGGCCGGACCAGGTACGGAAGCTGGTCGGGATGCTCTTCCAGCACAGCGCACTGGACCCGGACCTGACAGCCGAACAGAACCTGCACATCCACGCACGCCTCTACGGACTGCACCGCCGCCACGCCCGCCTGCGCACCACCGAGACACTCGAACTCGTCGGACTGGCCGACCGGCGTCGCTCCCCGGTGCGCACCCTGTCCGGAGGCATGCGACGCCGCCTGGAACTCGCCCGCGGCCTGCTGCACGCACCCCGGGTCCTCTTCCTCGACGAACCGACCACCGGACTCGACCCACACGCCCGCGCCCAAGTCTGGGAGCACCTGCGCACACTGCGCGACCAGCACGGCAGCACGATCTTCGTCACCACCCACTACCTGGAGGAGGCGGAGAACTGCGACCGCCTCGCCATCATCGACCACGGCCGACTCGTGGCCCAGGGCACACCCCTCGCCCTCAAGGCCGCGATCGGAGACGACCGGGTGACGCTGCGCACCGGCGACGACACGGCAGCACGCCAGATCGTGCGCCGAACCGCGCCGGCGGACCTCGCCGTCACCCTGGACACCGAGGGGGTGTCCCTGCGGGTACCCGACGGCAGTGCCTGGATCCCGCGCCTGTGCGCGGCACTGGAATCCCACGGCATCGCGGTGCACGCCGCCTCCGCCACACCGCCGACACTCGACGACGTCTTCTTCCACCACACCGGCCGCAGCATCCACACACCCCGGCACCCGGCCCCGGTCGCCCCCGCGGCGGCAACCGGGGCGACCCGATGACCGCGCCTTCCCTACCGGACCCGGACGCCATCCGTACCGCGGACACCCCCGGCGCCCCCGGCCACGAGCGCGGCATCCGCCTGCGTCACGAACTGCGCGCGGTACACGCCCTGGTCTACCGCGACCTGCTGCGCCTGTCGGCCCAGCGCACCCACACCGCGCTGATGCTGCTCCAACCGGTGCTGTACCTCTTCATCCTGGGGGGCGGTCTGGCCGCCCTGATCCCCAATTCCTCGCTGGGCACCGGATACCAGGCCTACCTCTTCCCGGTGATGCTCATGATGACGGTTCAGACACCAGCCATCATGGTCGGCATCCGTCTGATCACCGACCGCCAGAGCGGCTACCTGCGCGAACTCCTGATGGCCCCGGTCCACCGGTCCACCCTGCTCCTCGGAAGCTGCGCGGGGGGCACCATCGTCTCCACGATCCAAGGCGTCGCCCTGCTCGGCCTGGCAGGAGCCGTCGGTCTGCCCTACGACCCCCTCCTCCTGGCCCTGCTCCTGGGGGGCATCGCCCTGACCTCCTTCACGATCACCGCCCTGGCCCTCGCCCTGGCCGTGGGCCTCAACCGGCCCGAGGTCTTCCACATGCTGCTCGGCGTCGTGATGACGCCCCTGCTGTTCCTTTCCGGCGGCTTCTTCCCGATCGAGAACCTGCCGGGCTGGGCCCACACGCTGGCCGCCGCCAACCCGCTCGCCTACGGAGTCGACCTGCTCCGCCGCTGCATCGCACTACGGGTACCGAACCAGGCAGCCACCACGGGCATCGAATGGTCCACCGGGCAACCTCCCATACTCCTGGAAAGCACCCTCCTGCTGGCCGTCGGAGTCACAGCGCTGCTCTGGGCCTCCCACCGTTTCAGCCGACCTGAATAGCGCCGGACAAGGTCCCGCAGCCCGCCTCCCCGGACACGGACGACCAGGGTGAACAGCCGTGTCGACCGGTCGGTGATCCGTCGTTCATGAACCCTCCCGCGCCACTGACACGACCTTCCCCTTGCCCGGCGTGCCCACATCCCGCCGGGGACGTGGGCACGCGTGCGTTGCCGGCCTGGCGGACGACCGGTCTGCCGGCCTACCAGGACGACTTGGTGACTCCGGGGAGGAATCCGGCGTGCGCCTGCTCGCGCATACGCACCCGGGACAGCCCGAACCTGCGGAGGTGTCCGCGGGGCCGCCCGTCCACGCTGTCACGGTTGCGGACCCGGGTCGCGCTGGCATTGCGGGGCTGCTTGCGCAGCTCCGCCAGCGCGGCCGCGCGTTCGGTCTCCGAGGAGGACGGGCGCCGGATGACTTCCTTCAGCTCGGCCCGCCTGGCGGCGTACCGCGCGACGGCCGCCCGGCGCTTCTCGTTCTGCGCGATCTTGCTCTGCTTGGCCATCAGACCTTCACCCCCCGGGCGCGGATCCGCGCCACGGCGGCCTCTACGCCGATGGTGTCCACGGTCTTGATCGCCTTGGCGGAGAGCTTCAGCCGGACGTACCGGCTGTTGTTGCCGAAGCCCGGCTGGGCGCCGGTCAGTTGGCAGTGGGCGGACAAGGGGTTACCTGCCTCTCTCGGAACGATTCCTTCTTGATAATGGAAACCATTGTCATATACTAGCGCCATGGCTCGCACGGAAGCACGCCCGATCATCAAGCTCCGCTCCACGGCGGGGACCGGCTACACGTACGTCACCCGCAAGAACCGGCGGAACGACCCGGACCGCGTGGTGCTGCGCAAGTTCGACCCGGTGGTGCGTCGGCACGTCGACTTTCGCGAAGAACGCTGATCCCCGCCCTCCCGCCTGAAGGACACCGCCATGAAGCCTGGAATCCACCCCGCCTACGGCCCCGTCGTCTTCCGCGACAAAGCCGCCGACTTCGCCTTCCTCACGCGCTCGACCGCCACCAGCGACAAGACGGTGGAGTGGGAGGACGGCAACACCTACCCCGTCATCGACGTCGAGATCTCCTCGCAGAGCCACCCCTTCTACACCGGCACCGCCCGCGTCCTGGACACCGCCGGCCGCGTCGAGCGCTTCCAGCGCCGCTACGGGAGCAAGGCGTGACCCTGCCCGTCGTCCTCGTCGCAGGGCTCCACTGCGACGCCCGCAAGGAAGTCGTGGACCGGCTGCTGCGCACCGTTCCCGGCAGCATCGCCCTCCACCACGACCTGGCCACCGCGTCGGCCGGCACGTTGCTGCGGCTGGTGCGCGACGCCGCGGGCGAGCTGTCCCGGAGCGAGGCGCCCCTCGTCAACGACTGCGCCTGCTGCGCCCTGCGCGAGGACCTCGTCCCCGAGCTGAAGCGGCTGGCCGACAGCGGCCTCACCCGGCTGGCCGTCGTCGAGCTCTGGGACTCGGTCGAGCCCAAGGGGATGGCCGAGGTCGTGGTCGCACACGGCGCCGGCGCACTCGACCTCACCGGGGTGATCACCGCCGTCGACCCCGCGCTCGTGCTGCCGTACCTCGTCAACGGCGACGACCTGGCCGACGCAGGACTCGCCGCAGCGGCCTCCGACCAGCGGACCGTCGGAGACACCTGGGCCCGGCAGCTCGAGTACGCGCCCGTACTCGCCCTCGTCGACAGCGAAGACGCCGACGACGAGGACCGAGCCCTTCTCGCCCAGCTCCACCCGACCGCCCGGCAGGTTTCCGCCGGATCCGGAGAACTCGCCCAGCTGGCCTTCGCCGGCTTCGACGTGGAAACGGCAGCTGCCGCCCAACACCCGGCCTGCGCGCTACTCCCCCAGGAAGCGGAGGACGCAGGCGTGACCACCCTGGTCTGGCACCGCCGCCGCCCCTTCCACCCCGAACGCCTTTACGCGGCCCTGGAAGACCTCTGCTGCGCCGCCGCCCGCAGCCGCGGCCGGTTCTGGCTCGCCGACCGCCCCGACACCCTGCTCGCCTGGGACGCCGCGGGCGGCGCCCTCTGCGTGGAGAACGCCGGCCCCTGGCTGGCTTCCCTCCCGGACGCCGCGTGGGAGATGGTGCCGCCGATGCGCAGGGCGGCAGCCTCGCTCGACTGGCACTCCGAACACGGCGACTGCTGCCAGCACCTCGTCTTCACCTCCCCCGGCCTCGACCGGCACGGACTGGAACAACTCCTCGATTCCTGCCTGCTCACCGATGCCGAATACGCGGCGGGCCGAGAGACGTGGAAAACGCTCCCCGCCGCCTTCGACTCCCTCCTCGACCCGGCGTCCTGACAACCGGACGACCCGACGACCCGACGACCCGACTCACGCAAGGAACACCCATGGCCCGCCGCCACACCCCGCACAAACCGCTCAAGTCCCGCCCCAACCCACTGGACGCGGCGAAGATCACCTACATCGACTACAAGGACACCGACCTGCTGCGGAAGTTCATCTCCGACCGAGGCAAGATCCGCAGCCGCCGCGTCACCCGCGTCACGGCGCAGCAGCAGCGGCAGCTCGCTTCAGCGATCAAGAACGCCCGCGAGATGGCACTGCTCCCCTACGGCAGCAGCCGATAGCGCGGCGGCGACGGCGACCGGCCGGCGGCCCTTCGGCGGCAGCTCTGTAGAATGTGAACGTGAGTTCGAATTCAATGGAGAGCCGGCCCGCCCTGACCCCTGCGCTGACCGGGGCGGAATTGCTGCGCTGGTACTGGACACTGGCTGAACTCTCGGCGCTCGCCAGGGAGATCGGTCTGTCCGCAGGGGGTGGGAAGGTGGCGGTGACGGCCCGGCTGGCCGCCGCACTCGACGGGAACCGGCCGCCGGAGCCGGTGCGGGCCCCGCGCCGAGGCGGGCGCCGGCTCGCGGCCCCCGTCGACGGCGACACCGTGATCCCGGAGGGACAGCCGTGCAGCCAGGTGCTCCGGGAGTTCTTCATCCGGGAGATCGGGCCCGGATTCCACTTCGACGCCTTCATGCGTGACTACGTTGCACAGCACGCGGGACACACCCTCGCCGAAGCGGTCGCCCACTGGCACGCCACCCGCGCCCGGGCCGCCGAACCCCAGGCGGTCGCCGCCCAGTTCGAGTTCAACCGGTTCCTGCGCGACTGGCACACCCGCCACCCGCAGGGCACGCGACAGCAGGCCCTGGCCGCCTGGCGGGACCACCGCGCCCTCCCGAAGCACTGAACCGCCGGGGCCGCCGGGGCGTGCCGATGAGGTGGGTACCCGCCAGTAGGTTCCCAACATGGCTTGTTTACAGTGGTCTTGACTGACCGCCAGCGACGCTTCGACGCCGGCGGGAGAGCGTGCGTGCGGCGGCGTGCCGTCGCGCGCGGGAACGAAGGAAATCATGGGTTCGATACACCAGCGCGTCGGCGCGGTCCTCGGTACGGCCGCCCTGTTCGTCGGCGTGACGCTCACGGCCGGGGCTGCAGCGGCCAGCGCCGACGAGACGGGCGACCTCTCGACCGACATCGATGTCTCCGTGTCCACGACCGGGGTCTCGGGCCTCACCGCGATGTCGGCGGACGGGTCGTACACGATCAACATCATCAGCCCCAGGGACGGCCACGAGATGGGCTTCGCCCGGTGGAACGCCGACCCGCAGCCCGCGCCCAACATCCCGGGCGACTCTCTCATCGCCAAGGACATCAGCCCCGACGGCTGGGCGGTCGAGGCCGAACTGAGCACCGGCCGCATCGCCTCCACGCGCGGCCACAAGGCGATCTACCTCGCGGTCGCCTCCGGCAACCTGCCCGAGGGGCACCCGTACAAGCTGCGTGGGTGCATCGTCAAGGGCAGCGAGCGCAAGTGCACGCCTTGGCACGCCGTCCGCGCCTGATCCGCTGAAGGGCCGGGCCGCTCAGCGGCCCGGCCGGCCCGCGTCCTGACGAGCCGCTCCGGCCCGAGGTGATTCTCGCGTTCCACGAGTCGTGCCTCGTGAGGGACGACGGCGAGTGGTTCACGGGACAGCTCGACAATGACGGCTCCGTGATCTGCTGGGCCTCCTACGGATCTGACCTGGCCGAGGCCATCCGCAGTCTGTGAACGACACCCCGCTCGGGTGCAGGTGGACGCCGCCGCGGGTGATCACGCCCCCGGCGCGCAGTCACCGCCCGGCTGCGCCGGGGATGTGGTCGGGCCGTACACATTCGATGAGGTAGTCGCCGGTGTGGGGGTCGATGGTGACGCCGTGTGCTTCGCTGTGGAAGCCGGGGAAGGCACGGTCGAACGCCTCCAGGGCTCCGAGGTAGCGCAGGACCGGGCCGTCGGGGGCGCCGAGTGCCTCTCCGGGCATCAGGACTTGGGATCCCGGGCGGGGTCACGGTGACCATGGCCGCGGCCACCCTGCCGGCGCCTCGGGCGAGGGGAAGGCGTTCCGTACCGCCCCGGATGAGCTGCTGGTAGCAGCTCCGGGGTGGTACGACCGGTTCGGGCAGATCCTGGAAGGCGGTGTCCAGCGCATCGATCAATTCGGCCCGGGTGAGGTGTTCGTGCATCTCCTGACACAGCCCGCGCAAGGTCGCACCGCTGTAGCGCTGCGGATGGCGTTCGACGAGGCGCGGCAGCACCTGTCGCAGGGGCGTGTCGGCGTCGTGGAGGGCTTTGAAGTCCATGAGGGCGTCCATCAAGGTGCCCCACTTCCCCTTGGTGATGCCCAGGGAGAACAGGACGAGCGTGGTGTAGGTGTCGGTCTTTTCCACCACGATGCCGCGGTGGGCGAGGTAGGCGGTGAGGATTCGGGCCGGAATCCCCCACGAGTCCGACTCCCCTCGTGCGTTGACGCCTGGGTAGGTCAGCGTCACCTTGATGGAGTCCAGCATGCACTGGCCGTTCGCCAGGCCGGGGAAGCCGTGCCACTCCGCGTCGGGTTCGAGCTCCCAGCAGCGGGGATCGCCGGCCAGCAGCGCGGGGGAGGCGTCGGCGAAGGGAACGATGGACCCGTCGGCGGGGTCGGTGACGGTGTCGGGCTGCCAGACTCCGAAGAACCACGGCAGCCGGTCGCCTGCGTCCGCGATGCGGCGCCCGGTCCGGACGACGGCCTGTCGGAAACGGATCGCCTCCGTGACCGCCTCGTTGACCAGCCACTCCCCCTGGGGGCCGTCCATCATCGCCGCAGCCACGTCCAGCGAGGCGATGACCGGGTACAGGGCCGACGTGGTGCCGTGCATCATGAACGCCTCGTTGAAGCGGTGGTGCTCGACCGGCGCCCGGGGCGAGGACTTCACGTGCACCATGGCGCTCTGCGACACTGCCGCCAGCAGCTTGTGGGTGGACTGGGTGGCGAAGACGGTGGGGCGTTCCTCGCTTGCGAACGTGTCCGGGCCGACGGCCATGCCGTAGCGGCCTGCGTAGAGGGGGTGGAAGCGGGCGTAGGCGAACCATGCTTCGTCGAAGTGCAGACGGGGAGTGCTGGGGGCCAGGGCCCGTGCGGTTTGGACGGTGTCGTAGCACAGGCCGTCGTAGGTCGAATTGGTGATCACCGCGTACTGGGCGTGGGGGGAAACGGCGCCTGATGTCAGCGGGTGCGCGGCGATCCTGGCGGCCACTGCGCCCGGCGCGGTCTCACGGGCGGGCAGAGGGCCGGCGAGGCCGTATCCGTTGCGGGTCGGAATGAGGTAGACCGGGCGGGCACCGGAGATCACCAGCCCGTGCAGCACCGACTTGTGGCAGTTGCGGTCCACCAGCGCGATCTCGTCAGCCGTGACGCAGTAGTGGCCGACCATGCGGTCGGCCGTGGAGTCGCCGTGCAGAACGAAGTACGTCCGGTCGGCGCCGAAGACGCGGGCAGCGTTGCGCTCGGCATCCCCGATGGGCCCGCTGTGCTCGAAGAGGGAACCCAGCTCCTCCACCGAGATCGACAGGTCTGTACGGAAGAGCCGCTCACCGTAGTAGTCGAAGAACGCGCGGCCGACGGGCGACTTCAGGAACGCAACCCCTCCCGAGTGTGCGGGGGTGTGCCAGGAGTACTCGTGGGCGTCGTCGAATCGGCGCAGCGCTTTGAAGAACGGGGGCAGGACGGAGTCGCCATAGGTGCGTGCTGCGTTGAAGACACGGCCGGCGATGAAGGACGGTGTGTCTTCGAGAGGCCAGATGTAGCCGACGGCGGTCTCGGCCACCCATAGAGGCAGCCGTTCCAGGCCGTGGTCGGAGTCCTCGCTCATGACGACGAAGACGGGCAGGGCGGTGAACCGGCCGGTGATCTGCCGCAGGACCGCCCCTCCCCCGCCGCCTGCGTCGTCCCCCGCCTCGGACGGCAGGTCCAGGCGACGACCGCAGCCGTCAGGCCCGCCTCCGTACGCAGGGCGGCACGGGCTCCCTCGACCGTCCGCGCCCACCGCACTTGCAGCCCGCGGTTCTCCAGCTCTTTGCCGATCCGGCGCAGCTGGTCGCTGCTGACGCCCCCGCCCATGGGGTCCTCACGCAAGGCCAAAGGACACTACCGCTCGACATGACGCTCCCCACCTGCGCCGACCTTGGCTATGCATCAAGCGTCGAAGGCAAATGCCACGGACCGGGATGGAATACGGCAGCATCACCCATTCGAGAACTCACTCTGGCCGGCAAGCCATCTGCTGCACGCGCGCCCTTGGCGGGGGCTCCCTTGGTGGCTGCCCCACCGGAAGAGACGACACCACGACTACAGACTCCGTAACCGCCACCGGCCTGACTACCGGCCCGTCGGCCTCACACCGAGGACCTCAGTGCGAGGCGCCCCAGTAACACTCGGCGTCCGTGCTCAAACCGATCACCAGGCACCCGATGTCGAGATGCGGCGGCGTGTCTTCAGGGAGCGCCACAGCTGGTGGCTCCGCCCGGGCAGGTGACACTGTCGTTGGACGCCGAGCCCACGATCACCAGCACCAGGACGATAAGAGCCAGGATGATCACAGGTACGCCGCCTGCAGCCCAACTGCTGCGCTCGCGTGCAGGTTTCGGAGCGCTGGGCTGTGGGTTCGCATTCTCGCGTGCGGGCTCGGCACCGGGCCCGTCATGCCCCGCTGTCGTCATCATGGCACCCGCCGTCGTTGTCCCATTCATGATGACACGTCATCGAACCTCACCCGTCAAGTCTCTTGCCGTGCAAGCTCTTTGAGAAGGTGGGCATCGTTCGGGCCCTGTCTGTGAATGGGCAGGTCCAAAGTGCTCAGGCTCTACGCAGACACGGGGCCCATCGACGCCGAGGGCTGCATCGGTCCGGGAGTGCACGCGTGACCGTTGCACGGCGGGACGGCTGCGAGACTCGCAAGGAGGTGATCCCGGCCGAGGCGATCGTCGCTCCGCAGGTCGCGGCGGGCTGCGAGCCAGCCGGCGGACCGTGGCGCAGCCCCTATGACAACCTCGTCCTCACGGAGGCAAAGGCCGGTTCGGGCGGGAGCGAGACTTTCAGCGTGGCGCTCAAGATGCGACGGTTCATTGAGTCTCCGGTGCAGAGGCGTCGGCGGCGGCCGCGCATGCCCTGCCGGCCGCCACGTGCAACTCTGCTAGGGTCTGTTGCGAAAGTGGATCTTGTTCGTTCATGATCACGTCTTGTGGGACGTGGAGATCTGACGAACGGCCAGTGGGCCCGGCTTGAGC
>NZ_JBHYXN010000049.1:34513-60756 GCF_042752335.1 Streptomyces sp. NPDC059355 | reverse complement strand
TTGATTTTTGGCACGCTGTTGAGTTCTCAAGGAACGGACGCTTCCTTTGTACTCACCCTCTCGGGCTTTCCTCCGGGCTTTCGCTCTTCGTTCTTCGTTCTTGCGTTTCCGACTCTATCAGATCCTTTCGGGCCTGACCCCCGGTCAGCGGGGTTTGTCTTCCGGGCTGTTGGGCCCTTCCGACTCCCAGAACTCTAGTGGATTTCCCGACCGATTCATAATCGGCCTTCGGAAATTAATTCGGGCATGCCGAATTCGTTCCCGGTGGGAGATCGTGCTGAGTTGGGTGCCGCAACGAGGCGGCGGGATGTGTCGTCACCAAAACCTTCCGACTCTGGGACAACTCGAAGGACCTTACGGACCCGCGGGGTCGGTGTCAACCCCCCAGCTCAGGTGCCGGTCAGCTCGGTGACTGGAGGTCCTCGACGCGGTCCAGGAGCCGCGTGAGCATGTCGCCCAGCACCCCCCGCTCCGCCGTGGAGAGGTCCTGGAGGAGGTCCTCCTCGAAGACCGTGGCCGCCCTCATGGCGTCGAGCCACTTGCTGCGGCCCTCGTCCGTGAGTTCCACGATCACGCGGACCCGGTTGGACTCGTCCCGCTCGCGCGTCACCAGTCCCTCCGCCGTCATGCGGTCGATCCGGTGGGTCATCGCCGCCGGCGTGAGGCCCAGCTGCTTCGCGAGCTCGCTCGGGCCCATCCGGTACGGGGCTCCGGAGATGACGAGGGCCTTGAGGACCTCCCACTCCGCGTTGCTGATGCCCAGGGCGGCGGTCTGGCGTCCGTACGCGACGTTCATGCGGCGGTTCAGCCGGCTCAGTGCCGAGACCACCTTCTCGACCTGCGGATCGAGGTCCTGGAACTCGCGCTGATAGACGGCGATCTGCTCGTCGAGGCTCGGCTCGTGGACGGGCGCGGTGCCGTCGGGGGTGTCACCCATGGTTCGAAGTATCGCACGGGCTCGTTGGCGTCTAACTCCTTCGATGTGTAGAGTTAAGCATCGAAGTTTAGGTATGAAGTCTTCGGGCTTCAGTTCTCAAAGGCGGTGAGAAGTGACCAGGGTGATGGGCGCTGCGATGCGGCGGATCCAGGCCGGCAACGCGTTGACCGCGTTCGGCATCGGTTTCACGGTTCCGTTCCTCTACATCTACGTGGCGCAGGTGCGGGGTCTGGGTTCCATGGCGGCCACGAGTGCGTTCGTGGCCTTCGCCGTGAGTGCCCTGGTCGCGCTTCCCCTCACCGGCCGGGTCATCGACCGCCGAGGTCCCGTCCCCGTGGTCATCGGTGCGGCCGTCGCCGCCTCGGCCGGTGCGCTGTCGCTCGGGCTGTCCACCGGCATCGTGCCGATCCTGCTGTCCGCCCTGGCGCTCGGCGCCGGGCAGGCCGTCATGCAGCCCGCGCTGGCCACGATGATCGTGTGGTGCTCGACGCCAAGCACCCGTACCCGCGCCTTCGCCCTCCAGTTCTTCATGCAGAACCTGGGTCTGGGCATCGGCGGCCTCATCGGCGGCCAGATCGTCGACGAGAGCCGGCCCGCCAGCTTCACCCTGCTGTTCGGCATCGAGGCCGTGATGTTCCTGGTCCTGGCCGGGGTCATTCTCACCGTGCGCCTGCCGCACGCGCCGAGCATCAAGGACGCCGTGCCGCGGGACGAGTCCCGGTCCGGCGGTGCGTGGAAGCGGCTGCTGGAGCACAAGGCCATGGTCAAGCTGCTGGTGCTGGGCTTCGTGATCTTCTTCGCCTGCTACGGGCAGTTCGAGTCCGGTCTCGCCGCCTTCGGTACCGAGGCCGCCGGGATCTCCCCGTCGACCCTCGGCTTCGCGCTGGCCGCCAACACCGGTGCGATCGTCGTGGCGCAGTTCGTCGTGCTGAAGCTGGTCGAGAAGCGCCGCCGGTCGCGTGTGATCGCGCTGGTCGGCCTGATCTGGACCGTGGCGTGGGTCATCGCCGGGTTCTCGGGGCTGGGGCACGGCAGCGCGATGATGGCCGCCGCCGCGTTCATCACCACGTACGCGCTCTTCGGCATCGGCGAGGCGATGCTGTCGCCGACCCTGGCCCCGCTGGTGGCCGACCTGGCGCCGGAGGGTTCGGTGGGCCAGTACAACTCGGCCTTCGCGCTGGTCAAGCAGATGGCGCTGGCCCTGGGGCCGCTGGGCGTGCCGCTGGGTGCGGGTGTGCCGATGCTCTACATCGGGGTGTTCGTCGTGGTCTCGCTGGGGATCGCGTGGCTGGCGCTGCGGCTCGGCAAGCAGCTGAGCCCGGTGCAGGACAAGCCGTCGCTGCTGGGCAGCCGGGTCGTCGCGCAGGGCGCGAAGGCGGGCTCCGAGGTCGGCGAGCCTGTCGGCGCGTAGCCGTACGGGCGCCCTAGGGCGTGCAGCAGGGCGAAGGCCCCGGTCTGGTGACCGGGGCCTTCGTCGTGCCTGCGTACGTACGGGCGTACGTGCCTACGGCTGCTTGTCCGGCAGGGCGAACTCGCACCAGACGGCCTTGCCGCCGCCCGGGGTGCGGCGCGAGCCCCAGGAGGAGGCGATGGTCGCGACGATCGAGATGCCGCGCCCGGTCTCGTCGGCCGGTTCGGCCCGGCGGCGGCGCGGGAGGTGGTCGTCCCCGTCGGTGACCTCGATGATCAGGCGGCGGTCGGTGCGGCGCAGCCGAAGCCTCATGGGCGGGGTGCCGTGCTGGAGGGAGTTCGCGACGAGCTCGCTGGCGGCCAGGACGCCGAGGTCGCACAGCTCGACCGGGAAGCGCCAGGAGGCGAGGACTCCGGAGGCGAAGGCGCGGGCGCGCGGGGCGGCCTCGACTCCGCCGAGGAGTTCCAGGGCGGCGTTGTGGAAGAGCTCGGCGTCGGCTCCGGTGCGGCTCGGCTGCTGGAGGACCATGACGGCCACGTCGTCGTCGTGGTCGGCGTCCACGCCGAGGGCGCGCATCAGGCGGTCGCAGATGACCGCCGGGGTGCCCTGGGCGCCGGAGAGGGCGCGTTCCAGGGCGGCGACGCCCTCGTCGATGTCCTCGCCGCGCCGTTCGACGAGGCCGTCGGTGTAGAGGACGGCGGTGGAGCCGGGGCCCAGGGCGATGGTGCCGGAGGTGTGCAGCCAGCCGCCGGTGCCGAGCGGCGGGCCGGTGGGGTCGGCCGCTCGGCGCACGGTGCCGTCCTCGTCGCGGACGAGGATCGGGAGGTGGCCGGCGGAGGCGTACGCGAGCAGGCCCTCGTTGGGGTCGTGGACGGCGTAGACGCAGGTGGCGATCTGGCTGGCGTCGATCTCGGCGGCGAGCCCGTCGAGGAGCTGGAGCACCTCGTGCGGGGGCAGGTCGAGGCGGGCGTAGGCGCGGACGGCGGTGCGCAGCTGGCCCATGACGGCCGCGGCACGGACGCCGCGGCCCATGACGTCGCCGATGACGAGGGCGGTGCGGCCGGCGCCGAGGGTGATGACGTCGTACCAGTCGCCGCCGACGGCGGCCTCGGTGCCGCCGGGCTGGTAGGTGGCGGCGATGCGGAGGTCGTCGGGCTGTTCGAGTTCCTGTGGCAGGAGGGAGCGCTGGAGGGTGACGGCTGCCTCGCGCTGGCGGCGCTCGCTGGCGCGCAGCCGTTCGACGGCTTCGGCGTGGTCGCTGACGTCGGCGAGGTGGATCAGGACCCCGGTGTGCTGGGGGTCGGCGTCGCCTTCGGTGGCGGCCTCGGGGAAATCGACGGGGGTGCAGGTGACCGTGTACGAGCTGGTGCCGCCCGGTGCGGTGCGGTTCTTGGCCGTACGGGGCTTGCCGCTGCGCTGGACCTGGTCGAGGAGCGGGAGGAGGCCGAGCTCGCCGAGTTCGGGGAGGGTTTCGTGGGCGGGCGCGCCGGTGGGGCGGGGGCCGAATCCGGCGGTGTAGGCGTCGTTGACGTAGGCGACGCGGTGCTCGGGGCCGTGGACGAGGGCGACGAGGGCCGGGAGCCGGCCGAGGACCTCCCGTACGGAGAGCTCGTCGAGGGAGGGCACGGCGGCGAGGACGCCGCTGCCGGCGCCGCTGCCGCCGGCCGGGCCGGTGCCCGCGCCGCCCGTCCCCGTGCCGGAGACGGTGGGGTCCGCGGGGCCGTCGTCCGGTGCCATGGCGCGGGCGGCGGCGCCGCGGGCTGCCGGGACGGCCCCCTCACCCCGCTTGGCCTGGGCGGCGGCGTGTTCGGACCGGGCGGCGGCGCGGCGCTGCGTTCCGGGAAAACGGGCGCTCCAGCGCGTGAAGTTCACTGCGTTCAAGCCTCGTGGTGTCGCAAGTGGTCGCTGTGCCGTGAATGTCACTGTGTGCAGGCGTGGGCCCACCTATGGTCACACGTCCAGTGTGGCCGAGCGCACTGACAACGTCAGCCCTGACTGTCCTTCGGGGGGTTGGGGGCGGGCGGGGGAGGGGGGAACTTGTGGCCGTGTCCTGCGGCGAGTTCGAATTCTGCCCTGGGGTGTTCGAGGGAGCCGAGGGAGACGATCTCACGCTTGAAGAGGCCCGAGAGGGTCCATTCGGCGAGGACGCGCATTTTCCGGTTGAAGGTGGGGACCCGGCTGAGGTGGTAGGTGCGGTGCATCAGCCAGGCGGGGTAGGCCTTGAGCTTGCGGCCGTAGAGGAGGGCGACGCCCTTGTGGAGGCCGAGGGAGGCCACGGAGCCCGCGTACTTGTGCGCGTACTCGGTCAGGAGCTCGCCGCGCAGGGAGGCCACCAGGTTGTCGGCGAGGACCTTGGCCTGGCGGACGGCGTGCTGCGCGTTGGGGGCGCATTCGCGGCCGGGCTCCTCGGCGGTGATGTCGGGGACGGCGGCGGCGTCGCCGGCGGACCAGGCGTGTTCGACGCCGTCGACGGTGAGGAAAGTGGTGCAGGTGAGGCGGCCGCGTTCGGTGCGCGGGAGGTCGGAGGCGGCGAGGACCGGGTGCGGTTTGACTCCTGCGGTCCACACGACGGTACGGGTGGGGAAGCGGGCGCCGTCGCTGAGGACGGCGACGCGGTTCTCGCAGGATTCGAGCCGGGTCTCCAGGCGTACGTCGATGTTGCGGCGGCGCAGTTCGCGGACCGTGTAGACGCCGAGTTCGGGGCCGACCTCGGGGAGGATGTGGTCGCTGGCCTCGACCAGCACCCACTTCATGTCCTCGGGCTTGATGTTGTGGTAGTACCGGACCGCGTCGCGGGCCATGTCCTCCAGTTCGCCGAGGGCCTCGACGCCCGCGTAGCCGCCGCCGACGAAGACGAAGGTGAGGGCGGCGTCGCGGAGGGCGGGGTCGCGGGTGGAGGAGGCGATGTCCATCTGTTCGATGACGTGGTTGCGCAGGCCGATGGCCTCTTCCACGGTCTTGAACCCGATGGCGAAGTCGGCGAGTCCCGGGATGGGCAGGGTGCGGGAGACGGACCCGGGGGCGAGGACGAGTTCGTCGTACTCGATCTCCAGCGGGCCGGTGCCCTCGTCCTCGGTGGCGAGGGTGGCGACGGTCGCGGTCCGCTTGGCGTGGTCGATGCGCTGGACCTCGCCGATGACGATGCGGCACTTGTCGAGGACGCGGCGGAGCGGCACGACGACGTGGCGCGGGGAGATCGAGCCGGCAGCCGCCTCGGGGAGGAAGGGCTGGTACGTCATGTAGGGCTCGGCGCTGACCACCGTGACCTCGGCTTCGCCGGCTCTGAGCTTTCGCTGGAGCCGGAGCGCCGTGTACATGCCGACGTAGCCGCCGCCGACGACGAGGATGCGCGTAGGGGGCGGGGTACCGGGGGCCGTGCCCCGGGAGTTAGCAGCCTTCACCATCCCATGACGCAACGTGGCCGGGAGTTTGTCCACAGCCCTGACACATTGTGTGACCGGAGGGGGTGCCGGTACGGGGCTGCCGGATGGCTTGAGTGGGGGTGGAGTTCCGCAGGTCAGGTGGTGCGGAAGGGGTGATTCCGGGGGCTTGGATCGGAAAAGTGGGGGTGAATGCTCCGATCGGGCGGCGGTCCGTCCGGGGCTGCCTCTTCTGAATTGACTCTGGCTCAACTATGTTCGTATCTCGTCGAGGAGTAAGACCGGGGCCCACATGACCGTGGCCCACCTCGATACGAAGGCGGGGAGTGTCTCCGGGGGGAGACAAATGATTACCGGGGGATACATATGCATATTTCCGATTTCCATGGTTCCGCGACCGCGCTCTCGGGTGAGAGCAGCGGCCGCCTGATGGCCGGCGGCACGACGCACGGCGTGGGTCGCTCCACGCCGCTGCGCGTCGACGCCCAGCGCAATCTCGAGCACGTGCTGCGCGCCGCCCGCGAGGTGTTCGGCGAGCTGGGCTACGGGGCTCCGATGGAGGACGTGGCGCGGCGCGCCCGCGTCGGCGTCGGCACCGTGTACCGGCGCTTCCCGAGCAAGGACGTCCTGGTACGCCGCATAGCCGAGGAGGAGACCGCCAGGCTGACCGAGCAGGCCCAGGCCGCGCTCGGCCAGGAGGAGGAGCCGTGGCAGGCGCTGTCGCGCTTCCTGCGCACCTCCGTGGCCTCGGGCGCCGGGCGGCTGCTGCCGCCGCAGGTGCTGCGGGTCGGGTCGGCGAGCGAGGACGACCTCGAAGAGGCGCCGGCGCGGGTTCCGCACCAGCGCCAGGCCGGCGTGACCGGCGGGGCTCCCGATCTGCGGGTCGTGGGTGCGCGGACTCCCATCGAGGACGAGCCTTCCGAGGACGCGGGCGCGGGTGCGCTGCTCGAGGTCGTCGGCCGGCTGGTGAACCGCGCCCGGGAGGCGGGTGAGCTGCGCGGCGATGTCACGGTGGCCGATGTGCTGCTGGTGATAGCCACGGCCGCTCCGGCGCTGCCCGACGCGGCGCAGCAGGCGGCGGCTTCGTCCCGGCTGCTCGACATCCTGCTCGAAGGGCTGCGGTCCCGGACGGCCTGAGCCGTACGGGGGCACGGTCCTCGCGGACGCCTCCGCGGGGTGCGTGCCGTTGCCCGTCTCGCCTGCCGACCGGTTCGTCGACCGGTCCCCCGAACGGCCGCTCGCTCGAAAGAGTGAGGCGCGGTACGGGGTTTCACGGGATGTTGCCCGGACGAGTGGATGGTGGGAAGACGGGTCCGGCGCGCGCCCCCCGTGTGACACGCTTGAACGGTGTACCGGTTGAGTGTGGCGTGCGGGGGCTTCCGCGATGGGCGTTGACGGTCGGGAAGAGCCGTTCGGCGGTGCCGGCGGCGAGGTCGAGGCGGAGACTCCGGCCGCACGCCAGGTCCCCGCGCAGCGCGAACCGCGCCGCGCCCGGCACGCGGCCCCGGGGTACGCCGGATCCGACCTGCCGCCCTCCGACGGGGATTTGATCGCCCGGATGCGCGGGGGCGACGACGGAGCGTACGAGGAGCTGTTCCTCCGGCACGCGGATTCCGTACGTCGCTACGCGCGGACCTGCTGCCGCGACGCGCACACGGCCGACGACCTGACCGCCGAGGTGTTCGCGCGGACACTGCAGGCGGTACGGGGCGGGGCCGGGCCGGACCAGTCGGTGCGGGCGTATCTGCTGACCACGGTGCGCCGGGTCGCGGCGGCGTGGGCGAAGACCTCCCGGCGGGAGCATCTCGTCGAGGACTTCGCGGTGTTCGCGGAGCAGGCGGCCGCGCGGACCGAGGTCGGCGGTGGCATGTCCGGCCTGTCCGGCGACGACAGCCTCGAACTGGGCGCGGACGTGCGGGCGATGCGCGAGGCCGAACAGTCGCTGGCGATGCAGGCGTTCCGGAGCCTGCCCGAGCGGTGGCAGGCCGTGCTGTGGCACACCACCGTCGAGGATGCCTCGCCGAGTGCGATCGCCCCGCTGTTCGGGCTGAGCGCCAACGCGACGGCGGTGCTGGCCGGCCGGGCCCGGGAGGGGCTCAAGCAGGCCTATCTGCAGGCGCACGTGAGCTCGGCGCTGGGTGCGGGCGGAGACTGCGCGCGGTACGCGGACCGGCTGGGGGCGTATGCCCGCGGCGGGCTGCGGATGCGGGCGGAGCGCGGACTGCGCAAGCACCTGGAGGAGTGCTCGAAGTGCCGGCTGGCCGTCGGCGAGCTCAAAGACGTCAACGCGGGCATTCCCGCGCTGCTGCCGGTCGCGGTCATCGGGTGGTTCGCCGCCGGGTACGCGGCGAAGGCGGCCGGTGTGGTGGCCGGCGGGGTCGCGGCCGCGGGGGGCGCGGGGGCTGCCGCCGCGGCAGCGGGCGCGGGCGGGTCCACTGCGGGAGCGGGGGCCGGAGCCGCCGGCACCGGGGCTGCCGGGGCTGGAGCTGCCGGGGGGAGCGCGGGAGCCGGGGCTGGTGGGGGTGCCGGGTCCGGGCTCGGGGGCGCGGTGGCTTCCGAGGGGCTCGGGCTGCCGGTCAAGGCCGCCATCGCCGCCGGGATCGCGGTCGCCGCGGCCGCGGGGGTGGTGTTCGCGCTGGCCGGGGACGATCCCGAGCCGGGGCCCGCGGCGCAGCCCGCGCCGAGTGTGGCGGCGCCTGTGGTGCCGCTCGTACCGGCTCCGCGGACGGCGGCGCCGACGCATGCGGAGCCGCCGGCCGCGCAGGGCTCCGTACCCTCCGAGCCGGAGACTCCGCCCGCGCCGACTCCCTCCCCCTCGAAGCCCAAGGCCCCGGCTCCGGCTCCGCCCGCCTCCCCGGCGCCGAAGCCCTCGCCGACGCCGTCCGCGACCCCGAGCCCGGCCAAGCCGTCCCCTTCGCCTTCGCCGTCCGTGCCGAAACCGGCTCAGGGGTTCCGGCTGGCGGGGATCGGACACGCGGCGTTCGGCGACCACAGCGGCCCCGAACTGCAGACCGGGCGCAGCAGCTGGGTGTGGCAGCGGTGGGGGCTTCGGATCGCCGACCGGCGGTTCACACAGGGGATCACCGTGAACTCCCGGTCGTCGGTGGAGATCACCCTGAACCGGCAGTGCACCGCGTTCTCGGCGCGGGCCGGGGTGGACGACCTGTCGCTGTTCACCGACGGCACGGTGCGGTTCTCCGTGTACGCCGACGGGCAGCGGCTGTGGCGCTCCGACGCGCTCGGGTTCGGGGATCCGGCCGCCGCCGTCGACGTCTCCCTGGCCGGGCGCAAGACGCTGCGGCTGGTGGTGGAGCAGGCCGGGCAGGGCCGTCTGCCGACGCTGGCGAGCTGGGCCGACGCCGTGATCAGCTGCCGCTGATCCGGAGAGCTTCGGTGGCTTCGGTGGCTTCGGCGACGAGGGCGGCGACCTCGGCCGGGGAGAGCTCCGCGCCCGCCGCCGCCTCCGCCGTGTAGCGGTCGGCGCCGAGGACGGCGCGCGCGTCGGCCGGGAGTACGGCGACGGCGGCCTGTTCCGGGACGGAACGCGGGTGGCCCGCGCGCCAGGCGGTGGCCGCCGCCAGTACCCGTACGGCCTCCGCGGTGCGCCCGGCCGCGGACAGCAGTACGGCAGCGCTGTCGGAGAGCGAGGCCAGGACCCGCTCGGCGCAGTGCGCGGCGACGGCGGTGGCCAGGGCCGGCCCCAGCTTCACGAGGCCGGCCTGCGGGCCGTGCGTCCGGGCGGTGAGGACGGCGTCGATGTTGTCGAGTCCGGCGGCGAGCTGCGGGGGCGCCGAGATCCTTCCCGAGGCGGTACGGGCGAGTTCGCACTCGGTACGGGCCTGCCCGAGGTCCCCGCGGATCAGGGCGAGGAGCGCCGCGAGCATGCCGCTGTAGGCCTGGACGTCGTACACCCCGCCGTAGCGCTCGACTTCGACGGCGACCTCCGCCAGCAGTCGTCCGGCCTCGTCGAAGTCCCCCGAGCACAAGGCGGACTCGGCGATCCGGGCGATGGCGAAGGGCACCTCGCTGTGGGCCCCGACCTCGCGGGCGAGGCGCAGGCAGTCCTCGTACTCGGTGCGGGCCCAGTCGTACCGGCCGCGGGAGAGCGCGACCTCGCCGGCGGCGCTCGCCACCTGGGCACGGGTCCAGCGGTCGCCGACGCGGTGGGCGATCTCGTGCAGTTCGGCGAGGTCGGCGTCGACGGACGGAAGGCCGCCGGTGAGGTCGATGGCCACGTGGGTGCGGAGCATGAGGGCGATGCCCAGTTCCCAGTCGCCGCCGTGGCGGCGGCAGTTGTCGACGGTCTCGTCGAGCCCGTCGCGGACGGCGAGGGGGTCGCCGGTGAGGAAGGTGGTCAGCGGCCAGAGCATGCCGGGGAAGCGGGCGGTCTCGCGGCCGCCGTTCCGGAAGACCTCTTGGAGGTGTTCGGCGAGGGCGATGTTCTGCGGGGTGCGGAACTCCTCGGACGCGTGGCCTTCGGCCAGGAGGAGGGCTCCCAGCATCCGCGTGCGCAGGAAGCGCCAGTACTCGGGGGTGCCCTCGGGCGGCTCTGCGGGGTGGGGCTCCAGGACGCGTGCGGCCCATTCCGCGCCCTCGGTGCGGTAGTCGCGCAGCCACCAGAACCAGCCGAGGGCCAGGACGAGGCGTTGGCCGGTTTCGGCGGCGGCGTCGGCGGCGGCGGTCTCGGCGGCGGCGGCAGTCTCGGCGGCGGCGGCGGTCTCGATGGTGTGGAGGAGGGCGGCGCGGAAGTTGTCGAGCTCGGTCTCGATGCGCCGGATCCAGGGCATTTGGGCGGCGCCGCGCAGGAGGGGCTCGGCCTCCTCGGCGAGGGCCAGGAAGTGGGCGGTGTGGCGGCGGGCGGTGGCGCTGCGGTCGGCCGGGTGGGCGGCCGCGCGTTCGGCGGCGTACTCGTGGATGGTCTCCAGCAGGCGGTAGCGCATGCCGGTGTCGTCGTCGGGGTCGGGAGCGGCGACGACGAGGGACTTGTCGACGAGGGAGCCGAGGACGTCGGCGACGTCCAGGGTGTCGTCCGTGCAGACGGCTTCGGCGGCGGCGAGGTCGCAGCCGCCGGCGAAGACGGAGAGCCGGCGCAGCACGGTCCGCTCGGGCTCCTCCAGCAGGTCCCAGGACCAGTCGACGACGGCGCGCAGGGTCTGCTGGCGGGGCAGGTGGGTACGGGAGCCGCTGGTCAGAAGCCGGAATCGGTCGTCGAGGCGGTCGGCGATCTGGCGCGGGGTGAGCAGCCGCAGCCGGGCCGCGGCCAGCTCGATGGCGAGCGGGAGCCCGTCGAGGCGGGCGCAGATCTCGGCGATGGCGTCCGGGTCTTCGGCTGGGGTGAAGCCGGGGCGTACGGCGGCGGCCCGGTCGGCGAAGAGGCGGTGCGCGGGGTCGGGGGGCAGGGGGTCGAGGGGGCGGACCGTTTCGCCGGGTACGCCGAGGGGTTCGCGGCTGGTGGCCAGGATCCGGACGCCGGGGCAGTGGGTGAGGAGGTGTTCGGCGAGTTCGGCGGCGGCGCCGATGACGTGCTCGCAGTTGTCGAGGACGAGGAGCAGGCGGCGGTTCGCGCAGTGCTCGACGAGCTGGGCGGCGGGGTCGTCGGCGGGGGTCTTCTCGCGGGCGACGAGGGTGCTTTCACGCAGGCCGAGGGCGCTGAGGACGGCGCCGGGTACGGCGGCGGGGTGATCGAGGCGGGCGAGTTCGACGAGCCAGCCGGGCTCGGGGTCGGCGGCGGCCGCGTGCTCGGCGAGCCGGGTCTTGCCGGAGCCGCCGGGCCCGATGAGGGTGACGAGCCGCAGCCGGGCCAGATCGCTGCGCAGCCCCGCGAGCTCGGGCTCCCGCCCGACGAAGGAGGTGAGTCGGGGCCGGAGGTTCCCGGAGGGCCGGGTGGGGTGGGCGGGGTGGGCGGGCGGCTCGGCCGCGGGGGGTGCCGGGGGTGGGGGCGGGGGGTACGCGGGCGCGGTCGGCGGGGCGGGCGGTGCGGATGCAGGGTTCGCGGGTGTCGCCGGAGAGCCGTGGGCTACGGGACGTGCCGCGGGGGCGGTCGCCGTCGGAGCCGCCGGGAACTCCGGGGATCCGGGATGCGCCGGGGGCGCGGGCGGGGCTGGCGGTGCCGGACGCGCCGGGGGCGCGGGTGCGGCGGGGGGTGCCGGACGCGCCGGGGGCGCGGGGGCGGCGGGGAGCGCGGGTGCCACTGGGGGCGCGGGACGGGGGCTCGCCGTCGGCACCAGCGGGAGTGCGGGGAACTCCGGAAGTTCGGGCAGTGCGGGCACCTTGGGGAGTGCGGGCAGTGTGGGAAGTTCGGGGTGCTTGGGGAGTGCGGGGTGCGCCGGGGACTCGGTTGCCTCCGGCTCCCGGGAGGGCCGGGGGGTTGCGGGATGCGCCTCGGGCACGGAGGACGGCGGGGAGGCGGCGGGTGCCGGGGGCCCGGGGGTTATGGGATGGGCTGCGGGCGCGGGTGCCTCTGCCGCCGACGGCGCAGGCGCCGAGTGCCCGGTCGGCGCCGGGGGCGCGGGGGCCGGGTGGGCCGCCCAGGACCCGGAGGCTGCGGGATGCGCTGCGGCCGCGGACGCCTCTGCCGCCGACGGGGGCGCCCAGTACGCCGTCGCGGCCGGGGGCGCGGGGGCCCGTGAGGGTGCCTGCGGGTCGGGGGGCGCCGGGGGCGCCGCAGGCGTGGGCGCAGCCGGTGCCTGGGGTGCGGGGTGGAGGAGTTCCGCGTGGAGGGCCCTGAGTTCGGGGCCGGGGTTGGCGCCCAGGGCATCGGCGAGGGTGCGGCGGGTGCGCTCGTACGCGGCGAGGGCGGCGGCGGGGCGGCCGGCCGCGCGGAGGGCGCGCAGTTGCTGGGCGCGCAGGGGTTCGTCGTACGGGTGCTCCCGGATCAGCTCCTCGATCTCCGGGAGGAGGGACGCCGGATCGGTGGCCCCGCTGCGGAGTTCGGCGTCGATGCGGGCGCGGAGGGCGGCCACGCGGTGCGCTTCGGGGGTGGCGGCGTAGGTGGTGCGGCCGGGTTCCGGGAGGTCGGCGAGGGCGGGGCCGCGCCAGAGGGCGAGTGCGGTGCGGAGGGTTCCGGCGGCGGTGGCGGGGTCGGCGGACAACTGCCGGGCGCCTTCGCGGGCGAGGCGGGTGAAGCGGTGGAGGTCGACGTCGTCGCGGTCGGCGACGGCGAGGCGGTAGCCGCCGCCGGGGTCGGCGAGGACGCTGCCCCGGCTCCCCAGGGATCGGCGGAGCCGGGCGACGAGGGCCTGGAGGGCGGCGGGGGCGTCCTGCGGCGGGGTGTCGCCCCAGATGTCGTCGACGAGGTCGGGGACGGTGACGGCGGCCGGGCCGCCGGCGCGGAGCGCGAGGGCGGCGAGGAGCGCGCGCAGGCGGGCGCCGCCGATGGGGAGGGGGGCGCCGGTCTCGTCGCGCGCCTCGGTGACGCCAAGGATGAGATACCGCACCGGGCAATTCTGCCTTGCCCCTGCCGCGGGTGACGGGGGGTTTTCGCGGGGCCCGCGCCCCAGGTGTCGGCGCGACTGCCGGTGAGCCCGTGCCGTGCTGCCGCTGCGGGGCCGGGCGCCCGCACACCCGCACTGCCGGTGAGCGAGTGCCGGGGCCGCTCCTGGGGCACCGCCCCGGACTCCCCGGCCTCGAACGCGCGACGCCGCAAGTGTCGGGGCGGCGGCCGCCGGTGAACTCGTACCACGCCGCTGCTGCGGGCCGGCCCCCGTACGCCGACGAGGCTGGACGCGCCCCGACGGCGCCCGGAGCGAGTGCCGCGACGCTCCTGGGGCACGGCCCCCAAGCACGACGCCGAACGTGCCGGACGGCTGCCGCCGGTGAGCGGGTGTCACCTCGCTGCTGGGGCCCCGGCCCCGTACGCCGGCGGATCTGAACGGGCCTCGGCGGCGCCCGGAGCGGCGGGCTGCCGGGGAGCGGGTCCCGGCCCGCTCCTGGGGCTCCGCCCCCAAGCGCGCGACGCCGCACATGCCAGGACGGCGACCGCCGGTGCGCAAGTACTGCGCCGCTCTTGGAACTCCGGACACCGCCTCGAACGCGCGACTCCGCGCGTGCCAGGGCGGCTGCCGCCGGTGAGCGGGTGCCACGCCACTGCTGGGGGCCCCGGCTCCGTACACCGCCCCGGCGGTGTACGGAGCGGCGGACGCCCGGGAGCGAGTCGCGCGACGATCCTGGGCTCCGCCCCCGAGCGCGCGACGCCGCACGTGCCAGGACGGCGACCACCGGTGGGCAAGTACTGCGCCGCTCTTGGAGCTCCGGACTCGCGACGCCGCGCATGCCAGGACGGCTGCCGCCGGTGAGCCCGTGCCACGACGCTGCCGGGGGACCGTGCGGCGGGGCCGGGCTGGCCTCGGCGGCGCCTGATGCAGTGGGTTGCCGGGGACGGGGTGTCGCGGTGTTCCTGGGGCTCCGCCCTGTGGCGGACGGTCCATCGGGGCGGGGTGTCGGGCGGCGGGCACGGGGCGGCGGCTGCCGGTGGGGGGAGGTTGCGCCGCCTGCCGGAGCCCCTGGGGGCTTGTCGATCGTGCCGGGCTCCCGAGGTCTGGCCCGATCGGCACGGCACCCCCTGGCCCCGCGCCTCGAACGCCGATGGCGCCGCGTCGTCCAGTGAGGCCCCCGCGCCTCGAACGACCGCGGGCCGCGTCGTCCGGTGCCGTGCCGGCTGGCGCGGGACACCCCGGGCCCGGCGTCGGCCGGCCGGCGGGGGTCAGGAGAGGGCCGGGCGGGGGGTGGGGACGCCCTCCGGGACTGCTCTGCGGCGGGGGGTGGACGTGCCCGTCCAGCACGTGCCGCGGCGGGAGAGGAGGCGGCCCAGCCACAGCTCCATCGAGACGAGTTCCGCCAGACCGTCCAGCGGGACCGGGCGGCCCTCCGCCGCGTCCAGGAGGGCCTGTTGGACCACCCGGGCCTCGATCAGGCCCGCGTCCGCCAGGAGGGGGGTCGCGAAGAGGGAGAGCAGGGAGGCGAGCGCTGCGCCGAGGCCCAGGCGGGTCGCCGTTTCGTTCGGGGTGCGGGTCGGGGCGCCCCAGCCCGGGGGGAGTTCGCGTACGCCCGCCGAGGAGAGGACGGTGCGCAGGATCGCCGCCCGGGCGCCGGGCTGGACCCGCAGGGATTCCGGGAGGGCACGCGCCGCCCGTACGACCTGGTTGTCCAGGAACGGGGCGTGCAGGCGCTGGCTTCGGACCTCCACCGCCTGTTCGAAGACGCGGTGGTCGGCCGCGTGCCGGGTCAGCGCGGCGCGGGCCCGGGCCTCGCCGGGGCGCAGGGACAGCGGCGGGCGGCCTGCGGCGGTGGCCAGGCGGATCGATACTTCCGCCAGGGCCTCCCCCGTCAGCCAGCCCGCCGCCGGGCCCGGGCGGGACCAGGTCAGGGCCGCCAGCGAGGCGTCCACCGGGTTCGACGCGCCGCCCGCCACGGCCCCTTCGCGCAGCCGGGCCGCCGCCGCCTCCATCCCCGCGCGGTACGGCGTACGAGCGAGCCGGCGGGCCGCGGCGTAGACGGAGAACGGGACCAGCAGGGACAAGGCGGAGTCGCCCGGCGCCGAGCGGGCCAGGGCGGCGACCGGGCGCAGCAGGTGGCGTCTGCGGCGGTCCATCAGGAGGTCGGCGAGCCGTGCCGGGTGGGCGTCGAGGACCTGGCGGGCGCCGTGCCCGACGAAGTGGTCCGCCGAGCCGGCCGCCAGCCGGCGCCGCTCGCGGGCGGCGGTGACGAGGGAGGGGCCGGGTTCGTCGGTGAGGGGGCCGTCCAGGTCGGCGTACGGGAGGGCTTCCTCGGCGGCGGCCACGACCACGTGGTGCAGCCTCGGGTTGGCGGCGATGGCCCGGGCGCGTTCGAGTTCGGCCTCGCGGCCCTGGGGGGTGGCGAGGTCGTTGAAGGTGACGGCCAGGAGCCGTTCGCCGGACTGCTTCATCACCGTGCCGGGTGCCCCGGGCAGGCCGGCGGCGAGGAGGGCGAGGGTCGCGGAGGCGCTGCCTCCGGAGAGGTCGGCGCCGACGCCCGGTACGGGGGCGGGTGCGCCCCGGGCCGCGCGCCGGTCGGCGGGGCCCATTCCGGGCACCGGGCCGGGGTCGTGGGGCGGCGTGTCGGGGGCATGACGCGGCGCCGTGAGCCGGGCGCGCACGGCATCCACCAATGCTTCGCGTACGCCCTCCACCGCGCGCTCGGGATCGGCCGTGGGCGCCGCCACCGCGAGGGAGGCCACCGGCTCGTACCCGGTGATCTCGCGCGAGCCCTCGCGCAGGATCAGCGCGTGCCCGGGCGGGATGCGCCGCACGCCGACGTACGGTGTGCCGTCGCCCAGTGCCTCCGGGCTGTCGGGGCAGGCCAGCAGGGCCGCGAGGTGGCCGATGTCGAGCTGCGCCTCGATGAGGTCGGCGAGCGGGAGCGCGGCGGTGGCGTACGCCGTCCCGCCCGCCCAGGGGGTGTAGAAGACGGGCCGGGCGCCCGCGAGATCGCCGACCACGGTGATGCGGCGGCCGGTCTGGACGACGGCGGTGTAGCTGCCGGACCACTGCGTGAGGTGGCGCAGGGCTCCGCCGCGGGCGGCGAGGAGGGCGCTGCGCAGCTCGGCGTCGGTGGCGCCGCAGCAGCCGAGGACGGCGAGCCGGGTGAAGGGGTCGGCGGGGTCGGCGGCGAGGGTGCGGATCTCGTCGGGGCGCCAGTCGCCGACGGCCCAGAGGGGGTCGGGGTCTCCCCAGAGCAGTTGGGCGCCGACCGGGACGACGGTGCGCTCGGCGGCGGGGTCGTCCGGGTGGGCGGTGTCGGCATCCGCGAGGCCGCCGCTCACGGGGCCGCCGCTCGGATGGTCGCGTGGGCCGGATCCCCCCTGTCCGCCGACGCGGCCGGCCGTGCCGAAACTCGCGGCGATACTGCTCCACCCGACCAACCAGCGCACCGCCGCCTCCCCAGCCTGTGGGCAATTGACCGGGGCGGGAACGTCGTGGTCAGCGCTGAGGGCGCAGCCGAACGGGACCCCGGGTGGCTCGGGGTCCATGCTGCCACGAGACAGGCGTGCGAGAGTGGCCGAGGAGGGCGCACATGCAAACGAACACGCCGCGGACACGCGGTATTTGGCGTTCCGTTCCCACCGCCCCATAGGTCGGTTTCGGCCATTCTTCGGCCGTACTGAGGCCGTACCGAGGTCGTGCCGAGGCCACATCACGGGCGCACCACGAGCACACCGCGGCCGCACCGGGCCCGCACGTGGCGCCGCCGCACGCCCTGTGGGCCGCTCGGCAGCACCGGCCCGCGGGCGCGGTCCGGGAGGCGGGATTCACCCCCCGGACCGTTCCGCCACCCGCGGGGATTGAGGCAGCGGCATCCCCCGGCCCGCCGGTTCCACGCGGCGGGCCGACCCACGCAGGGCACATCGAATCGCCGGGCCCGGGGACCGGCCAGAGCGCACGGGCGGGCGCACGGCCACACGCACGGAGCACGGAAGGGGGCGTGCGCCCGCGGCGCGGGCCCCGCCCCGACTGTGCGGGCGGACAACAATCCCGCCATCCGGAAGTCGGGGCCTTAACGCTTGGGAGGCGGGGAACTACGCTGGGTTTACGAAATGCCGGGCAACTATGCCTCGGCGGCGTATGCGTTGTGTGCGTTCCGCGTGTGACGAGGGGTGGCGCATGTCCAGGGAGCTCCGCGAGCCCAACGAGAAGCTCGGCGCCGTCCTCGCCCTCGCCGGCATCAGCAACGCCGGGCTGGCCCGGCGGGTCAACGACCTCGGCGCACAACGCGGCCTGACGCTTCGCTACGACAAGACGTCGGTGGCCCGGTGGGTGTCGAAGGGGATGGTGCCGCAGGGCGCGGCCCCGCATCTGATCGCCGCCGCCATCGGCGCGAAGCTGGGGCGGCCGGTGCCGCTGCACGAGATCGGGCTGGCGGACGCGGACCCCGCGCCCGAGGTCGGTCTGGCCTTCCCCCGGGACGTGGGCGACGCGGTGCGCTCGGCGACCGATCTGTACCGGCTCGACCTCGCCGGTCGCCGGGGCGGAGCGGGCGGCAGTGGCGGGATCTGGCAGTCGCTGGCCGGCTCCTTCGCGGTGTCCGCGTACGCGACGCCCGCCTCGCGCTGGCTGATATCTCCGGCGGACGGTTCGGTGGCGCGCGAGCCCGCGGCCCCGCCCCGCGAGACCGTGGCGTCACGCGAGCCGGCGGCGGGCACGGCATCGCCCTCGCCGATGTCCTCGTCCTCGTCCTCGTCTTCTTCCGCGTCTGCGTCTGCGTCCGCTTCCGCGCCCTCTTCTTCGTCATCGGGTCTGCCCGCGCAGTCTTCGGGTGAAACGCCGCATGCCCCGCCCGCGCCCGCCGCGGTCGCGGGGCTGTACGACCCGGCGCCGCAGCGCGTGGGCCACAGCGACGTGACCAAGCTGCGCGAGGCGGCCGAGGACGCGCGGCGCTGGGACTCCAAGTACGGCGGCGGGGACTGGCGTTCGTCGATGGTGCCCGAGTGCCTGCGCGTCGACGCGGCGCCGCTGCTGCTCGGCTCGTACAGCGACGACGTGGGCCGCGCACTGTTCGGCGCGACCGCCGAACTGACCCGGCTGGCCGGGTGGATGGCCTTCGACACCGGCCAGCAGGAGGCGGCCCAGCGCTACTACATCCAGGCGCTGCGCCTGGCCCGCGCGGCCGCCGACGTACCGCTGGGCGGGTACGTACTGGCTTCCATGTCGCTCCAGGCGACGTACCGGGACTTCCCGGACGAGGGCGTGGACCTCGCCCAGGCGGCCGTGGAGCGCAACCGCGGCCTGGCCACGGCGCGGACCATGAGCTTCTTCCGGCTCGTCGAGGCGCGGGCGCACGCGAAGGCGGGCGATTCGGCGGCCGCCGGGGCGGCGCTGCGGGCGGCGGAGGGCTGGCTGGAGCGGGCCCGCGAGGGCGACCCGGATCCGACCTGGCTGGGCTTCTACTCGTACGACCGCTTCGCGGCGGACGCGGCCGAGTGCTACCGGGACCTCAAGCTGCCGCGGCAGGTCCGGCGCTTCACCGAGCAGGCGCTCTCGCGCCCGACGGAGGAGTACGTGCGCTCGCACGGGCTGCGGCTGGTGGTGAGCGCGGTCGCGGAGCTGGAGTCGGGCAATCTGGACGCGGCGTGCGCGGCCGGCACCCGGGCGGTGGAGGTCGCGGGCCGCATCTCCTCGGCGCGCACGACCGAGTACGTACGGGATCTGCTGCACCGGCTCGAACCGTACGGGGACGAGCCGCGCGTGGCGGAGCTGCGGGAGCGGGCACGGCCGCTGCTGGTGGCGCAGGCGTAGAGCCGCCGGTGGCGCGGGCGTAGCGTCGGCGGATGGCGCGCGCGGAGGACCGGCGGGCCACGCGGGTGCGGACCCGCGTGGCCGCATTGTCAGTGGCGGGGTGCAGTATGCAGGGGTGGGAGGTGGCGGCTTGGGCGGCGGCATGGGCGGCGTGGGCAACGCGGGCAGGGTCGACTGCGATGTGCTGGTGATCGGCGGCGGCATCGTCGGCCTGTCGACGGCGCATGCCCTGGCACAGCTGGCTCCGGGGACGCGGGTGGTGGTGCTGGAGAAGGAGTCCGGCCCCGCCCGGCACCAGACGGGCCGCAACAGCGGGGTGATCCACAGCGGGATCTACTACAAGCCGGGATCGCTCAAGGCGCGCTTCGCGGTGCGCGGCGCCGCCGAGATGGTGAAGTTCTGCGCCGAGCACGGCATCGCCCACGAGGTCACCGGGAAGCTGATCGTCGCCACCGGGCGGGACGAGCTGCCGCGGCTGCACGCGCTCGTGCAGCGGGGCCGGGAGAACGGCATCCCGGTGCGCGAGCTGGGCCCGGCGCAGATCTCCGAGTACGAGCCGCAGGTGCAGGGCCTGGCCGCGATCCACGTCGGCACCACAGGGATCGTGGACTACGGGCAGGTGGCGCGGCAGCTCGCGGAGTCCTCCGGGGCGGAGATCGTGTACGGCGGCGCGGTGGACCTGATCTCGCGGCGGCCGAGCGGGATCGCGGTGCGGACGACGGCGGGGCTCGTGGTGCGGGCGCGGGTGCTGGTGAACTGCGCGGGCCTGCAGTGCGACCGGGTCGCGCGGCTGGCCGGGGACGACCCGGGCATGCGGATCGTGCCGTTCCGCGGGGAGTACTACGACTTGGCGCGGCCGGACCTGGTCCGCGGGCTGGTCTACCCCGTCCCGGACCCGGCGTTCCCCTTCCTCGGCGTGCACCTGACGCGGGGCATCGGCGGCGGGGTCCACGTCGGGCCGAACGCCGTGCCGGCGCTGGCGCGCGAGGGGTACGGGTGGGGCGTGGTCCGGCCGCGGGACGTCGCGGACGAGCTGGCCTGGCCGGGTTCCTGGCGGATGGCCCGGCGGCACTGGCGGTACGGGGCGGGCGAGATCCACCGCTCGCTGTCGAAGCAGGCGTTCACGGAGGCGGTACGGCGGCTGATGCCGGCGGTCTCGGCGGCGGATCTGGCGCCGGCCGGGTCCGGGGTCCGGGCGCAGGCGGTCCTGCGGGACGGGACGCTCGTGGACGACTTCCTGATCAAGGAGGGGCCGCGGGCGGTGCATGTGCTGAACGCGCCATCGCCGGCCGCCACCGCCTCACTGCCGATCGGGCGCGAGATCGCCCGCCGGGCGCTGGCCTCGTTGCGCGCCGCGTAGGGGCGTCCTCTGGATCATGCCGGGCCTCGGTGGCGCTCCGAGTCGTCGGCGCGGCGGGCGGGTGGGGGCGGGGTCGTAGAATCTGGGCATTGTGTCTGAGTCCCTCACCCCCCAGCCCAGCGCCCCGGAGACCGTGCCGGAGGCGAATTCCTACGTGCCCCCGAAGTGGCGGACCGAGCCGCGGTTTCCCGACGGGCCCGCCCCCGATCCGGCCGGTTCGCACCACGAGCGGCGGATCCGGAGCTTCCAGCCGCGGCGCAGCCGGGTCACCACCGGACAGGGCGAAGCCCTGAAGCGGCTCTGGGGGACCTGGGGGCTCGACATCGACGGGCATTCCGTCATCGATCTCGACGAGATGTTCGGCGGGCTTCCCGTCGTCCTGGAGATCGGCTTCGGGATGGGCGAGGCCACCGCGCAGATGGCCGCCGACGACCCCGCGACCGGGATCCTCGCCGCCGACGTGCACACCCCCGGCCAGGGGAACCTGCTCGCGCTCGCCGAGCGCGGCGGGATGACCAACGTCCGCGTCGCCAACGGCGACGCCATCATCCTGCTCCGCGAGATGCTGGCCCCCGACTCCCTCGCCGGCCTGCGCGTGTACTTCCCGGACCCGTGGCCCAAGGCCCGCCACCACAAGCGGCGGCTGATCCAGCCCGAGTTCCTCGACCTGGCCGCGACCCGCCTGGCCCCCGGGGCCGTGCTCCACTGCGCGACCGACTGGGAGCCGTACGCCGAGCAGATGCTCGAAGTGCTCTCCGCGCACCCGGAGTTCGAGAACACCCAGGCGGACGGCGGCTACGCGCCGCGGCCCGACTTCCGGCCGCTCACCCGCTTCGAGGGGCAGGGCCTCGACAAGGGGCACGTCGTCCACGATCTGCTCTTCGCGCGCCGGGGCCACGTTTCCCCGAACGAGTAGAGAATCGACGTACGTCACTCCGCGTGTCAGAGCGGCTCGCTAGAGTCATCGTGTGTTCCGAGCCCGTGCGTGCGTGTTCGCCGTGCTGTCGGTGTCGGGGCTGGCGATCCTCGAACTCGTGCGGGAGCAGACCGGCACCGCGGGGTTCTTCGTCGGCCTCGGGCTGGCCGTGCTGCCGGTGCCACCGCTCATGGCGGCCTTCCGGTGGCTCGGCCGGGCCGCGCCCCGCCCCTGGGCGCAGTTGCTGTTCTGCTTCGGCTGGGGCGCCTGCACCGCGGCCCTGATCGCGATACTGGCCAACAACTTCGCCACCGAGTGGATAACGGAGGCCACCGCCGACGCCTCGGCCGCCGACCGGCTCGGCTCGGTGGCGATCGCCCCGGTGGTCGAGGAGAGCGCCAAGGCGGCCGCCCTGCTGCTGGTGTTCGCGTTCCGAAGACGCCAGTTCACCGGCCCCGCGGACGGGTTCGTGGTGGCCGGGTTCACCGCCACCGGCTTCGCGTGCACCGAGAACGTCCTCTACCTCGGCAACGCCTTCGGCGAGGACGTGGAGAGCGGTGCGACCGCGCTGAACTCGGTGACGGCCGCGACCTTCTTCGTGCGGATCGTGGTCTCGCCGTTCGCGCACCCGCTGTTCACGGTGCTCACCGGGCTCGGCTTCGGCGCGGCCGCGCTCGGGGCGGGCCGGGTGCGCCGGATCGGGCTGCCGCTGCTCGGGCTGCTGGCCGCGATGGGCCTGCACGCGCTGTGGAACAGCTCGTCGCGGTTCGGGGAGTACGGGTTCTACGTGGTCTACGGCTGCGTGATGGTCCCGGTGTTCGTCCTGCTGCTGTGGCTGGCCGTGCGGATAAGGCGGCGCCGGCTGCGGGCCGTCGCCGGGGAGCTGGCGGTGTACGCGGCCGCGGGCTGGCTGCGCCCGGCGGAGGTGCCGGCGCTGGTGTCGATGCCGGCCCGGTCGCTGGCCCGGGCACTGGCCCGGTCCACCGGGGGCCGGGCGGCGGTCCGCGCCGTGGCCCTGTACGAGGCGGACGCGGCCGCGCTCGCCCTGCTGCGGCACCGGGCCCGGCACGGGGGCCCGGCAGGGATGCCGGATTTCGCCTGCCGCGAGCGGGAGTTGCTGCGCCGGCTGTGGCTGCGCAGGGCTACGGCGGGGCCCGCGCTGGCCCGGGCCGCGGTCCTGGAGGAACTCCTTCCGCCCCGGCCGGTCCCGCTCGCGCCCCTGGAACCCCTGGAGCGGGTCTTCGTACCGCCCGCCAGGCGGACGCGCACCGACCGGACAGCCTCCGGCCGGACGCCCGCCGGCCGGCCGGTGCCTAAACGTTCAGCCCCTTGGACTCCAGCCACGCCAGGGGGTCCACCGTCGAGCCGCCCTTGCGCACTTCCAGGTGGAGATGGGGTCCGGTGACGTTGCCGGTGGCGCCGACGCGGCCGATGGTGTCGCCGGCGCCGACCGAGCCGGAGGTCACCGACATCGAGGACAGGTGGCAGTACCAGATCTCCGTACCGTCCTCGAGCTCCAGCACGATCCGGTAGCCGTACGCCCCGGACCAGCCGGCCGAGGTGATCTTCCCGGCGCCGACGGCCTTGGCGGGGGTGCCGGTCGGGGCGGCGAAGTCGAGGCCGGTGTGGTGGCCGGAGGACCACATGGAGCCGGCGTCGCCGTAGTGCGAGGTGAGGGTGTAGGCGGAGGTGGGGAGGGAGTAGCTGCCGGAGAGCTTGGCGGTCCGCTCCTGCTCGGCCTTGGCGTCGGCGGCCTCCTTGGCTTCCTTCGCCGCCTTCTCGGCCGCCAGCCGGGCGTCCTCCACGTCCTTCTGGGCGGCCTCGCGCTTGGCCTTGGCCTCCGCGGCGGCGGCCTCCTGCGCCTCCCGCTCGGCCTGCGCCCGGGACTGGGCCTCGGCGGCGGTCTCCTGGGACTCGGCCTGCTGGAGGATGCGGCCCACCAGGGTGGCGCCGGCGTCGGCGTGCTGGGCCGCCTGCTGCGCGATGATGCCGGTCGACCCGGCGGAGGCGCCGCTGCCCGCCGCGGGGCCAGCGGCCTCCGCGTGCCGCTGCCCGTCGCCCCCGCCGCCGCCCATGCCGAAGTCGGGCAGCGAGGGCATGGAGATGGCGACTTGGGGCCGGTCCTGCGCGGTGGCGATACCGCCCGCGCCGACGGCGGCGATGACGCCGACGCCGAGCACGGTGGAGCTGCGGGCAAGTCCCCCGCGCTGCTTGGCGACCCGGTGCTTGCCGCGCGGCGGGCGGGCCGAGTCCTCGGTGGGGTTCCACTCACCCCAGGCGCCCGCGGTGGGCTCTTCCTGGAGCTCTATGCCTTCGGGGGCAGGCGAGTTGGAGGCCACCGGGCCACACTCCTCAGGGGGACGCGCACGCGCACGGCGCCGTCTCTTGCGACGGCTGGGACGACCGCGCTGCGTTATCGAACGGTAATATACGGAGGGGAGTGATTCCAAGCTGTTGCGATGGATCGTTGGCATTAATCAGCCACCCTCCGCGCGGCCTTGGCCATCACTAAAACCCCTTAAGCGGATCAACTCGGGCAAAAATCAAACAAGATCCACATCTCTCCAGCCACACCCACCCCTTGACGGTCCGTCATAAACCTTTCAGGGCAGATCTTTTCACTTACTCACCGTTACGGAGCGACCACGGGGACGGTACGTCGCCGCTCCGGCTCACCCTCTCCCGGCCGGCCCACCGCGAGCAGCGCCATGTCGTCCGTCGCCCCGCCGCCCGTGTGCCGGCGCACATCGCTGCTGAGCGCGCCGAGCAGCTCGCCGGGGCCGGGGAAGACGCGGCCGGTCAGCCGCGCCGCCGGATCGTAGAAGACCCCCGCCGCGTCGCGGGCCTCGGTCAGCCCGTCCGTGTAAAGGAGCAGGGTGGCCCCGGTCGGGAAGGGCCACTCCTCGGCCCGGTCCGGCCAGGCCTCGGCCAGTTCCCCCATGCCGAGCGGGAGCGCCGGCTCCGCCGGGGCGAGGACGGCCAGGCGCCCGTCGGCGTGCAGCAGCAGCGGCTCGGGGTGGCCCCGGTTGACCAGGCGCAGCACCTGCGCACCCGTGGGGATCTCGCCGAGCACGCAGGTCGTGAACCCCTCCACCGAGTCCAGGCTGTCGCGCCGGGTGCCCTCGCGGGTGAGCGCCCGCTCCAGCCGCCGGGCCAGGCCCTCCAGCGTCGGCTCCGTCTCGGCCGCCTCCCGGAAGGCTCCGAGGACCACCGCCACGGCCTCGACCGCCCCCAGCCCCTTGCCCCGTACGTCTCCCACGGCCAGCCGCACTCCGTACGGGGTGTCCTGGACGGCGTACAGGTCCCCGCCGATGAAGGCGTCGGCCTGCGCGGCCTCGTACCGGGCGCAGACGTGCAGGCCGGCGATGCGCTCGGCTGGCTTCGGCAGGACGGCGCGCTGGGCGGCCTCCGCGATCCCGCGCGCCGAGGCGAGCCGCTCGCCGCTGCGCCGGACGACCCGGTTGATCAGGACCGCGAGCCCGGAGACGGTGATGACGGTGACCAGCTCGGTCAGCGCCTCGACCCTCCAGGTGGTGCCGTTGAGGAGATGCAGCAGGACCACCGCGAGCGAGGCCAGTACGCCGGTGAGGAGCGTGACCAGGAGGGAGGAGAGCGGGGCGGCGATCAGCGGGGCAGCCGAGAAGAAGGGCGATCCGGTGTAGCCGGGCGGGGTCAGCAGGTCGAAGGCCAGTCCGACGGCGATCAGTACGGCCGGAAGCGCGCGGACCACCTTGCGGGCGGCACCGTTGCCGTTGCCGGTTACGGTGCCGTCCCCGGTTACGCCCGGGTCCTCGTCGCCGCCCTGCTGCCGCCCCTGCCCCAACACGCTGCTCTCCTGCCCGGTCCCTCGCGCGGGTGCGGGCCGCCGCCGCATCGCCCCTCAAGGCTGGCGGCAGCGGGGGCCGCACGGCGACCCGGCCCGGGCCGATCGGGTGAGGGCGCGGCAGGAACGGACGAGGGGGATGGGGAAAGCGGAGAGGAAACGACAAAGGCCCGGCTCCCAAGGGGAACCGGGCCTTCGTACTGAGTAGCGGGGACAGGATTTGAACCTGCGACCTCTGGGTTATGAGCCCAGCGAGCTACCGAGCTGCTCCACCCCGCGTCGGTAAACACAACTCTACGTCATCGCGGGGAGGGGTTGCGCCAATTAACCTTCCCGTCACCTCCAGGACCGACATATATGCAGGTCAGAGCCTTATGAAAGGCCGGAAAGACGGCTCGCATCAGCCCGTGACCAGGCGGAGCGGGGCGGCGGTCACCGCGGGCGGCACCTGCCGCAGCCAGACCACCGCTACGGCCGCCGCGGCCGCAGCCAGACCACCGCTACGGCCGCCGCGGCGAGTACGGCCCAGTACCGGAGGCCGATCAGGGTCAGGCCCAGCGCCCGCGCGTCGGTGGCCAAGTCCCCGGCCAACACGGCGGCGTTGAAGGTGAAGGCCTCGGCCTTGGGGCGCTCGGCGCGCTTCGCGTCCTGGGCGGAGCGCACCGCGAAGGCCCCGCCCAAGGACCCGGGCTGGTCGGTGCCGGCCCCCCAAGACCCGGGCTGGTCCTGAAAATCCGAAGCGCCCCACCCGAAGGATCGGGTGGGGCGCTTCGTGAGCTGTAGGCCATGTCGGACTCGAACCGACAACCAACGGATTAAAAGTCCGCTGCTCTGCCAATTGAGCTAATGGCCCGTGGGTGCTCACCCCAGAGCATAGCCGGAGACCAACCGTCAGCCGATCGAGTATCGGCTGACCGGGTCCGGCGCGGCTCACAAATCGCCGACAGGGCCCCCACGACGGTGTCGTGGGGGCCCTGTCAGACAGTCAGCTCAGCCGCTGGTCCGGGGGTCCGGATCAGCCGTTGCGCTTCCAGCGGGGCTTGTCGTCGCGGCGGCCGCCGAAGGAACCGGTCGAGCCGGAGCCCGACGGACGGTCGTCGCGACGGAAGCCGCCGGAGGGACGGTCGCCACCGGAGGGACGGTCACCGCCGGAGCGGAAGCCGCCG
>NZ_JBHYXN010000049.1:0-34416 GCF_042752335.1 Streptomyces sp. NPDC059355 | reverse complement strand
CCGGAGGGACGGTCGTCACGGCGGAAGCCGCCACGGTCGCCACCACGGTCGTCACGGTTGAAGCCACCGGACGGACGGTCGTCGCGACGGAAGCCGCCGGAGGGACGGTCACCGCCGGAGCGGAAGCCACCGGAGGGACGGTCGTCACGGCGGAAGCCGCCACGGTCGCCACCACGGTCGTCACGGTTGAAGCCACCGGACGGACGGTCGTCGCGACGGAAGCCGCCACCACGGTTGTCGTCACGACGGTCGCCGCCGGAGCGGAAGCCACCGGAGGGACGGTCGTCACGACGGAAGCCGCCACGGTCGCCACCACGGTCTCCACCGCGGTCGTCACGACGGTTGTCGCGGCGCTCGAAGTTGCCGCGGTCGTCGCGGGCCTGGAAGGACGGGCGCTCCTCGGCGACCGGCGTGGCCGCGACGGCAGCCGCGACCTCGGCCTCGGCGGCCTCGGCCACCTCGGCGACAGCGGCCTCCGGGTCCTCGCCGCGCTCACGGGCGGAGCGGGCGACCAGGCGGTCGGCCTCCTCGCGGAGCTCGGCGGCACGGCGCGTCAGGCGCTCCAGCTGCTTGGTGAGGTCGGCGACCTCACGCTCGGCCTGCTTGGCGGCGTTGTTCGCGGAGTCGGCCTGGACCTCGGTCAGCGAACGCGCACCGGTGATCTCGGCGACCTCCGGGTCGAAGGCGCCGGCGCCCTGGACGATGTGGCGCGAGGCGTCGACGCCCGCGTCCTCCATCAGGCGGAAGATCTGGCGGCGCTGGTGCGGCAGGGCCAGGGAGACCACGACACCGGACTTGCCGGCACGGGCGGTACGGCCCGAGCGGTGCAGGTAGTCCTTGTGGTCGCCGGCCGGGTCCACGTTCAGGACCAGGTCGATGCCGTCGACGTGGATGCCTCGGGCGGCGACGTCGGTCGCGACGAGCGCGTTGACGTAGCCGTCCTTGAAGTCCGCGAGGACGCGGGTACGGGCGCCCTGCGTCATGCCGCCGTGCAGCGCGTCGGCCTTCACGCCGGCCTCGACGAGCTGCTCGGCGATGCGGTCGGCGCCCAGCTGGGTGCGGACGAAGATGATGGTGCGGCCCTTGCGGGCGGCGATGGCGGCCGTGACCGGCGCCTTGTCCTTCGGCTTCACGACGAGGACGTGGTGCGTCATGGTCGTGACGTTGCCCTGCGCGCTGTCGACCTCGTGCGTGACGGGGTTGGACAGGTAGCGCTTGACCAGGGTGCCGATCTCGTTCTCCATGGTGGCGGAGAAGAGCATGCGCTGGCCGCCGCCGGGGATCTGGTCGAGCAGCTCGGTGACCTCGGGCAGGAAGCCCAGGTCGGCCATCTGGTCGGCCTCGTCGAGGACGGCCACCTCGACGTTCTCCAGGGAGCAGGCGCCGCGGTTGATGATGTCGCGCAGACGGCCCGGGGTGGCGACGAGGACGTCGACACCGCGCTCGAGGGCGTAGATCTGGTTGCCCATCGACGTACCGCCGCAGACGACCTTCATCTTGAGGCCGAGCACGTCGCCGTACGGCTGGAGGGCGTCCGCGACCTGCATCGCGAGCTCACGCGTCGGCGTGAGGATGATCGCGCGGGGCTTCTTCTTCTCGGTGTGGCCACCGGCCAGGCGGGCCAGGGTCGGCAGACCGAAGGAGAGGGTCTTGCCGGAGCCGGTGCGGCCGCGGCCGAGGATGTCCTTGCCGGCCAGGGCGTCCGGGATGGTCGCGGCCTGGATCGGGAAGGGGGAGGTGACACCGTTCTGCGCGAGCTTGCGCACGACGCCCTCGGGCAGACCGAGGTCGCCGAAGGTGATGGTGGGCTCGGCGTCGGCGTCGTCCGCCTCGGCGTCGATGGACTGGTCGGTCGTCACGTCGGCCTCAAGGGCCTCGATGATTTCGTCGGCCTCAGCGGCCTCGATCGCCTCGGTGACCACAAGGGCCTCGACGGCGTCGACGAGCTCGTTCGAGTCGTTCTCGGGCATGACGGCACGGTCAGAACTGGAAATGGACATGCGAAATGCGAAACCTTCCGGAGTCTCGGCACGCGCCCAAACTCCGTGAATCGCAAATCGACCGCCTCAATGCGGTCAGCCACGGCTAGGGAGAGTACGCGCCACACGGCGCTCTTCGGATTCGGCGCCGGGCAATGGGATCAAACGATCTATAACCATACGCACCCTCCCCCGGGTCTGGCAAGTCGCTTCGACCAGACCCGCTCTGACCTGCGACGATTCCCTCGATCCGGGAGCCCGACACCCACCCGCCGCCGACCCCGGGAAGAGCCCGCGGCTACGAAGAGGGCGTCGGGGAGGGGTCCGGAGCCGGGGGCGTCTGGGCCGGCGGAGTGGGCGAAGTCACGGGCGGCTCCGGGATCGGCGACTGGGCGGGCGGCGGTGTGACGTGCGTCCCACCGGAACCACTGCTTCCGGATCCGCCCGAGGTCGGCTGCTGTCCGCCCTGGCCGCCGGGCCCGCCACCCGGGCCGGCCGACGGCGAGGGGGCCCCGGGCCGGCCGGCGGGCGCACCCGGGCTGGGGGAGGCCCCGGTGGCGCCGGACGCCTTGCCGTCCTCGGCCGGCCTGCCCTCCTCGCCCGCCGCACCCGGCTTCGAGCCGTGGCGGCCGCGCGCCCCCGGGCCCTTGCCGGAAGCGGAGCCCCCGGCCGCCTCCGCGGCCGCCTTGCGGTCCGCCGGCGAGGGCCCGGGCTTCGCGCCGTCCTCGCCGACGCTCATGCAGCCCGCCGTGGCCGCGACCGCGAGCACGGCGGCGGCCAGCCGGAGGGAAGCGGACAACTGGCGCACGGGGCACCTCCTGGGGGTCCCCCGGCGGCGGCCGGAGGTGGGCGGTCAGGGTCCGCGGAGAGCGGGTCAATGTGCCCAACTCCCTTTACCCCGTAAGGGACACGCCCTTGGGGACACCGCCGGTCCGCAATCCGCCGGCCGTCCGGGGACGACCCCCGGACGGCTCGGGCCCCAGGCCTCGGCCCAGGACTGAGGCCCCAGGAAGCAGGGCTCAGGGCTCAGGGCTCAGGGCTCAGGCGAACAACTGCCGCGCCACCTGCGACCCCAGCGTCACCGCACCCAGCCCCGCCAGGACCGAGGCCGCCACGTTCGCCGCCGCCAGGAACCGCCAGCCGCGCTCGTACAGCCGCAGCGTCTCGTACGAGAACGTCGAGTACGTGCTCAGTGCCCCGCACAGCCCCGGGCCCAGCAGCAGGCTCAGCCGCTCGGAGGCCGCACCGGCCAGCACCGCACCGGTCAGTACCCCGAGCACCAGGCACGCGCCCGCGTTCACCACGAACGTCCCCCACGGGAACACCGAATCGTGCCGCGCCTGCACCGCACGGTCCGTCAGATAGCGCAGCGGCGCCCCCACGACGGCGCCCACCACCACGAGCAGCCAGTTCACTTGCGCCTCCGCGGGCCGCCCCGTACGGGAAGTCCGGCCGCGAGACGGGTCGCCGCGGCCCCGGCCCACACCGCCCCCAGCGCCGCCACCACCGTGAGCCCGGCGTACGCCAGCGCGCGCCCCGCCTCCCCCGCGTCCAGCAGCCGCGAGAAGTCCACCGCGTACGTGGAGAACGTGGTGAACCCGCCGAGCACCCCGACCCCGGCGAACGGCCGGACCAGCGGATGCGGCGGCGTCCGGCCGCCCTCGCTGATCAGCACCATCAGCACGCCGATCAGGACGCAGCCGATCACGTTCGTCCAGAAGGTCGTCCACGGGAAGGCCCCGGGTCCGGCGGCCGGCCACAGCAGCGAGGCCCCGTACCGTGCCGAGGCCCCGAGCGCGCCGCCCACCGCGATCGCGGCGAGCACGGGACCCTGCCTTTCGGCACGCTGCCCGGGCACATGGAGGTCGACGTCCGGATCGATCGCCTCCGCCGCGCCGTCCCCGCCCGGGCCGGTCACCCGTACCCCAGCGCGTGCAGCCGCTCGTCGTCGATCCCGAAGTGATGGGCGATCTCGTGCACCACGGTGATCTCCGTCTCCGCGATCACGCCCTCCCGGTCCTCGCACATCCGCAACGTGGGGTTCCGGTAGATCGTGATCCGGTCCGGCAGCACCCCGGCGTACCACTCGCCGCGGTCCGTCAGCGGGGTCCCCTCGTAGAGACCGAGCAGCTCGGGGTCGTCCGCCGGCGGTTCGTCCTCGACGAACACCGCCACGTTGTCCATCAGCCGCGTCAGCTCCGGCGGGATGCGGTCCAGGGCCTCTGCGACGAGCTCTTCGAACTCCTCGCGCGTCATCTCCAGCACCGGGCCATTGTCCCTCCGGCGGGGGCACCTCCCGCATGTGGGGAAACCGTTTTGGCGATAGCTCCCCGGATCCCATATGCTTCTCACGTCCCCGACGCGCTGAATAAGTGCCCGGCGGGCCTTTAGCCCTCATCGTCTAGTGGCCCAGGACGCCGCCCTTTCAAGGCGGTAGCACGGGTTCGAATCCCGTTGGGGGTACGCATTACCGTGTGCAAGACTTGGTCTCGCACACTGCAAGGACCTGTGGAGCAGTTGGTTAGCTCGCCACCCTGTCAAGGTGGAGGTCGCGGGTTCAAGTCCCGTCAGGTTCGCTGAGGCCGGAAACGGTCTCGTGGCTGGGTAGCTCAGTTGGTACGAGCGATCGCCTGAAAAGCGATAGGTCGCCGGTTCGACCCCGGCCCCAGCCACCACAAGAAGGCCCCGTCCATCGGACGGGGCCTTCTGCGTTACCCGTTCTCCCTCTCCCGGCGCTCCCGGCGCTCGCCGCGGCGCCACTGCGTCACGCCGACCGCCGCCGCTCCCGCCGCCACCAGCCCGAGCAGCGCCCAGTCCGGAACCGCGTCCGCGAACGTCCGGACCCGCTGCTCCACCGCGTACGAGTCGTCCACGTCGAGCAGCCCCGGCAGCGCGCTCGCCCCGTCGTACGCGAGGAACAGCGCGCCGAGGGCGATGAAGAACAGCCCCGACAGCAGCGAGGTGGTGTGCAGCTCGAAGCGGCCCACCCGCACGGCCCGCCCGCGCAGCCAGCGCCGCCGGCCCAGGTCGAACCGCTCCCACAGCAGGGCCAGCAGGAACAGCGGCACGGCCATCCCCAGCGCGTACACGGCCAGCAGCAGGCCGCCGTAGACCGGGCTGCCGCTGACCGCCGCGACGGTCAGGACGCTGCCGAGGATCGGGCCGGCGCAGAACCCGGCCAGTCCGTAGACGGCGCCGAGCGCGTACACCGACAGCACGGTGGTCGGCCGGATCCGCCCCGACAGCTCCGAGATCCGCTTCGAGGCGAAGCCGAGGCCCAGGATCTGCGCGACCCCGAGCGCGATGATCAGCCAGCCGCCGGCCAGGACGAGCCCGTCACGGTTGCCGTGGAAGAACCGCCCGGCGTACGAGCCCGCCGCGCCCAGCGGTACGAGGGTGCTCGCGAGGCCCGCGTAGAAGATCCCGGTGCGCGCCAGCAGCCGAGAGGTGGAGTCGATCGAGTACGCGAAGAACGCGGGCAGCAGCAGGGCGCTGCACGGGCTGAGCAGCGCGAGCAGCCCGCCCAGCAGCGCGGCCAGGTACCCGATGTCGCCGACGCCGGTCACCGGGCGGCCTGGCCGTCGGCCTGCCCGGCACCCTCGGGGCGAGCCTGGGCCTTCGCCTGGGCGATCGCCGCGGCGAAGGCGTCGAGCGGCTGGGCGCCCGCGATCGGCCGGCCGTTGACCAGGAAGGACGGGGTGGAGGTGACCCCGATGCGGTAGCCCTCCTCCTGGTCCTTCTGCAGGGCGGCCGCGGCGGCCTCGCCGGCCATGTCCTGCCGGAAGCGGTCCAGGTCCGGGACCCCGGCCTCACGGGCCAGCTCCAGCAGCCGCGCCTGGCCGAAGCCCTTCTCCTTGGCCCCGTCGGCGTACGCGGCCGCGTGGAACTGCGCGAACCGGTCCTGCTGCCCCGCGGCCCAGGCGGCCTTGGCGGCGGCCTCGGAGTCGGCGCCGAAGATCGGGAAGTTGCGCCACTCGATGCGCAGGGTGCCGTCCTCGACGTACTTCTTCACCAGTGCGGGTTCTGTGTCACGGGCGAACTTGCCGCAGTAGCCGCACTTGAAGTCGGAGTACTCGATCAGCACGACGGGGGCGTCCGCCCGGCCGGCGGCCAGCTTGTCGCCGGACTCGCGGCGGGCCAGCTTCGCCAGCTCGGCGTGGACGTCGGAGCCCTTGGGCGCGGCCGCGGCCGAGGAGGAGGTCCGGGCGGGCCTGTCCTCGGGCGCGGTGGCCTGCCAGGACACGATCCCGAGGGTGACGGCGGCGACCGCGACGCCGGCGGAGATCAGCAGCCGCTTGCGCGCGGAAGTGGAAGAGGAAGAGGAAGACGAACGCGGACGGGAGGGGGAAGAGGACATACGGGTGCTCCAGAGCTGCGGGTGGTGAAGGTGGACCGGCGGGAGGGCCGGTCCTCTACACCCGCATCACGGACAGCTCCACGGGCCCCGGAGCCGGCTGGTCCGGCCCCCGTGCGAGCACCCGCACCGGCGCCACCCGGTCCGCCCAGGCCTGTTCCACGGCGGGCCGCCCCACCGGGGCGTGGGCGTGCTCCCCTCCGCCGCGGGGCGGCACGCCCGGGGCCTGTCCGTGGTCCCGGGTCCCGGGATCACACGAGGGCCCCCGGTCGCCGGCGGCCACGGCGTGGACCGGAGCGGCGGCCGGAGCGGCGGCCGGAGCGACGGCCGAAGCGGACACCGCACCCGGAACCGGAGCAGAAACGGAGCCCGGAACCGGAAGCACCGCCGCGGACACGGCACACCCCACGAGCACCGCGATCACGGCAGCGAGCAGCCACCACACACCACGGGCGCGGGACATGGCAGGCCTCTCACTGGGTCATCGGGTCGGTTCAGGCGATCTCGTCCCGAAATGGTACGGGGAGGGGGCACAAATGCGTTCGCCACCCGGCGCCCGCGGGTGAGATCCTCGATCAGGTATGTCTACTTCCTTCGCCGCCCTGCAGACGCTTCTCGGTGAGATCTCCCTCCGTGACGCGCACCGCCTCGGCCGCCGCCTCGAAGGCGCCCGCCGCATCCGAAAGCCCGAGGCCAAGCAGGCCGTGCTCGACGAGATCGCCGCGGAGGCCGAGAAGGCCGCCGCGCGACTGGCCGGCCGTGCCTCGCGGATGCCGGAGGTCACGTATCCCGAGAACCTGCCCGTCAGCCAGAAGAAGGACGAGATCGCCGAGGCGATACGCGACCACCAGGTCGTGATCGTCGCCGGTGAGACCGGCTCCGGCAAAACCACGCAGATCCCCAAGATCTGCATGGAGCTGGGGCGCGGCGTCCGGGGCATGATCGGGCACACCCAGCCCCGCCGGATCGCCGCCCGCACGGTCGCGGAGCGGATCGCCGAGGAGCTCGGGTCCGAGATCGGCCAGACGGTCGGCTGGAAGGTCCGGTTCACCGATCAGGTGGACCAGGACGCGACCTTCGTGAAGCTGATGACCGACGGCATCCTGCTCGCCGAGATCCAGACGGACCGCGAGCTGCGCGCGTACGACACGATCATCATCGACGAGGCCCACGAGCGGTCCCTCAACATCGACTTCCTGCTGGGCTACCTGTCCCGGCTGCTGCCGAAGCGCCCCGACCTCAAGGTCGTGATCACCTCGGCGACGATCGACCCGGAGCGGTTCTCCCGGCACTTCGGCGAGGCCCCGATCGTCGAGGTCAGCGGCCGTACGTACCCCGTCGAGGTGCGCTACCGCCCGCTGCTCGAGGACGACAGCGAGGAGAGCGACCGCGACCAGATCACCGCGATCTGCGAGGCCGTCGACGAGCTCCAGTCCGAAGGCCCCGGCGACGTCCTGGTCTTTCTCTCCGGCGAGCGCGAGATCCGCGACACGGCGGACGCGCTGAACAAGCGGAACCTGCGCTTCACGGAGGTGCTCCCGCTCTACGCCCGCCTCTCCCACGCCGAGCAGCACCGCGTCTTCCAGCAGCACACGGGGCGCAGGATCGTTCTCGCGACCAACGTCGCCGAGACCTCCCTCACCGTCCCCGGCATCAAGTACGTGATCGATCCGGGCAACGCCCGGATCTCCCGCTACAGCCACCGCACCAAGGTCCAGCGGCTGCCCATCGAGCGGATCTCCCAGGCCAGCGCCAACCAGCGCAAGGGCCGTTGCGGCCGTACCAGCGACGGCATCTGCATCCGGCTCTACTCCGAGGACGATTTCCTCTCCCGGCCCGAGTTCACGGACGCCGAGATCCTGCGCACCAACCTGGCCTCCGTCATCCTCCAGATGACCGCGGCCGGCCTCGGCGAGATCGAGAAGTTCCCCTTCATCGACCCGCCGGACCACCGCAACATCCGCGACGGCGTCCAGCTGCTCCAGGAACTCGGCGCGCTGGACCCGGCCGAGAAGGATCACACGAAGCGCCTCACCCCGATGGGCCGCCAGCTCTCCCAGCTCCCCGTGGACCCCCGCCTGGCCCGCATGGTCGTCGAGGCGGACAAGAACAACTGTGTCCGCGAGGTCATGGTCATCGCGGCGGCCCTGTCCATCCAGGACCCGCGCGAGCGGCCCTCGGACAAGCAGACCCAGGCCGACCAGAACCACGCCCGCTTCAAGGACGAGACCAGCGACTTCCTCTCGTTCCTGAACATGTGGCGCTACGTCCGCGAGCAGCAGAAGGAGCGCGGCTCGTCCTCGTTCCGCCGGATGTGCAAGCAGGAGTACCTGAACTTCCTGCGGATCCGCGAGTGGCAGGACATCTACTCGCAGCTGCGTACGGTCGCCAAGGGCATGGGCATCCACGTCAACGAGGCCGACGCCCCCGAGACGAGCGTGCACATCTCGCTGCTGGCCGGCCTGCTCTCGCACATCGGCCTCAAGGACACCGACAAGAACGAGTACCTGGGGGCCCGGTCCGCCAAGTTCGCGATCTTCCCGGGCTCGGCGCTCTTCAAGAAGCAGCCGAAGTTCCTGATGTCGGCGGAGCTGGTGGAGACCTCGCGGCTGTGGGCCCGGGTCAACGCCAAGGTCGAGCCGGAGTGGGTCGAGCCGCTCGCCCAGCACCTGATCAAGCGCACGTACAGCGAGCCGCACTGGGAGAAGGACCAGGCGGCCGTCATGGCGTACGAGAAGGTCACGCTGTACGGCGTGCCGATCGTCGCCCAGCGGAAGATCAATTACGGCCGGATCGACGCCGCGGTCTCGCGCGAGCTGTTCATCCGCAACGCGCTGGTCGAGGGCGACTGGCGCACGCACCACAAGTTCTACGCCGACAACCGCAAGCTCCTCACCGAGGTGGAGGAGCTCGAGAACCGGGCGCGGCGGCGCGACATCGTGGTCGACGACGAGACCCTCTTCGACTTCTACGACCAGCGGATCCCCGACCACGTCGTCTCGGGCGCGCACTTCGACTCCTGGTGGAAGCACAAGAAGCGCGAGGAGCCCGAACTCCTCGACTTCGAGCGCGAGATGCTGCTGACCGAGAAGGCGGCCGGGGTCACCAAGGCCGACTACCCGGATTCCTGGCGCCAGGGGCAGCTCAAGTTCCGGGTGACCTACCAGTTCGAGCCCGGCGCGGACGCGGACGGCGTGACCGTCCACATCCCGCTCCAGGTGCTGAACCAGGTCACCGGCGAGGGCTTCGACTGGCAGATCCCGGGCCTGCGGGAAGAGGTCGTCACCGAGCTGATCCGCTCGCTGCCGAAGCCGATCCGCCGGCACTACGTGCCCGCGCCGAACTTCGCGACCCGCTTCCTGGACTCCGCGGTGCCGCTGCAGGAGCCGCTGCCGGTCACCCTGGCGCGCGAGCTCCAGCGGATGGTCGGGGTCCCGGTCACCGCCGAGGACTTCGACCTCGGCCGGATCCCGGACCACCTGAAGATCACCTTCCGGATCGTCGACGAGCGTCGCAAGAACCTCGCCGAGGACAAGGACCTGGAGGCCCTGCGGCTGAAGCTGAAGCCGAAGGCCCGCCAGGCCCTCTCCAAGGCCGCCGCCGCCACCGCCGAGCGCGCGGGCGGGGAGTCGCTGGAGCGCACCGGGCTGACCGACTGGACGATCGGCACGCTGACCAAGGTCTTCGAGACCCGGCGGGCCGGTCAGCCGGTGAAGGCGTACCCGGCGCTGGTGGACGACGGGGGAGCGGCAGCGGGAACAGTCTCCGTACGGCTCTTCGACACGGAGGCCGAGCAGCAGCAGGCGATGTGGCTGGGCACGCGGCGGCTCATCCTGCTGAACATCCCGGTGAACCCGGCGAAGTTCGCCTCGGACCACCTGACCAACCAGCAGAAGCTGGCCCTGTCCCGCAATCCGCACGGCTCCATCCAGGCGCTGTTCGACGACTGCGCGACCGCCGCGGCCGACAAGCTGATCGCCGACCACGGCGGCCCGGCCTGGGACGAGGCGTCCTTCCGAGCCCTCTACGAGGCCGTCCGCGCCGACCTGGTGGACACGACCGTGCGGACCGTGGCCCAGGTGCAGCAGGTGCTGGCCGCCTGGCAGGCCTGTGAGCGCCGTCTGAAGGCCACGAACAGCCTGGCCCTGGTGGCGAACGTGCAGGACGTCAGAACGCAGCTGGCGGCCCTCGTACCGGCGGGCTTCGTGACCCTGACGGGCCTGCGCCGGCTGCCGGACCTGATGCGCTACCTGGTGGCGGTGGACCGGCGGCTCCAGCAGATGCCGACGGGCGCCCAGCGCGACACCACGCGCATGCAGAAGGTGCACGAGATGCAGGACGAGTACGCGTGGCTGCTGGAGCAGTTGCCGAAGGGCCGGCCGGTGCCGTCCGCGGTCACCGACATCCGCTGGATGATCGAGGAACTCCGGGTCAGCTACTTCGCGCACGCGCTCGGGACGGCGTACCCGATCTCCGACAAGCGCATCGTGAAGGCGGTGGACGCGGCGGCCCCCGGACCGGCCCGCTGATCGGGTTCGACTGCACCCCCTGAACTGGGGTACAGTCTGATTCGCAGCCGCCGAGCGGCCGCAAATCAAGGACCTGTGGAGCAGTTGGTTAGCTCGCCACCCTGTCAAGGTGGAGGTCGCGGGTTCAAGTCCCGTCAGGTTCGCAAGAAGAGCAGGGCCCGCATCCCCAGGGATGCGGGCCCTGCTTCGTTTGCCCTCCGGGAACACCCGGACCGACGCGAACACCCGGGCCGACGCCGACACGCGGGCCGACGCCGACACCCGGGCCGACGGAAACGCCTGGACCGAAGGGAGCGCCGGGGTCTCCAGGAACACCCGGGCCGAAAAATCCCCCGTCCGCATGAGGCACTCTGCGACACACGTCCCCTTACGGGTGCATTGCGGGTTGCACAAGAGTTACTGCCTGTGACGGGAGTCACCACATGAGTTTTTGGGACTCGCACATTTATCGCACCCATACGCGTGCTCGATTTAATATGTGCAATGGCACCCACCCTGTGGGCCTCCCGCGCGGACCCGGCTCCACCCCTCCCCGGGCATAAAAAAAGGATCGCGCTGGACCCGGCGGAGTCCAGCGCGATCCGACGACAAGAACCTGTTGGGGCAGGTCCAGGCGTTTGAAGCCTTTGGGTTTCATCGGATTGGGGGACCCGATTCAAACCCGGTAAAGCGGGGTGCTTGCGCGACCTCAGGCCTCGCTGCGCTGCTGCGGAATTCCCGCGAGCAGAGCGCGAACCTCGGCCTCGCGGTATCGGCGGTGTCCACCCAGGGTGCGGATGGACGTGAGCTTGCCAGCCTTGGCCCAGCGGGTGACCGTCTTCGGGTCCACGCGGAACATCGTGGCAACCTCAGCCGGGGTCAGCAGCGGCTCGGCATCAGGGGTGCGAGCGGTCATGAGCGGCCTCCTCGGGAGAACCGAACCATCTCGGTTCTTTCCTCTAAATTCTGCACCTTGGCCCGCGTTGCCCGAAATGGACATACGCGGGCCGAGTCGGTTATAGGACGAACGGCTTGTCCTCGGCACTACAACTACACCATCCGTCCAGCCGTGACGGCCAAACCGATGGAATTGCCCTCCGAGGTGTTCATCAGCGGCGGAAGCCGATGGACCGTCCCATAACGGACAGTCACCCCACTGTGACGATCAGTCACAGAGCGATCAGGAGTCATCAGGACCCCCCGTAGAGTGCAATGCCGAGCATTCCGCCCAAAGTTGGGTGGAAGGAACCCTCCCCGGACTCCTTGTCCTATTTTGGCACGAGGGTAGGGGAAGGGCGCAAGGGTGTAGATAGTGCGGTCCGTCACGCTTGAGTCAATGGCCCGTATCGGGACGTAGGTCCTGGAACTAAGGCCCGAAAGCGTCGCGATCAAGAACTCGGGGGACCGGTTCGGGGGTCAGTTCGCGAACAGTCTCTCCCGGACCTCCCGCCAGCGCTCCGCCAGCTCCGCGTACACCTCCGCCGCCGCCGCCTCGTCCCCGGCCCGCAGCGCCGCGATCCCCGCCGCCACGTCCCGGGCCGACCGGTCGGTGCGCAGCCGGTCCGCCGGCAGGGCGTGCACCAGGCCCCCGTAGTCCAGCTCGACCATCGAGCGCGGGTGGAACTCCTCCAGCCAGCTGCCGACGTCCACCAGCCCCTCCGCGAGCCCCGCGTACCCCTCGGCCTCCCGCAGGATGCGCAGCGCCCGGGCGAGCCGCCGCCGGGCCTGCACCATCGGCGTCCGGTAGCGCATCCGCTCGCCCGGCAGGTACTCCCGCTCGTCGTCGGCCACCAGCACGAACCAGCGCAGCGGCACCTGCCACACCCCGGTACGGATCCACGGGCGCGCGTCCGGGTTCCGCTCGCGCCAGCGCTCGTACTCCTCCGTCGCACGCCGCCGCGCGCCCGGCGGGAGGGCCGCGTCCAGCACCGGGAGCGGGAACTGGTCGACGAGCTCCTGGAGCGCCAGCCAGCCGCGCAGTCTGGTCCGCCACGGGCAGACCAGCAGCACCCCGTCCACCTCCGCCGTGAAGGCGTCCGCGCTCTCGTGCGCCGGCACCCCGACCACCGGGACCCGGACCAAATCGGAGAGGGAGCGTCGCAGTTCGTCCTGGGCCGTCGCCACCACCCCGCGCCGCGCGTACGAGGCCCAGTGCGTGCGCTCCGGCTCCGCGAAGGCCACCAGGGGCTCGTAGACGCGCAGGTAGGAGGCGTACGGGACGGTCGGCGCCGAGCGCGCCGCGGGCAGCTTGGGGTCGGGGGATTCGCTCACGCTCTCGTACTCCCCCGCCCCGCCGGTGGCTACTCGCCGGGCGCCCGCCGACCCGGCACCGGGCGCCCGGCGGGCTCGTGGCGGGCCCGCCGCGGGAGGCCCCCGCACCCCGGGAGTGTTCCGATCTCCGGACAGGTCACCTGCGCACGGCCCGCAGGTCTTACTCTGCTCCCAGCACGCCCTCCCCCACCCGCAGGGCGGGCGTCATTCCGCCGCATCTCTTCCATGGGAGTCACCACCGTGACCGAAATGACCGACGGCGTCCTGCACACCCTGTTCCGCACGGAACAGGGCGGCCACGAGCAAGTCGTGCTGTGCCAGGACCGAGCCTCCGGCCTGAAGGCCGTCATCGCGATCCACTCCACCGCCCTGGGCCCCGCCCTCGGCGGTACGCGCTTCCACGCGTACGCCTCGGACGAGGAAGCCGTCCTCGACGCGCTGAACCTCTCGCGCGGCATGTCGTACAAGAACGCCCTCGCCGGTCTCGACCTCGGCGGCGGCAAGGCCGTCATCATCGGCGACCCCGACGTACTGAAGTCCGAAGAACTGCTGCTGGCCTACGGCCGGTTCGTGGAGTCCCTCGGCGGCCGCTACGTCACGGCCTGCGACGTCGGCACGTACGTGGCGGACATGGACGTCGTGGCCCGCGAGACCCGCTGGGCGACCGGCCGCTCCCCCGAGAACGGCGGCGCCGGCGACTCCTCGGTCCTCACCGCCTTCGGCGTCTTCCAGGGCATGCGGGCCAGCGCCCAGCACCTGTGGGGCGACCCGACGCTGCGCGGCCGCAAGGTCGCCGTGGCCGGCGTCGGCAAGGTCGGCCACTACCTGGTCGAGCACCTCCTGGAGGACGGCGCCGAGGTCGTGATCACGGACGTGCGCGAGGAGTCCCTGCGCCGCGTCCTCGACAAGCACCCGCAGGTCTCCGTCGCGGCCGACACGAACGCGCTGATCCGCACCGAGGGCCTGGACATCTACGCCCCCTGTGCCCTCGGCGGCGCGCTGAACGACGAGTCGGTACCGGCCCTGACCGCCAAGGTCGTGTGCGGCGCCGCGAACAACCAGCTCGCCCACCCGGGCGTGGAGAAGGACCTCGCGGACCGCGGGATCCTCTACGCGCCCGACTACGTGGTGAACGCGGGCGGGGTCATCCAGGTCGCCGACGAGCTGCACGGCTTCGACTTCGACCGCTGCAAGGCGAAGGCCACGAAGATCTTCGACACCACGCTGGAGATCTTCGCTCGTGCGAAGGCGGACGGCATCCCGCCGGCCGCTGCGGCCGACCGGATCGCCGAGCAGCGGATGGCGGACGCCCGCGCGGCGAAGGCCGCGAAGGGCTTGTCAGCGGCCCTGTAACACCCCCTGCGTGCGCCCGCCGGGGTTGCGGCGAGACGGAACTCACTGCACTTCGGCGGGTCGCCCGCCAGGAACGGGTTAAAATCGCAGCTGACCAGCGAGGACGGGGCGCCTCATTGGTTCTGCTTCGGGGCACGTCATGCGGGCGGCGTACCGTATGGCCGCGGAAGCAGGTACCGTTAAACCCCTACGGACGGTCTCTCCACGGAGAGCCCGCTCCGAACCATGAACGCGTGTCAGACTCTGGGGCCGTCGAGCCCCGTCACCGAGGGGGTCGAGCCATGGGGCGCGGCCGGGCCAAGGCCAAGCAGACAAAGGTCGCCCGCCAGCTGAAGTACAACAGCGGCGGGACTGACCTCTCGCGTCTGGCCAATGAGCTGGGCGCATCGCCGACGGATCCGCTGCTGCCTGTCAGCGAGCCGGTCGAAGTCGATGACGATCTGGATGACGACGACGACCCGTACGCCAAGTACGCGGATCTGTACAACAGCGATGACGACGACGAGGACGACGAGTCCGGTCCGTCGGCACAGCGTCGCGGCGCTTGACGCTTTTTCGCGTCTACACGAAGGCAACAAACACTGAAACCCGGTCCGGGGCCTCGCCCCGGACCGGGTTTCAGTGTTGCCCCGGCCGTCTCAGCTCGCGTAGGAACCGGTCAGGGTCGCGCCCTCGGTGCGGTCCTCCCGGTCCAGGATCTCTCCCGCGACCCAGGCGTCCACGCCCCGGTCGGCAAGCGCGGTCAGCGCCACGTCCACCGACTCCTGCGGGATCACGGCCATCATGCCGACGCCCATGTTCAGGGTCTTCTCCAGCTCCAGCTGCTCCACCTGACCGGCCTTGCCGACCAGGTCGAAGATCGCGCCGGGGGTCCAGGTCGAGCGGTCGACCGTGGCGTGCAGGTGGTCCGGGATGACCCGGGCCAGGTTCGCCGCGAGTCCGCCGCCGGTGATGTGCGAGTAGGCGTGGACCTCGGCCGTACGGGTGAGAGCCATGCAGTCCAGCGAGTAGATCTTGGTGGGCTCCAGGAGCTCCTCGCCGAGGGTCCGGCCGAGCTCCTCCACGTGCTGGTCGAGCGACATGCCGGCGCGGTCGAAAAGGACGTGCCGGACCAGCGAGTACCCGTTCGAGTGAAGGCCGGACGATGCCATCGCGATGACGGCGTCACCCGTACGGATGCGATCCGCGCCGAGGAGGCGGTCGTACTCGACGACACCGGTGCCGGCGCCCGCCACGTCGAAGTCGTCCGGGCCCAGCAGACCCGGGTGTTCGGCGGTCTCGCCGCCCACCAGGGCGCAGCCGGCGAGGACGCAGCCCTCGGCGATGCCCTTGACGATCGCCGCGACACGCTCGGGGTGAACTTTGCCCACGCAGATGTAGTCGGTCATGAAGAGCGGCTCGGCGCCGCAGACGACGATGTCGTCCATGACCATCGCGACGAGGTCGTGGCCGATGGTGTCGTACACGCCGAGCTGGCGCGCGATGTCCACCTTGGTGCCGACGCCGTCGGTCGCGGAGGCCAGCAGCGGGCGCTCGTAGCGCTTGAGGGCGGAGGCATCGAAGAGGCCGGCGAATCCGCCGAGGCCGCCGAGGACCTCGGGGCGCTGCGTCTTCTTCACCCACTCCTTCATCAGTTCGACCGCGCGGTCTCCGGCTTCGATGTCCACGCCCGCGGCTGCGTAGCTGGCACCGGTGGTCTTCTCTGTCATGACAGGGAGAGCTTTCGTGTCGTTACTGCGGGTGGTGCCGGGCCCTGGGAGAAGCACTCGTAAAGACAGGGCCCGGCGCAGGTGGAGCCGGGGTCGCGGGTCGCGGCGCTACGGGCGCCGGAGCGCGTCGGCGGCGTCGGTGCCGCCGGCCAGCTCGCTCTCCAGGAGCTGCTTGCCCAGGAGCTGCGGGTCGGGCAGCTCCATGGGGTACTCGCCGTCGAAGCAGGCACGGCAGAGGTTGGGCTTCTGGATGGTCGTCGCCTCGATCATCGAGTCGAGCGAGATGTACGAGAGCGAGTCCGCGCCGAGCGACGTGGCGATCTCGTCGACCGTCATGCCGTTGGCGATCAGCTCGGCCCGGGTGGCGAAGTCGATGCCGAAGAAGCACGGCCACTTCACCGGCGGCGAGGAGATCCGGATGTGGACCTCGGCCGCGCCGGCCTCGCGGAGCATCTTGACCAGGGCGCGCTGGGTGTTGCCGCGGACGATCGAGTCGTCGACGACCACCAGGCGCTTGCCCCGGATGACTTCCTTGAGGGGGTTCAGCTTCAGCCGGATGCCCAGCTGGCGGATCGTCTGCGAGGGCTGGATGAAGGTCCGGCCCACGTAGGCGTTCTTGACCAGGCCTGAGCCGTACGGGATCCCGCTGGCCTCGGCGTAGCCGACGGCGGCGGGCGTGCCGGATTCCGGTGTCGCTATCACCAGGTCGGCGTCGGCAGGGGCTTCCTTGGCCAGGCGCCGGCCCATCTCGACACGCGAGAGGTAGACGTTCCGGCCGGCGATGTCGGTGTCCGGGCGCGCCAGGTAGACGTACTCGAAGACACAGCCCTTGGGCTTTGCTTCCGCGAAGCGAGAGGTGCGCAGACCGTTCTCGTCGATCGCGATGAGCTCGCCCGGCTCGACCTCGCGGACGAAGCTGGCGCCGCAGATGTCGAGGGCGGCGGTCTCACTCGCGACCACCCAGCCGCGCTCCAGGCGGCCGAGGACCAGCGGGCGGATGCCCTGCGGGTCACGGGCGGTGTAGAGGGTTCCCTCGTCCATGAACACGAGCGAGAAGGCGCCCTTGACCTTCGGGAGGACCTTGGTGGCCGACTCCTCGATCGTCAGGGGCTTGCCGTCGTCGTCCGTCTGGCCGGCCAGCAGGGCGGTGACCAGGTCGGTGTCGTTGGTGGCCGCCACCTGGGTGGCGCGGCCGTCCTGACGGGGGAGGTCCGCGACCATCTCGGCGAGCTCGGCGGTGTTCACCAGGTTGCCGTTGTGACCCAGGGCAATGGAGCCGTGGGCGGTCGCGCGGAAAGTGGGCTGCGCGTTCTCCCAGACGGAGGCTCCGGTGGTCGAGTAGCGGGCGTGACCGACCGCGATATGACCCTGGAGCGAGCCGAGAGAGGTTTCGTCGAAGACTTGGGAAACGAGGCCCATGTCCTTGAAGACGAGGATCTGGGAACCGTTGCTCACAGCGATTCCCGCGGACTCTTGTCCACGGTGCTGCAACGCATACAGTCCGAAGTAGGTGAGCTTGGCGACCTCTTCACCCGGAGCCCAGACACCGAAGACGCCGCAAGCGTCCTGGGGGCCCTTTTCGCCGGGGAGCAGGTCGTGGTTGAGTCGTCCATCACCACGAGGCACGCTTCCGAGTGTAGGCGAGATCGACCACTGGTCCGAATTGGGGATGGCCGGGAAATGTCACAGCACAGAGGGTGACGGTACGACTCTGTCTCGCTATTCGGAGCCTTTGTTGACATCTACGAAGGTATTCGTACAGGCTCTCGCCTCATGCAGCCTCTCGGTGACCGTTCCGTCACCCTCGTCGAGCGCCGCCACGTAGACCTGGTCCGTGTCGCGAGCGCCATCTGTCGCTGTTCTGCGTAGCCACAACTCTCCCTCTCCTTTCCCCCTTTCGCTCCGCCGAGCCCCGCCCTGCCGTGCCGCGCGCCGTCCCGCGCCCGCCCGGGGCGAGGCCGCCGAGCCGTGCCTTGGAGTTCTCGTGTCTTCGTACAACAGCAATCTGTCCCGCCGGGCCTTCGGAAGTGCCGTCGGAGCGAGCGCCGCGGCCGCCGCGGTGGGGCTCGGGGCCGGCCCGGCCGCCGCCTCCGGCACCCCTCGGACCGGCCCCGAGGAGCGTCCGTTCCAGGCCGCCCGCGGCCGGCGTTCGCGGCGCCCGAACGTCCTGTTCATCCTCGGCGACGACCTGGGCTGGGCCGACCTGTCCTCGTACGGCTCCCCGCACATCAAGACCCCGAACCTCGACCGGCTCGCCCGCCAGGGGGTCCGCTTCACCGACGCCTACTCCGGCTCCGCCACCTGCTCCCCGACCCGGTTCAGCCTGTACACCGGCCGCTACCCGGGCCGGACCGCGGGCGGGCTCGCGGAGCCCATCGCCGACAAGTCGGCGGGCCTGGAGCCGACCCACCCGACGCTCGCCTCGCTGCTGCGCGCCTCCGGCTACGCGACCGCGCTGATCGGCAAGTGGCACTGCGGCTACCTGCCCGACCACAGCCCCACCAAGTCGGGCTGGGACGAGTTCTTCGGGAACTTCGGCGGGCCCTGGAGTACTACTCCAAGCTGGGCCTGGGCGGGGAGTACGACCTCTACGAGGGCGACGCCGAGTACAAGGACCTGCGCTACTACACGCGGATCCTGACCGAGCGCGCGAGCGAGTACGTCTCCCGCGACCACCACGGCAAGCCCTGGCTGCTGAACCTCAACTTCACCACCCCGCACTGGCCGTGGATCGCCGACGGGGACACCGCGGCGAGCGCCGAGGTCGAGCGGCGGATCAAGGCGGGCGACGCGCGGGCCCTGTGGCACCAGGACGGCGGCTCCGTCGAGAAGTACAAGCAGATGGTCGAGGACCTCGACCGCTCGGTCGGCGAGGTCCTGAAGGCCCTCAAGCGTTCCGGCCAGGAAGACGACACCCTGGTCTTCTTCTCCAGCGACAACGGCGGCGAGCGCTTCTCCTACAACTGGCCGCTCTCCGGCAACAAGGCCTCCCTCCAGGAGGGCGGGATCCGGGTTCCGAACATCGTGCGCTGGCCCGCCCGGATCGACGGCGGCCAGGTCAGCCGGGTCCCGGTGTTCACCCCGGACTGGACGGCGACCCTGCTGGAGCTGGCCGGGACCCGGCCGGACCCGGCCCACCCGCTGGACGGGGTGAGCCTGGCCGGATACCTGCTGCGCGGCGAGAAGACCGCGGAGCGGAACCTGTTCTGGCGGGTGCGCGGGGAGCGGGCCCTGCGCCGCGGGGACTGGAAGTACTACCGCGGCAAGACGGGCAAGGACCAGCTGTTCGACCTGGCCGGGGACATCCGCGAACAGGCCGACAAGGCGGCCCTGGAGCCGGCCCGGCTGGCGGAGCTGCGTGCGGCCTGGGAGAAGGTGGACGCGGGGCTGCTGCCGTACCCGGGCTGACGAGATCTGCAGGCGGGCGGGTCATTCCGCGGCCGATGCCGCCTTCGCGACCAGGCCCTTGCCGTCGGACGCGGTGAGAGTGAGGGTCCGGCCCTCGACCTTCGCGGTGAGCGGGCCGCTGCCGAAGAGACCGGTCAGGGTCCGCTCCACTTCGCCCACCGGGCCTTCGCAGGCCATCCGGGTCGAGGTGAGCGGCCCGAAGACGACCGAGGAGCCCTCGACGGTGGCCTTGGCACTGAACCGGTTGCAGCCGAGGCTGCCGCTCACCGCGGAGTCCGCGGCGATGGTGAACTGCGCCTTCCCCGCGGCCTCGGCGGGCAGGGAGGCCACGGTCCCCGCGCTCACCAGGGCCTCCACGGTCCAGTGGGTCGTGGTGAGTGGAGCGTCCGATTCCGCGGGCGTCGAGGTCATGGCGATGGTGCTCCCGTCGGCGGTCTTCAGGGTGAGCCGGTCGGGCCCCCGGTCGATGGTCAGCCTCCCCCGGAACAGCTTGGCGAAGGCCGTCTCGAACTCCATGTCCGCGCAGGCCATCAGGCTCGTGGCACCGGGTGTGACGGTCACCGCCGAGGTTCCGGAGAAGGCCACCGCCGCCGAGAAGCCGTTGCAGCCGTAGTTCCCCTTGACCTGGTCCGGGCCGATCGCGAGGCGGGCGGTGTCGGGCGCGTGCAGGGTCCGGCCGCCCGTGGTCAGGGACTCGACGGTCCAGGAACCCACGGGATCGGGGAGCGTGGCGCTCCCACCGCCCTCGGCCCGGCCGCAGGCGGCCAGGGCGAGCGCGAGTACGAGGGCCACGCCCGCGGAGGCGGGGACGTGCCGGGAGGTGCGCATGCCCCTGGGACGGATCCCGCGCGGCGCCGGTTCCACGCCGGGCATCTCAGCTCATGACCGGGAGCAGCGCCGACAGGTCGGCCCGCTCGCCACTGGCCCTGACCTGCGCGTCCTCCACGGCCGCGGCCCAGTCCGTACGCCCCGTGGCCAGCCGGATCCAGGTCAGCGGATCCGTCTCCACCACGTTCGGCGGGGTGCCGCGGGTGTGCCGGGGCCCCTCGATGCACTGGACCACCGCGAACGGTGGGATCCGTACCTCCACCGAGCCGCCCGGCGCCTTCAGCGCGAGGGCGTCGGCGAGCAGCCGCGTACAGGCCGCCAGGGCCTGCCTCTCGATCGGGATCTCCGCCCCGAGCGCCCGGTTGAGGTCGTCGGTGTGGACCACCAGCTCCACGGTCCGGGTGACCAGGAAGTCGGCCAGGGTCATGTCCCCGATCCACAGGTCCATCACCCGGCTGCCCGGGTTCGCGTCCAGCTCCTCGGCCATGCGGGCGCCGGCGCGCTCGTACAGCTCGGGCAGCGGGGCGCCGCCCAGGGTCTCCTTGGCCGCCTCCGCGATCTTCCCGGCGAGCGACGCGGTGGCGAAGGGCCACTCGACGGCCGTCAGTTCCGGTACGGCGGCCGGGGGCCGGGCCAGCCCGGCGGCCAGCGAGTGCGCGATCCACGCGATGTGCGCGGCGAGTTCGGCGACGCTCCACTCCCCGACCCCGCTGGGCCGCGCGAGTTCCTCCTCGCCCAACTCCCGTACGGCATCGCCCACATGCCCGAACTGCGCGGCGACCGCGGCCCGGATCTTCACGGCGTCGTAGGTACGCGCCCTCTTCTTGGCGGGTGGCATGGCCCGACCCTATCCGCCGGGGCGGACAACGGACCGGGCGCGCAACACCGGACGGCACCGGACGCACCGGACGCAGCGGACAACGCCCGAGCCCCCGCCCGGAGGACTCGAAGACTCCGGACGGGGGCTCGGGAACGAGCGCGGGATCAGGCGAGCAGCGCCGGGATCGTCGTCTCGTGCGCGGTACGCAGTTCCGCGAGCGGGATGGTGAACTCGCCCTGGATCTCGATCTCCTCGCCGTCCACCACGCCGATGCGGGTGGCCGGCAGGCCCCGCGCACCGCACATGTCGGTGAAGCGGAGCTCCTCGCTGCGCGGGACGGCCACGATGGCCCGGCCCGCGGACTCGGAGAACAGGAAGGTGAAGGCGTCCAGGCCCTCGGGCACCACGATCCGCGCACCGTTGCCGCCGCGCAGGCAGGACTCGGTGAGCGCCTGGATCACGCCGCCGTCGGACAGGTCGTGCGCCGCGTCGACCATGCCGTCGCGGGACGCCGAGATCAGGATCTCGCCGAGCAGCTTCTCGCGGCCCAGGTCCACCTTGGGCGGCATGCCGCCGAGGTGGTCGTGGACGACCTGGGACCAGGCCGAGCCGCCGAACTCCTCGGCCGTGTCGCCCAGCAGGTACAGCAGCTGGCCGGCCTCCGCGAACGCCATCGGCGTGCGCCGGTTGACGTCGTCGATCACACCGAGGACCGCCACGACCGGGGTCGGGTGGATCGCGGTCTCACCGGTCTGGTTGTACAGCGAGACGTTGCCGCCGGTCACCGGGGTGCCCAGCTCCAGGCAGCCGTCCGCGAGACCGCGGGTGGCCTCGGCGAACTGCCACATGACGCCCGGGTCCTCGGGCGAGCCGAAGTTCAGGCAGTCGGAGATGGCGAGCGGCTTGGCGCCGGTCGCGGCGACGTTGCGGTACGCCTCCGCCAGCGCGAGCTGCGCACCCGTGTACGGGTCGAGCTTCGCGAAGCGGCCGTTGCCGTCGGTGGCCATGGCCACGCCGAGGTTGGTCTCCTCGTCGATGCGGACCATGCCGGCGTCCTCGGGCTGCGAGAGCACCGTGTTGCCCTGGACGAAGCGGTCGTACTGGTCCGTGACCCAGGACTTCGAGGCCTGGTTCGGGGACGAGACCAGCGCCAGGACCTGCGCGCGGAGCTCCTCGGAGGTCTGCGGCCGGGGCAGCTTGCCCGCGTCGTCGGCCTGGAGGGCGTCCTGCCACTCAGGGCGCGCGTACGGGCGGTGGTAGACCGGGCCCTCGTGGGCGACGGTGCCCGGGGGCACGTCCACGATCTGCTCGCCGTGCCAGAAGATCTCCAGGCGCTCGCCGTCGGTCACCTCACCGATGACGGTGGCGATGACGTCCCACTTCTCGCAGATCTCCATGAAGCGGTCCACGTACTGCGGCTCGACGATCGCGCACATGCGCTCCTGCGACTCGCTCATGAGGATTTCCTCGGGCGAGAGCGTCGCGTCGCGCAGCGGGACGGTGTCCAGCTCGACGCGCATGCCGCCGGAACCGGCGGAGGCCAGCTCGGACGTGGCGCAGGAGAGCCCGGCGCCGCCGAGGTCCTGGATGCCCGCGACCAGCTTCTCCTTGAAGATCTCCAGGGTGCACTCGATGAGGAGCTTCTCCTGGAAGGGGTCGCCGACCTGCACCGCGGGGCGCTTGGTGGGCTTGCTGTCGTCGAAGGTCTCGGACGCGAGGACCGAGACGCCGCCGATGCCGTCGCCGCCCGTGCGGGCGCCGTACAGGATGACCTTGTTGCCGGGGCCGGAGGCCTTGGCGAGGTGGATGTCCTCGTGCTTCATCACGCCGATGCAGCCGGCGTTGACCAGCGGGTTGCCCTGGTAGCAGGCGTCGAAGACGACCTCGCCGCCGATGTTCGGCAGGCCCAGGCAGTTGCCGTAGCCGCCGATGCCCGCGACCACGCCCGGCAGGACGCGCTTGGTGTCGGGGTGGTCGGCCGCGCCGAAGCGCAGGGGGTCGACGACCGCGACCGGGCGGGCGCCCATGGCGAGGATGTCGCGGACGATGCCGCCGACGCCGGTGGCCGCGCCCTGGTAGGGCTCGATGTAGCTGGGGTGGTTGTGCGACTCGACCTTGAAGGTGACCGCGTACCCCTGGCCGACGTCGACGACGCCCGCGTTCTCGCCGATGCCGACGAGCATGGCGTCGTTCTGGGGGACCTTCTCGCCGAACTGCTTCAGGTGGACCTTGCTGCTCTTGTACGAGCAGTGCTCGGACCACATGACCGAGTACATCGCGAGCTCGGCGCCGGTGGGGCGGCGGCCGAGGATCTCCCGGATCCGGGCGTACTCGTCCTCCTTGAGGCCGAGTTCCTTCCAGGGCTGGGAGGCGTCCGGGGTCTCGGTGGCGTTCTTGACGGTGTCGAGGCTCATGCGGAGACCAGCTTCTTCAGGACCGAGGTGAAGAACGGGAGGCCGTCGGTGCGGCCCGTCCCGATCAGCGGCTCGACCGCGTGCTCGGGGTGGGGCATGAGGCCGACCACGTTGCCCGCGGCGTTGGTGATGCCGGCGATGTCGCGGAGCGACCCGTTCGGGTTGCCGTACCCGTCGGCGGCTTCGCCGTGGGCCGCGTACCGGAAGGCCACGCGGCCTTCGGCCTCGAGCTCGTCGAGCACGTGCTCGTCGGCCACGTACCGGCCGTCCATGTTCTTGAGCGGTACGGAGATCTCCTGGCCGGCGGTGTAGTCGCCGGTCCACGCGGTCTCCGCGTTCTCCACCCGCAGCTTCTGCTCGCGGCAGACGAAGTGCAGGTGGTTGTTCCGGAGCATCGCCCCCGGCAGCAGGTGGGCCTCGGTGAGGATCTGGAAGCCGTTGCAGATGCCGAGGACCGGCATGCCGGCCTTGGCCTGCTCGATGATGGTCTCCATCACCGGCGAGAACCGGGAGATGGCTCCGGCGCGCAGGTAGTCCCCGTAGGAGAAGCCGCCCGCGAGGACGACCGCGTCGACCTGGTGCAGGTCCTTGTCGCGGTGCCACAGCGAGACGGGCTCGGCCCCCGCGAGGCGGACGGCGCGCAGCGAGTCACGGTCGTCGAGCGTTCCGGGGAACGTGACGACTCCGATGCGAGTGGTCACCGTCAGGCCTCGACCTTCACGGTGAAGTCTTCGATGACGGTGTTGGCGAGGAACGTTTCGGCCATCTTGTGGATGCGGTCGAGGGCGGCCTGGTCGACCGGTCCCTCCACTTCCAGTTCGAAGCGCTTCCCCTGGCGGACGTCGGCGATGCCCTCGAAGCCCAGGCGCGGCAGTGCACGCTGCACCGCCTGGCCCTGAGGGTCGAGGATCTCCGGCTTGAGCATGACGTCGACTACGACGCGTGCCACTGGCACTCCCGATGGGTGGTTGGTGCGAAGGCGGTTCCCTCAGCGTACCCGGCCGAAATTTCTACGCGGGTAGATATCCTTCGGGCGCATCCGGCCCCCCGTTTCGACTTCACCAACGCTTCGCAAAATCCACCGGAAAAACACGCACCCGGGATTGCGGCGGGACACGCGGAGACAATTAACTGGGCTTCGCAATGCAATGGGAATCGCGGTACAAAGGATTCCACCAAGATTCCAGCGGAATCACGCATTGCTCCGAAACATCCACACAGGCGACATCACCGCACGTCCCGATGGGTGGGCGGCGTCGCACGAAGGGACCGATATCCGTGGCGCAGCGCGTAGTAGTCACGATCTCCGACGACATCGACGGCGGAGAAGCGGCGGAAACGGTCACGTTCGGCCTGGACGGTAAGTCCTACGAGATCGACCTCAATCTGGCCAACGCAAAGAAACTGCGGAAGAGCCTCGCGCCCTTCGTGGAGGCCGGGCGACGTCAGGCCCGCTCCGGGAAGACGTACAAGCACACCTCGCTGGCCCCGGACCCGGCGGTCGTCCGTGCCTGGGCCCGGTCCAACAGCCTCGACGTACCGCCGCGCGGCCGCATCCCGAAGCGGGTGTACGCGGCGTACAACGAGGCCCACTGAGTCCACCGGGGCCTCCGGCGCGCCGGAGGCCCCGCCGAGGTCCGCTAACGGGGCCTGCCGGGGGCCGATTTGCCATCCACCCCCTCCGATCCGCTAGTGTGTGGATCACGCCGAGGGGCGAGGCCGCAGGTCAAAGCCCTGAAGGTCGTGCGGGTGTAGTTCAGTAGCAGAACATCCCCCTTCCAGGGGGAAGGCGCAGTGTGCGATCCCTGTCACCCGCTCTGCAACGCTTTACCGACCACTCCGGTGGATCGGGTAGAGTGATGCACGCATCGCAGCGGTATTCATTCCGAGGCAGCATGCGGACGTAGCTCAGTTGGTAGAGCACCACCTTGCCAAGGTGGATGTCGCGCGTTCGAGTCGCGTCGTCCGCTCAGCGTGCAAAGGCCCTGATCATTGATCAGGGCCTTTGTCGTATGCGTTTACTCACCGGGGGGCTGGGACCGTGTCGAAGCTGACGGGGTGGTGGAGGAACCGCAGCAGTGCGGCCAAGATCGAGCTCTACACCCGCTGGTCGTTCCACCTGTTCGTCCTCCTCGAATCCCTCTCGGTGCTCTTCGGCCTCGCCCCCGAGGGCCTCGGAGCCGTCAGCGGCGCCCTGCTCCTGCCCCTGTGCGCGCAGATCGCGCTGTGCGGAGTGCTGTCCTCCAAGGCCTTGGACTGGGTGCTCGGCCGCCGCGAGCGGCCCGTACGCCTGGCGGTGACCGTCGCCGTGCTGACCGCATCGCTGGCGGTCGCCGTACTGGTCCTGCGCTCGGGCGGCGCCCTCTCCCACGCGGGCGTCGCCCCCGCCCTCGTGGTCAACACGGTCGCGTTCGCATCGGGTTCGCTGACGCTGGCCCTGACACGGGTCCGGCACATGCTCTGCGTGGCACCGGCCGCGGGCACCTCGGCGGCTGCCGTGGCCCTGGCGGTGGGACACCCTGTCGCAGAGGCGGCCGGCTACGGGGTCGGCGTCTTCCTCACCTGCGGCCTGCTCGTCCTGGCCTGCGGCTTCTCCTCCTGGCTGCTGAAGACGGTCTACGAGCTCGACCGGGCCCGGGAGCTCCAGGCGCAGCTCGCCGTCGCCCAGGAGCGGCTGCGCTTCGGACGGGACCTGCACGACGTGATGGGCCGCAACCTCGCGGTGATCGCGCTCAAGAGCGAGCTGGCCGTCCAGCTGGCCCGGCGCGAACGCCCCGAGGCCGTGGACCAGATGATCGAGGTCCAGCGGATCGCCAGCGAGTCGCAGCGCGAGGTGCGCGACGTCGTACGCGGCTACCGCGAGGCGGATCTCACCGTGGAACTCGAAGGCGCGCGCGGGGTGCTCAGCGCGGCCGGGATGGACTGCCGCGTCGAGGTCGAGGCGGGCGGTGTGCTGCGCCCCGACGTGCAGTCGGCGCTGGGCTGGGTGGTCCGGGAGGCCACCACCAACGTCCTGCGGCACGGGGACGCGCGCAGCTGCGTGATCCGGCTCACGGCGCCCGACGAGGGCGCGCTGACGCTGGTGGTGGAGAACGACGGGGCCCCCGAGGTGCCGGCCGGACCGCCGGGCTCCGGCCTCGCGGGCCTGCGGGAGCGGCTCGCGGCCCTGGACGGCACCTTGGAGGCCGGCCCGGTCGGCGGCGGCCGGTTCCGGCTGCTGGCCCGGATCCCGGGCGGACGGCTGCGAGGACTGGAGGCGCGGGCATGAGCCCCGTACGCGTACTGCTGGCCGACGACGAGCACCTGATCCGCGGCGCGCTCGCCGCGCTGCTGGCCCTGGAGGACGACCTGCTGGTCGTCGCGGAGGCGGCCTCGGGGCCGGAGGCCCTCGCGATGGCGCGCGCCCACCGGCCGGACGTGGCGGTGCTGGACCTGCAGATGCCGGGGGCGGACGGTGTGAGCGTGGCCACATCGCTGCGGGCCGAACTCCCCGACTGCAAGACGATGATCGTGACGAGCCACGGGCGTCCCGGGCACCTGAAGCGGGCCCTCGCGGCAGGGGTGCGCGCCTTCACGCCGAAGACGGTGTCGGCGCAGCGGCTGGCCGAGCTGATCCGGACCGTGCACGCCGGAGGGCGCTATGTGGACCCCGAGTTGGCGGCCGACGCGATCAGCGCGGGGGACTCCCCGCTGACCGCGCGCGAGGCGGAGGTGCTGGAACTCGCGGGGGACGGGGCGCCGATCGCGGAGATCGCCGAGCGGGCCTCGCTCTCGCCGGGGACCGTACGGAACTACCTGTCGTCGGCGGCGACGAAGCTGGGCGCCGAGAACCGGCACACGGCAGTGCGTCTCGCACGCGAGCGGGGTTGGGTATAGTAGGTCTCGCGTTACGGCGCACCTGCGGACATAGCTCAGTTGGTAGAGCACCACCTTGCCAAGGTGGATGTCGCGCGTTCGAGTCGCGTTGTCCGCTCCATCGAAGAAGCCCCCGGTCCTGTGACCGGGGGCTTCTTCGTCTCTCAGGCCGGGGCCGGAGCCGTGTCCCACGCCGGTGTCCCAGGCCTGGTCCGGGCCTGGGACACCGGGCGTCAGGCCCAGCCGAGGCCGGTGAGGCGCTCGTACGCCTCGATGTACTTGGCGCTGGTCTGCTCGGCGACCTCCTGCGGGAGTGCCGGCGGCGGGAGTTCGCCCGTACGGTCCCAGCCGGAGGCGGGGGAGGTGAGCCAGTCGCGGACGAACTGCTTGTCGAAGGAGGGCTGCGCGCGGCCCGGCTTCCACTGGTCGGCCGGCCAGAAGCGGGAGGAGTCCGGCGTCAGCACCTCGTCGCCGGCGACGAGGGTGCCCTCCTTGTCGAAGCCGAACTCGAACTTGGTGTCCGCCAGGATGATCCCGCGCTCGCGGGCGATGTCCCGGGCCCGGCCGTACACGGCCAGGGTGGTCTGGCGCAGCAGTGCGGCCGTCTCGGCGCCGGTGGTGCGCGCGACCTCCTCGTACGAGACGTTCTCGTCGTGCTCGCCGACGGCGGCCTTGGCGGCCGGCGTGAAGATCGGGGCGGGCAGCTCGGAGCCGTCCACGAGCCCCTCGGGGAGGGCAAGTCCGCAGACCGTACGGGTCTTCTCGTACTCGGCGAGGCCGGAACCGGTGAGGTAGCCGCGGGCCACGCACTCGACCGGGACCATGTCGAGGCTCTTGCAGATCAGCGTGCGGCCGGCCCAGTCGGCGGGGGCGCCCTCGGGCAGGTCGGTGCCGATCACGTGGTTCGGGACGAGGTCGCTCAGCTGGTCGAACCACCAGAGCGAGAGCTGGGTCAGGACGCGGCCCTTGTCCGGGATCTCGGTGGGGAGCACCCAGTCGTACGCGGACATCCGGTCGCTGGCGACCATGACGAGGTTGCCGTCGCCGTCACGGTAGAGGTCGCGCACCTTGCCGGTGTGGAGGTGGACGAGGCCGGGCACCTGAACCGGCTCGGGCTTTTCGACGAATCCGGACACGGGGTCTCCCTGTGGTTCTGTACGAGCGCAGCCCCATTCTCCCGTACCGGGGGCCGTGCCCGGCTCCGGGGGTGTCCGGCCCCGCTCAGTCCCGCTTGCAGATCCGGTCGAGGAGATTGGCGGTGGCCCGCTGGACCCGTTCGTCGACGTGGCCGGGGCGGTCCAGGGCCGGGGACCAGGCGAAGGTGCCCGACGCGAAGACCAGGGCGCCGCTCGGGGCCCGGTACAGGGAGGTCTCCTGGTGGCGCTTCGCGCCCTCGCCGTCGCGGTACGGGGAGTGCGCGAGCAGGATCCGGTCCTGGTGCTCGGGGAGCTGGGTGCGCGGGAAGTACCGGTCGGCCTCGCCGGCGACCAGGCCGGGGAGCTCGTCGTTCTCGGCGGCGCCGGTGGAGTCCCAGAGCCAGTGCGTGGCATTGCGCACGATCAGGGGCGCGGCCTCGGGGACCCGCCCCGCGTACTGGATGCCGAGCAGCTGCTGCTCCGGGCGGTCGACCTCGCGCCAGAGGCTGGGGCGGCCGGGGCCGCGGCGTTTTCGGCAGGTGAGGAGCCGGTCGTCGACCCCGGAGGGGGAGGGGGCCAGCTCGACCTGCCAGTACATGGTGTTGGCGGAGAGGAAGACCAGCGAGGTGCCGTGGTCGCGGGCGCGCTCGACGGTGCGGCGCATGGGGGCCGACCAGTACTCGTCGTGGCCGGGGAAGACCAGGCCGCGGTAGCGGGTCGGGTCGACGCGGCCGGCGTGCAGATCGCGGGTGTCGGCGTAGGCGAGGTCGTAGCCGTAGCGCTCGGCCCAGCGGATGAAGTCGTAGGCGTGGCCCACGTGCAGGGGCAGGCCGGCCCCCGCGTAGGGCCGGTCGAAGGAGACCGTGACGGCCGCGTCCTGCTCGCCGAGCAGCCGGCCCTCCTCGTCCCAGGCGTGGTAGAGGCTCGCGCCGGTCCGCCCGTCCTCGGGGTAGAGGTTGTAGGCCTGCCAGGTGATGTCGGGCAGCAGCAGGAGCAGGTCGGCGGGGTGGTCGTCGCGGACGGTGAAGGGGATGTGGGACCGGTACCCGTCGGCGGTGGTGAGGACGGCTACGTACGCGCCGACGCTCCAGTAGGAGGGGACCTGGAGCCTCCAGGAGAGCCACCAGTGGTGGCAGGAGACGGTGCGGTCGGCGGTGAGGGGGGCCGGCTGGACGATGCCCGAGAGCCGGGGGCTCGTGGTGATCTTGGAGGCGCCGTCGCCGCCGTAGTGGCCGATGCGGTAGACGTCGACGGAGAACTGCTGGGGCGGGTCCACGGTGATGTGGAAGTCGATGGCCTCGCCGGGGGTGACGGCCCCGGTGGAGGCGAAGCCCTTGATCTGCCGGTGCACGTCGTCGGCGGTGCGCGGGCCGCCGTTGCCGCGGGCGCGGGGGATCCGTCCGGGGGCGAGCGCGGGGTCGGCGAGCGCGGGGTCCACGTACCAGGGCACGACGTGCCCGGTGTCGTCGAAGTACAGCTCGCTGCCGCGGAACCACGGCAGCGGGCCCTGGCCGAAGGGATCGTTCACCGCGTGCGCGAGCGCACCTGACTCCCAACGCCGGATCTGGTCCGCACCACCCATACCGCTCCCCTCCCTCGCTCCCCCGAACGGTCTCTGAACACACCGGTACGGCACGGTTTCGGGACATCGAACCGCTACCGGTCCCAGCACATCACATAACGCACTCATTCCGTCACCGTTCGCCATATCCGGAGCGCGGAGTGCGGGGTCCGCCGGGCCCGGACCGGCGAAGGAGGCGGTCGCCCGCGCCGTCAGACGAGGCGGACCGGCTTCTCCGGGCGTACGCCGAGCTCCGTGAGCCAGTCGCGCAGGGGCTCCGGGTCCCCGTCCTCCACCAGGGTGAGCACCCGGGGGGCCAGGTCCGCGCGCCGTTCGCCGCCGACCAGGAGGACCGGGCCGTCCAGCCAGTCCAGCCCGGGCGCGGCATCGGCCGAGTCGACGGCCGCGGCGCACACCATCGCCGTGACGTGGTCGGCGAGCAGATCCCGCCCGCTGCGGGGCGGCTGGAGCGGGAACAGCGGCACGGTGTCAGCCCCGCGCGCCGCTCCGGCGCGGGCGCCGGCGCCGGCGCCGCCCGCGCCCGCGCCCGCGGAACGTTCCTCCCTGGCCAGGTCACCGCTGAGCCGGCCGGCCAGCGCCTCTCCGGCCGCGCCCTCTCCGGCGGCGTCCGTGAGATAGCCCAGCACCCGGTCCAGCGTCGGCCCCGGGCCGGCCGGGACGGCGAGGGCGTCCAGCGCCGCGTGCAGCCGGGCCGCCTCCGCACGCCATTTGCGGTCCACGACCTCCTCCGGATACGCCGCCCAGTCCACCGGCGACCAGTCCGGGCCGGCCTCGGCCGGACCACCGTGGAACAGCCGGGCGGCGAGCAGCGAAGCCGCCTCGTCGATCACTCCGGGCCGCTCCAGCAGGTCGCACGCGGGCCGCTCGCCGAGCCGCGAGGTGAACCCGTCGGCCAGCCGGTCCCGCCGGGACAGCTCGGTCAGCGCGGAGACCACCCCGGCGTCGAGGTGCGCCGGCCAGCGGCCCATCCGCCACGCGGGCAGCGCGACCCTGGTCAACAGCCGGTCCCAGCCCGCGTAGGCCAGGCCGACCTGCTCCTGGGCGACGATGCGCAGCCCGTAGTCCACACCCTGTGCACGGTCCGAGGCGGCGGCCGCGACCCCGCGCTCCATCTCGGCGGCGTCCGTCTGGCACAGCCTCAGCAGCAGCCGGGCCGGGCGCCCGATCCAGCCGAGGCCGGGCCTGCTGCCCACGTCCGCGGCGGCGTCGAGCCCGCGTACGAAGCCCCGGGCGTCGGCTATGTCCGGATGGGCCGAAGGGCCCGTACCGGCGACGACCGGCGCCAGGACCGCCCGCAGTTCGGCGACCCGCATCCACCAGAGGAACGGCGAGCCGATCACCAGGACGGGAGCCGCACCCGGCTCCGTCTCGCGCCCGCCCGATATGCCGCTGCGCCGGTGGGCCGCGTGCGTACGGTCCTCCAGCCAGCTGTCGCAGTCCGGCGTCAGGGCTATCGCCGAGGGCGCCGGCACGTCCATCCGGTCGGCCAGATCCCGCACCATCCGGTACAGGTCGGGCGCGGCGGACTCCGGCAGCGGCACCGTCGGCGTCACGGCCGGGCTCGCCCGCAGCACCACCGCGGCGAACACCCCGCCGACGAGCAGCACCAGTACGGCGACGACACACACGACGAGCGTCACCACCGGCCAGGGATCACCGGCCAGCCGGCCCGTCATCCGGGCGCTCAGCAGCACCACCGCGAGGGCGGCGGGCAGCACCCCGAGGGCCAGTGCCCTGCTGCGCACGCGCAGCACGGCCAGGGCCCGGGAACGCGCGGACGGCGCGCCCCCTTCCACGATCGAACCCGTTCCGGACACGGCCGGACCTCACCCCCTCTGCCCTGCGGCGGTTTTGCTCACTCCCCCACTGTGACACCCGCCACTGACATCGCAATGCCGGTGGGCCAAGTGCCGGAATGCTTGGCATCGGACCCTAGTTGGGGAGCGACCGGCAGTCAGCCGGACCGGGTGACCATCACCCGATGGAATGGCTTTGGGCAAAGGTGGCTGCGTTCGAACGCGGCCGGATGCACTCGTACGCGGACACGCGCGCGGGCCCGGGCGCACCTGGGTGCGCACCGAGCCCGCGTGACGGATGCCCCGCTGCTCAGCGGCCTTCGGCCGCCTTGGCGGCGATGTCCGTACGGTGCTGGGAGCCGTCCAGCCGGATCCGCGCGACGGCCTTATACGCCTTCTCGCGAGCCTGTGCCAGATCGGAACCGGTCGCCGTCACCGACAGCACGCGGCCGCCCGCGCTGACGACCGCCTCGCCCTCGCGCCGGGTCCCGGCGTGCAGGACGTACGCGTCGGGACCGTCCTCGGCGGCCACCTCGGCCAGGCCCTCGATCGGGTCCCCGGTGCGCGGGGTCTCCGGGTAGTTGTGGGAGGCGATGACGACGGTCACGGCCGCGTCCGCGCTCCAGCGCAGCGGCGGCTCGGCGTCCAGGGTGCCGTTGGCGGCGTGCAGCAGCACGCCAGCGAGCGGGGTGCGCAGCCGGGCCAGGACGACCTGGGTCTCGGGGTCGCCGAAGCGGGCGTTGAACTCGATGACGCGGACGCCGCGCGAGGTGATCGCGAGGCCGGCGTACAGCAGCCCGGAGAACGGGGTGCCGCGGTGGCGCAGCTCGTCCACGGTCGGCTGGAGGACGGTCTCCATGACCTCCTCGACCAGCTTCGGGTCGGCCCAGGGCAGTGGCGAGTACGCGCCCATGCCGCCGGTGTTGGGGCCCTCGTCGCCGTCGAGCGCGCGCTTGAAGTCCTGCGCGGGCTGGAGCGGCAGCACGGTGACGCCGTCGGTGATGGCGAAGAGGGAGACCTCGGGGCCGTCGAGGTACTCCTCGATGACGACGCGGTCGCAGCCGAGCGCGTGCGCGCGGGCGGCGGCCCGGTCCTCCGTGACCACGACGCCCTTGCCGGCGGCCAGGCCGTCGTCCTTGACGACGTACGGGGCGCCGAAGGCGTCGAGGGCCGTGTCCACCTCCTCGGGGGTTGTGCACACGTAGCTGCGGGCGGTCGGGACGTCGGCCGCGGCCATCACGTCCTTGGCGAACGCCTTGGAGCCCTCCAGCTGCGCCGCTTCCGCGGACGGGCCGAAGACGGGGATGCCCGCGGCGCGGACGGCGTCGGAGACGCCGGCGACCAGGGGCGCCTCCGGGCCGACGACGACCAGGTCGGCTCCGAGTTCGGTGGCGAGGCGGGCCACGGCCGCGCCGTCGAGGGCGTCGACCGGGCGCAGCTCCGCCACCTCGGCGATGCCGGCGTTGCCGGGAGCGCAGTACAGCGCGTTGACGTCGGGGTCGAGGGACAGAGAGCGGCACAGGGCATGTTCGCGGGCGCCGCCGCCGATGACGAGGACCTTCACGCCCTGCAGCCTAGCCCGCGCGGCGGGATGCCCTTCGTGCGGCCACCCAATGAGACGGCCCTACTCGTTTGTGTATTCCTCTATAACGGTGGCTCCGAGCTCGCGCACGATGAGGTCGTGTCCGGTCAGGGCGCTGTCGACCAGGTCCGGATCGTCCTCCTCCGGTACGTCGTCCTCGGGCGCGACGGGCGGGGGCGCCTGCCGTACGGGGGGCTGCGGCGCGGAACCGCCCTGCTGGGCCGGGTGCTGCGGCGGCTGGTACGGCTGCTGCTGCGCGGCGGGACCCGGCTGCTGGGCGGGGGCCGGGGCGGCGGGAGCCGGGTTGTAGGCGGGCGGGGCCGCATACGCGGACGGGGACGGTGCGGGCTGGCCGCCGCCCCCGCCGACCACGGCGTCGATCTTCCAGTTGACCTGGAACTGCTCGGCGAGGACCGCCTTGAGCACGTCCTCGCTGCCGCTGCTCGCGAAGTTGTCGCGTGCTCCGGGGTTGGGGAAGCCCAGCTGCAAGGTGGTCCCGTCGAAGCCGGTGACCTGGGCGTTCTGGCTGAGCAGGATCCAGGTGAAGCGGCGGCGGTTCTTGACGGCCTCGAGGACCCCGGGCCACATCGCCTGGACCTGCCCGGCGCCGGCGGCCATGCCGGGCGAGGGGGCGGCGGCGGGAGCGGCCACGGCCGCGGGGGCCGGGGCGGCCGGAGCCGGGGCCGGCGCGGCCGCGGCGGCCTGGCCCGAACCGGGAGCGGCGGCGCTGGGCCAGGCCCCGGCGGCGGGTGCCGCGGAAGCCGGGGCGGCGGCTCCGGGCCAGGCGCCGGGGGCGGCTCCGCCACCGGGCTGCGCGGCCC
>NZ_JBHYXN010000048.1:57963-64186 GCF_042752335.1 Streptomyces sp. NPDC059355 | reverse complement strand
GGCCTGGCACGCACGCTCGCCGCGTTGTCGTCGGTCACCGACGCTCCGCGTCGATTCCCTCCTCCGCCTTGCGATCGCACGCGCCAGGCCCCGCCGGCCCCGCCCTTTCGGGCGGCCGACGCCACTTTGACGACACTCCCTAGGCTGCCGCACCGCCGATGCCGACGGCCTCCAGCGCCTCCGTGAACGCCGCCGCGTCGAACATCGCCCCGTCCTCGGGCCCCACCGGCCGGCCGTCCACCAGCACCATCGGCGTGCCCTGCGCCCCCGTCGCCTCGAACGCCTTCTCCGCCTCGCCGGCCCACCCCTTGTACGTCTGCTCCGCCACCGCCCGGTCGAAGGCCTCCCCGCGCAGCCCCGGCACCTCCGCCGCGATCGCCAGCAGATGCCCGTCCGTGAACTTCGCCTTCGGCCGGCTCGCGAACACCGCCGCCTGGTACTCGGCGAACTTCCCGGCCTCCACCGAGGCCCGCAGCGCGTTCACGGCCCGCACCGAACCGCCGGCCCCGCCCCGGTCCAGGAAGGACGCCAGCAGGTACTCGACCTTCACCTTCCCCTCGGCGGCCAGCTTCAGCAGCGCCTCACCGCCCGTCCCCTCGAACTTCGCGCAGTACCCGCACCGCGGATCCACCAGCACCTGCGCCGTGCGCGGAGCCGCCGGATCCCCCACGACGATCCTCGCCCCGTCGACGCCGGCCGGCAGCTTCGCCAGCTGACCTGCGATCGGGCTCGTCCGCACCTCCCCGGCCCCGGCCCCGGCCCCGGCCCCGGCCCCCGCTCCGGCCCCGGCGGCCGCCCCCGAGCCCTCCCCCGCGCCACAGCCGGCCGCCGCCCCGGCGAGCAGGGCCGCCGCCACGACCGCCCCGACGACACGCCCCGCGCGCCCTGTCCTACGTATCTCCACCACGAACCAAACCTCTCGCAACCGGCACAAAACACCCCACCGGCACCCTACGGACCCCACCACCCCCGCCACATCAGCCAAAAGGCCACCTCCCCCACCCCAAAACCCGGCATCCGGTACCTGGACACCCATCCGGAACGCCCTGTACCAACTCCCCATGACGATCAACGGCGGCATCTCCTTCTGGTACGCGACGGATCAGAGCGCCCAGCAGCCACCCCGCGCCCCCCTCACCGGCCACGCCACGGCCGACGTCGTCATCGTCGGCGGCGGCTACACCGGCCTGTGGACCGCGTACTACCTCAAGACCGCCGCCCCCGACCTCCGCGTCACCGTCCTGGAGCAGAAGTTCTGCGGCTACGGGGCCTCCGGCCGCAACGGCGGCTGGCTCTACAACGGAATCGCCGGACGTGACCGCTACGCCGGACTCCACGGCCACCAGGCCGCGCTCCGCCTCCAGCAGGCCATGAACGAGACCGTCACCGAGGTCATCGACGTGGCCGCCAAGGAGTCCATCGACGCCGACATCCACCGCGGCGGCGTCCTCGAAGTCGCCCGCACCCCCGCCCAGCTCAGCCGCCTGAAGGCCTTCCACACCGCCGAACTCGCCTTCGGCGAGACCGACCGCGAGCTCTACGACGCCACCGACACCCGCGCCCGCATCGACATCGCCGACGCGGTCGGCGCCTCCTGGACCCCGCACGGCGCCCGCATCCACCCGCTCAAGCTGGTCAAGGGCCTGGCCGCCGCCTGCGAACGGCTCGGCGTGGTCATCCACGAATCCACGCCCGTCACGGAAATCGCCCCCCGCCGCGCCGTCACCCCGTACGGCACCGTCCGCGCCCCGTACGTCCTGCGCTGCACCGAGGGCTTCACCGCCGCGCTCAAGGGCCAGAAGCGCTCGTGGCTCCCGATGAACTCCTCGATGATCGCCACGGCCCCGCTGCCGCCCGAGACGTGGTCGCGCATCGGCTGGTCGGACGCCTGCACCCTCGGCGACATGGCCCACGCCTACATGTACGCCCAGCGCACCGCGGACGACCGCATCGCGATCGGCGGCCGGGGCGTCCCGTACCGCTTCGGCTCCCGGACGGACACCGACGGCACCACGCAGCGATCGACGATCACGTCACTCACGAACCTCCTCACCTCCTTCTTCCCGGTCCTCACCGGAGTGGAGATCACCCACGCCTGGTCGGGCGTCCTGGGCGTCCCCCGCGACTGGTACGCCACGGTCACCCTGGACCGCACGACGGGCCTCGGCTGGGCCGGCGGCTACGTCGGCTCGGGCGTGGCCACCTCGAACCTCGCCGCCCGCACGCTGCGCGACCTGGTCCTGGGCGACTCCACGGACCTCACCGCCCTCCCCTGGGTCAACCACCGCGTGCGCCGCTGGGAGCCGGAACCCTTCCGCTGGCTCGGCGTCCAGGCCCTCTACGCGGCCTACCGCGAAGCGGACCGCCGCGAGTCGGCCACCCACACCCCGACGACAACCCCCCTGGCCCGCCTGGCCGACCGCATCTCGGGCCGCCACTGACCCGAACCCCCCGAAGGCCCCGCACACCCCCTAGGGGAAGCCCGTCGTCACCGGCAGGTGCCGGTGGTGAGCAGCTCCAGCACCTGAAGGGCCGTCCAGTTGCCGGCCGCGCCCGGGCAGGCGGCCAGGTAGTCGGCGATGTCCCGCTCCTCCCAGGGGCCCGATTCCAGGAGTCCGCCGGCCAGGTACCGCAGGTACGCCGCGGACGGCATGAGCACGTCCACGTCCTGGAGCGTCCACGGCGCCGTGAAGGTCAGCACGGGGATGCCCTCGATCGTGCCCGGGCAGATCAGGGTCTCGTACCGCCCCGGCCCGACCTCGTGGCGGCCGTCCCGGAGAACCGCCGTCAGGTCGAGGTCGCCCCCGGGCTCCTCGTACATCTCCTGTGCGGCGATGTCGGACATCTGGCCGACGGTGACCAGGTGCGCGCGTCCGCGCGTACGGCCCGGGGCGGTCGGGTCGTAGAACCCGCGTCCTCCCGTCCACACGGGAGACTCGGTCGCGAAGTAGAGGCGGCCGGCCAGCTCCACCGCCAGGGACCGCTCCGGCGCCCGCCGGTCCCGGCAGCCCGGGTACGTCCGCCCGGCGCCGACGGGCGTGCCTCCCGCGATGTACGCGGCAAGGCGGTCCATGTGCATGTTGGACGCGTACGAGGCGTACCAGACCCGCTCGGGGGCGGGGAGCGCTCCGTCGAGCGGCGTCGGCATGTGCACGGTCATGCGCGTTTCCTCGGGGAAGGTCGTGAGGGCAAGGTCCACCGAAACGCGAAAGCCCAGCTCGGAGGAGATCCGAGCCGGGCTGTCAGCGGAGCCCCCTGTCGGATTCGAACCGACGACCTACGCATTACAAGTGCGTTGCTCTGGCCGGACTGAGCTAAGGAGGCGTAACCGCGCTCACTTTACACAGCGCCCCATCCCCCGGGCCATCACGTCGTCCCGCCCGCGGGCGGTCGGCGGACGGGTCCGGGAGAGGTGGAAGTCACGGGCCTCCGGGTGCTGACAGGACGGGGTAGGAGGGGTAGCGTCGGGCGGAGTCCTCCTTACTGGACTAGACCTTCCACTCGGATCGTCCGGCACGTTCCTGCCGGTAGAAGGGATTCATCACCATGGCTTCTGTCACTTTCGACAAGGCAACCCGGCTGTACCCCGGCGGCGACAAGCCCGCCGTCGACGAGCTGGAGCTGCACATCGAGGACGGCGAGTTCCTCGTCCTCGTCGGCCCCTCCGGCTGCGGCAAGTCCACCTCGCTGCGCATGCTCGCCGGCCTGGAGGACGTCAACGGCGGCGCCATCCGCATCGGCGACCGCGACGTCACGCACCTGCCGCCCAAGGACCGGGACATCGCGATGGTGTTCCAGAACTACGCGCTCTACCCGCACATGACCGTCGCCGACAACATGGGCTTCGCGCTCAAGATCGCCGGCGAGGACAAGGCGACCATCCGCAGGAAGGTCGAGGACGCGGCGAAGATGCTCGACCTCACCCAGTACCTCGACCGCAAGCCGAAGGCGCTCTCCGGCGGCCAGCGCCAGCGCGTCGCCATGGGCCGCGCCATCGTGCGCAAGCCGCAGGTGTTCCTCATGGACGAGCCGCTGTCGAACCTCGACGCCAAGCTGCGCGTGTCCACCCGTACCCAGATCGCCGCGCTCCAGCGCGACCTCGGGATCACCACCGTCTACGTCACCCACGACCAGGTCGAGGCCATGACGATGGGCGACCGCGTCGCGGTCCTCAAGGACGGCCTGCTCCAGCAGGTCGACACCCCGCGCAACATGTACGACCGCCCGGCCAACCTCTTCGTCGCCGGCTTCATCGGCTCCCCGGCCATGAACCTGGTCGAGGTCCCGATCGCCGACGGCGGCGTGAAGTTCGGCGACAGCGTGGTCCCGGTGTCGCGCGAGGCGCTGTCCGCCGCCGCGGACGCGGGCGACAGCACCGTCACGGTCGGCGTGCGTCCCGAGCACTTCGACATCGGCACCGGGGGCGGCCTGACGATCACCGTCAACGTCGTCGAGGAGCTCGGCGCCGACGGCTACGTCTACGGGCGCACCACCGACGCCGAGGGCGCACAGGACATCGTCGTGCGCGTGGGCGGCCGCCAGGTGCCCGAGAAGGGCTCGACGCTGCACGTGGTGCCGCGGGCCGACGAGATCCACGTCTTCTCGACCTCGTCGGGCGAGCGGCTCTCCGGCTGACCCGAGAGCGAGTACGGTCAGGGGCGTTCCTTCCGGGGAGCGCCCCTGTCCGCCATCCGGGGCAGACCGGGCCATTCGGCCCCACTCGTCAACCCTTAATTCGAAAAGCCACGTCGAACCATCCCCCGACCGGGTGACTAAATGTCGCCAAATCTTCACCGAGCGCTACTCTCGCCCTCGTGACCCACACTGCCCGCCGTATCGGCCGTTCCCTCGCCCTGGTCCTGCCCGTCGTCCTGGTCCTGTCCGGGACCCTCGCGGTCACCATGGTCCCCTGGGCGGACAACACGCCCTCCCAGATCCTGACCGCGTCCGCCGAGGACGTGTCCGTCCCCGCGAAGCCGCGCGCCGCCCAGGACGTGCTGCGCGACAAGCTGCTGGGCGAGCTCCAGCAGGGCGAGGCGCCGGGCGACGTCCTGACCCACCTTCAGCAGGAGGTGGACCGGCGCCCGTCGCTGGCCGGGCACTGCATGGGGATCGCGCGGGCGCTGGGCCGCGCCGCCGTGGACGTGTACGGCCCGACGAAGGCCCAGTCCTTCGCGCGCCCCGTCTGTGACACCGCGTACGCGACCGGCGTCGCCTCGATGGGCTGACGGCCGACGGGCGTCGCCGTTCTCCCCCGCGCCGGGGCCTCTACCCTGACGGCCATGACCGACGTACCCCCCGTGTCCCGCTCCTCCGTTTCCGCGGCCGCGTACCCGGCCTCCCCCGCTCAGGCGCCTGTTCAGGCGGTGGTCCTGGCGGGAGGCCAGGGTTCGCGGCTGCGTCCGTATACGGACGACCGGCCGAAGCCGATGGTGGAGATCCCGGGGACCGGGGTGCCGATCATCGGGCACCAGCTGGCCTGGCTGGCGGCCGAGGGGGTGACGGACGCCGTGGTGTCGTGCGGGCATCTCGCGGAGGTGCTCCAGGACTGGCTGGCGAAGGCGGACCTGCCGCTGCGGGTGACCACGGTGGTGGAGGAGGAGCCGCTGGGGCGCGGCGGCGGGCTGAAGTACGCGGCTCGCCACCTGCCGTACCCGGAGCGGCCCTGGTACGCGACGAACGGGGACATCTGGACGCGGTTCTCGCTGCGCGAGATGGCCGAGTTCCACGCCGAGCGCGGGGCGACGGCGACGCTGGCGCTGGCCCGGCCGCGGATCCCGTGGGGGGTGGTGGAGACCAACGAGTTCGGCCAGGTGCTGGACTTCATCGAGTCGCCGCCGTCGCCGTATCTGATCAACGCGGGCGTGTACGTCTTCGGCCCCGAATTCGCCGCGCTGCTGCCGGATCTGGGCGACCACGAGCGTACGACGTTCCCGCGGCTGGCCCGGGAGCGGCGGCTGGCGGGCTTCCCGCTGCCGCAGGGGGCCTACTGGCGGGCGATCGACACGGCGAAGGACCTGACCGAGGCGGCGCGGGAGTTGGCCGCCCAGAGCGGCTCCTGAGGCCCTGCGCGCGGCGGAGCCGTGCGGAACGCGGAGAGGGGCCCGGCGCGCACACCCGCGACAACGCCCCACACCCGCACCGGGTCACGACCGTCAGGCCCCCCCCCATCCGCGCGTTATAGGGGGCGGCGACCCGCCGCCCCTGGGGCCCCCACCGAATC
>NZ_JBHYXN010000048.1:0-57953 GCF_042752335.1 Streptomyces sp. NPDC059355 | reverse complement strand
GGGCCGGGCGCCCCCCCGGCGCGCCGGGCCCCTCTCCGTCCCGTCGTCAGCCGAGGAGGCCGCCGACCAGACCGGGCTTCTTCGGGGCCGGGTCCCCGCCGCCGCTGCTGCCGCCTCCGTTGCCGGAGCTGGAGGACGGCGGCTTCGGGGTGGACTGCTTGGGCGAGCTGCCCGAGTTCTGGCCGCTGCCGGAGCCGCGGGTCGCCGTCGGCGACTGCGAGCCGGTGCCGGCGGTCGCCTTGGCGGTGGAACCGGTGGAGCCGCGCCCGGACTTGGCGGCCGGCGCCGACGCGCTGGCGCTGGGCTCGGCCGCCTTGGTGGGCTGCTGGGTGGCGGGCTGCTGCTGCTGCGGCGGCGGCTGCTGCTTGCCGGCCGGGGCCTGCGGGAGCGGTGAGCCGGGCAGGTAGTTGCTGGGGGTCTCGCCGGGTCCGGGGACGGTGACCACGGTGGTGGAGCGGACGGCGCTGCCGAGGAGCGAGCCGATGAGCAGGGTGAGTCCGCAGACGACGGTGGCCATGACGGTTCCGCGGCGCAGGACGCGCCGGCGCAGCCGCCAGATCTCGGAGCGCGGTCCGAGGGTGCGCCAGGCCTCGCCGGCGAGGCGCCCGTCGAGGGAGTAGACGGGGGCGCCGGCGATGATCAGCGGGCTCCAGGCGGCGAGGTAGATGATGTCGGGGGCGTCGTACGCGGGGACGGTCTTCCAGCTCACCGTCATCAGCAGCGCGGCGGACAGCAGGGCGCCGATGCAGGCGGCGAACCGCTGCCACAGGCCCAGGACGGTCAGTACGCCGACGATGACCTGGAGGAAGGCCACGCTGAGCCCGGCCCCGACGGGGTGGGCGAGCGCGAAGTCGCGCAGGGGTTCGGCGAGCGCCCAGGGGTGCAGGGTGCGCAGCCACGTGACCATGGAGCCGCGTTCGCCGCCGTCGAAGTAGACGGGGTCGCACAGCTTGCCCATGCCGGCGTAGATGCAGATGAAGCCGAGGAAGACGCGCAGCGGGAGCAGCACGACGCCGAGGTTCATCCGGCGGCCGGGGTAGTACGAGGCCTGCCCGCGGGTGTCGGAGGGGGCGCGGCGGGATTCGGTGCCGGGCCCGCCGTCGAGGCCGTCGTACGGTCCGCCGCCGTACCGGGGGTCGTACGGGAAGTCGCGTACGGCGGCCGGCGGACGGGTCTCGTCCGGGTCTCCGTACGTGCGCTGGCCGATGACCGTCGGCGTGGCCAGCGTGTCCTCGGCCAGGTCGTGGGCGAGGTCGACGCGGGGGATGGTCTGGGTGGCGCCGCCGTCCCCGTCGCCGAAGCCGCCGTGTCCGCGCCCGTGTTCGCGTACGGCCTGGAGGAGTCCGCCCATGGCTGCGGTGTCGCCGGGGGCGGACTTGCCGCTCCAGACGACGGGGGCCCGGCGGCGGCCCGCGCCGGCAGCGGCGGCGACCACGGCGCCGCCGAGGACGGGCACGCGGCCGGGGGCGTTCGCGGGCTTGGAACGCGCGCTCGGGCTCGGTGCGAGCCGCACGCGGAAGCTGGCGTGGTTGACGATGACCTGTGCGGGATCGCACGGCACCTTGACCATGCTCAGCGCGGGCTGGTCGTCGAACCCTGACGTTCTGGTGTCCACACTCATCTAACCGAGTGATCAGTGTTTAGGACACTGCCTTGACAGCAGGGATGTGTCCGAGACCCGTCAAGATCAAGCCACCCCGCCCGAAACGGGCGGGGTGGCACGCTCACGGGTCACGTTCCATGAGCCAAGTGGATCAAGGCGGCGGGGCCGCCCGGGGTCAGGCGCGGCCGCGGGTGGCCCGGCGGCGGGCCGCCTCGTAGAGCACGACGCCCGCGGCGACACCGGCGTTCAGCGACTCGGCGCCGCCCGGCATCGGGATGCGGACGAGGTAGTCGCAGTTCTCGCCGACGAGGCGGCCGAGGCCCTTGCCCTCGGAGCCGACGACGATGACGACGGGACCGCCGAGCGCCTCCAGGTCCTGCACCTCGTGCGTGCCCTCGGCGGCGAGGCCGACGATGGCGATGCCCGCCTTCTTGAAGTCCTGGAGGGCGCGGGTCAGGTTGGTGACGCGGGAGACCGGGGTGCGGGCCGCGGTGCCGGCCGAGCTCTTCCAGGCACCGGCGGTCATACCGGCGGCGCGGCGCTCGGGGATGACCACGCCGTGGCCGCCGAAGGCGGAGACGGAGCGGACGATCGCGCCGAGGTTGCGGGGGTCGGTGACCCCGTCGAGGGCGACGATCAGCGGGTCGTCGCCCTCGTCGTACGCGGCGGAGGTGAGGTCCTCCGGGTGCGCGTACTCGTACGGCGGGACCTGGAGGACCAGGCCCTGGTGGTTGAGCCCGTTGGTCATGCGGTCGAGCTCGGGGCGCGGGGCTTCCATCAGGTTGATGTTGCCGCGCTCGCCGGCGAGCTGGAGGGCCTCGCGGACGCGCTCGTCGTTGTCGATGAACTGCTGCACGTAGAGGGTGGTGGCGGGGACGCCGTCGCGCAGGGCCTCGAAGACCGGGTTGCGGCCGACGACCATCTCGCTGGTGCCCTTGGGGCCGCCGCGGCGCGGGGCCGGACGGCGCTTGGCGGCCTGCCGGGCCATGGCGTTGCTGATGCGGTTCGCCTTGTGCTTCTTGCGGTCCTCGGCCTTGGGCGTGGGGCCCTTGCCTTCCAGGCCCTTGCGCCGCTGGCCACCGCTGCCGACCGTGGCGCCCTTCTTGTTGGACGTGCGGCGGTTCCTGCGCTGGCTGTTCCCGGCCATGACCTCTACCTGTTTTCGTTGATGCTGCGATATGTACGTATGAAGAGTGTGCCGCCCGGGAGGCCGGGCGGCACAGTCGGACTGCTCCGGGCGGCGCCGCCTCAGCGCGGGCCGAGCGACCAGCGCGGTCCCGTGGGGCCGTCCTCGATGACCAGGCCCGACTGCTGGAGCTGGTCGCGGATGGCGTCGGCGGTCGCCCAGTCCTTGCGGGCGCGGGCGGACTCGCGCTGCTCCAGGACGAGGCGCACGAGGGTGTCGACGGCGCCGTGCAGGTCCTCGCCGCGGTCGGACTCACCGGCCCAGTGCGGGTCGAGGGGGTCCAGGCCGAGAACGCCGAGCATGGCGCGCACCTCGGCCAGCCGGGCGATGGCGGCGTCCTTGTCGTCGGCGGCGAGGGCGCTGTTGCCCTGGCGGACCGTGGTGTGGACGATGGCCAGCGCCTGCGGCACGCCCAGGTCGTCGTCCATGGCGTCGGCGAAGGCGGGCGGGACCTCGGCGGCCGGCTCGACCGTCTTGCCGGCCTTCTCGATGACGCGCTGGTAGAAGCCCTCGATCCGCGCGAACGCGGACTCGGCCTCGCGCAGCGACTCCTCGCTGTACTCGATCATCGAGCGGTAGTGCGGGGTGCCGAGGTAGTAGCGCAGGACGATCGGGCGCCAGGCCTTGACCATCTCGGAGACGAGCACCGAGTTGCCCAGGGACTTGGACATCTTCTCGCCGGACATGGTGACCCAGGCGTTGTGCACCCAGTACTGCGCGAACTCGTCGCCGAAGGCCTTGGCCTGGGCGATCTCGTTCTCGTGGTGCGGGAAGATCAGGTCGAGTCCGCCGCCGTGGATGTCGAAGGCGCTGCCGAGGTACTTGTGCGCCATCGCGGAGCATTCGAGGTGCCAGCCGGGACGGCCGCGGCCCCACGGGGTCTCCCAGTCGGGCTCGCCGGGCTTGGTGGCCTTCCACATGGCGAAGTCGCGGGGGTCGCGCTTGCCGGTGATGCCCTGCTCGGTGGGCTGGCGCAGGTCGTCGATGTCCTGGTTGGACAGCGCCAGGTAGCCGGGGTACGAGCGCACGTCGAAGTAGACGCTGCCGTCGGCCTCGTACGCGTGGCCGCGCTCGATGAGCCCGCGCATCATCTCGATCATCTCGGGCACGTGGCCGGTGGCGCGCGGCTCGTACGTGGGCGGGAGGCAGCCCAGCGCGTCGTAGCCGTCGTTGAAGGCGCGCTCGTTGTCGTAGCCGATGGACCACCACGGGCGGCCCTGGTCCTCGGCCTTCATGATGATCTTGTCGTCGATGTCGGTGACGTTGCGGATGAAGGTGACGTCGAGACCGCGGTACCCGAACCAGCGGCGCATGATGTCGAAGTTCAGGTAGGAGCGGACGTGCCCGATGTGCGGGGCCGCCTGGACGGTGGCGCCACAGAGGTAGATCGAGACGCAGCCCGGCGTGAGCGGGACGAAATCGCGGATCTGCCGGGCGCTGGTGTCGTACAGGCGAATAGTCACGGCATCCAGGGTAGTGGGCGGGTAGCAGTGCCCCGCGACCCTTTCGGGGGCGCGGGGAAGCTTTGTTGTGGAGTCGGTGCCCCCGGGACTACGAATTCGTCCGGTACACCAGTGCGGTGGCGATGGCGGCGAGGCCTTCGGCGCGGCCGGTGAGGCCGAGGCCGTCGGTGGTGGTGCCGGAGACGGAGACCGGGGCTCCGGCCGCCGCGGAGAGGGTCTTCTGGGCCTCTTCGCGCCGCTTGCCGATCTTCGGGCGCACGCCGATCACCTGGACGGCGATGTTGCCGATCTCGAAGCCCTCGGCGCGGACGATACGGGCGGCCTCCGCCAGCAGGGTGACGCCGGCGGCACCGGACCACTCGGGGCGGGAGGTGCCGAAGTGCGCGCCGAGGTCGCCGACGCCGGCGGCGGAGAAGAGGGCGTCGCAGGCGGCGTGGGCGGCGACATCGCCGTCGGAGTGCCCGGCGAGGCCGTCCTCCCCCTCCCAGAGCAGCCCGGCGCACCACAGCTCGCGCCCGGCCTCGAAGGCGTGCACGTCGGTGCCGATCCCGACGAGCGGGATCAGCGGGGCGGCGGAACCGGCGGAGCTAGTAGGCATCGGTGGCCCTCCTGCGGGCGAGTACGGCCTCGGCGAGGACCAGGTCGATCGGGCGGGTGACCTTGAAGGCCTCTTCGTGGCCGGGGACCACCATGACGGTGATGCCGAGCTGTTCCACCATTCCGGCGTCGTCCGTGGCGCCCTCGCCGTTGACGGCGATGGCCTCGTGCGCCCGTACGAGGGTCGCGAGGTCGAAGCCCTGCGGGGTCTGTACGGCGCGCAGCCGGGCCCGCTCGGGGGTGGCGACGACCGGCTCGGGCTCGCCGGGCCCACCGGGCTCGACCTCCTTGACGGTGTCGGCCAGCGGCAGGGCCGGTACGACGGCGGGAGAACCCGCGCGCACGGCCTCGACGACGGAGTCGACGGTGTCCACGGGGACGAGCGGGCGGGCCGCGTCGTGGATGAGGACGGAGGTGACGTCCGCGGGGAGCGCGGCGAGGCCGGCGCTCACGGATTCCTGGCGGGTCTCGCCGCCGGGGACGACCAGGATCTCGGTCCGGTCGGGCAGCGTGTGCTCGTCGACGAGCCGGCGCACCTCGGCGGCGCCGTCGGACGGGGCCACGACCACCACGAGGGACACGGCCCGGGAGCGGGCCATCGCGCGGACGGCGTGGATGAGCATGGGGGTGCCGCCGATGGCCCGCAGGGCCTTGGGGGCGCCGGGGCCGAGGCGTACCCCGCGGCCGGCGGCCGGGATCACCGCGGCGGTGCGGTGGGGGCGCGATTCGTCAGACATCAGTAGCTCCGAGCCAGGTTTGTGACTTCGGCCGACATGGGTATGGCCTGAAGGGTGCCGGGTGCGACGCCCTCGCCCCTTCCGTGACGACCGGTCGAGCAGGCTGTCAGGACCCGGCACGCCGGTGGAAAGAGTGCAGCAAAGGTGTGGGTACAGACATGCCGCAGCGCCCGGCAACAGCCCTCTCGTGGAGGAGAGGACATGTCATCGGGCACCGCGGCACAACTGTGTGAAGGTTTTCCCGCGTCAGGACGCGAGAACCTCGTCGAGGAGGGCCTCTGCCTTGTCCTCGTTGGTGTTCTCCGCGAGCGCGAGCTCGCTCACCAGGATCTGGCGCGCCTTCGCGAGCATGCGCTTCTCGCCCGCGGAAAGCCCGCGCTCACGCTCACGACGCCACAGGTCACGCACCACTTCGGCGACCTTGATGACATCGCCAGAAGCGAGCTTCTCCAGATTTGCCTTGTAGCGCCGGGACCAGTTCGTCGGCTCTTCGGCATACGGTGCACGAAGCACCTCGAAGACCCGGTCCAGCCCGTCCTGGCCGACTACGTCGCGAACGCCGACGAACTCCGCATTGTCCGCAGGCACACGAACCGTCAGGTCGCCCTGAGCGACCTTGAGCACCAAGTAGGTCTTGTCCACGCCTTTGATCTGGCGAGTTTCGATGGCCTCGATCAGCGCGGCCCCGTGATGGGGATAGACCACGGTGTCGCCAACCTTGAACGTCATGTGACAGGTACCCCTTCCGTGGCTATCCAGGGTAACACGAGAACTGACTGTTACGAATGGCGTTTTCGCAGGTCAGGGCACATCTCGGGGCTTGACAACAGCGACACGAACGTGCTGCGAGGAGCTTCCGGAGGGGGGTATTCGCAGGTCGGAGGCGCTGTGCGGACCGGGCGAAACGGCCACGCTACACCCGCGCGCCGGTCGCGGCAGTGTGACGTACGTCCCGTTTTGCCGGTTTCGAAGCCGGGAAACCGAACTACTCCGTTCGACTGGCGACCACCCGTACGGAGCGGTTCAGGCCCAATCCGGAATTGATCACCGGGGGCCGTTCGAAGGAATCCCGGAATTGATCACCGGGGGTCCGGCGTGCGATATGCGGGCGGCACATGATCGGCAGATGAACGGCGCGGGAAGTGCCGAGCGGAAGGGCCGGGGGAAGAGCGGTGTGAACCGCGGGGGAATGCAAGATCGCGGGGCCGGCACAGGGTGGCCCGTGCGCTGCGGAGGGTCGGGTGCGGGGGCGAGGCGGCGGCTCGGTAACCTAAGCGCGCTGACACACCCTTAGAGCGGCTTTACCTCGGCCGCTCCGAGACTGCCCACCCTTCCGTTCCGTACGTCCAAGGAGTTGCCGCCGCCGTGAGCCGCAGCCTTCGACGCGGTGCCCTCGCCGCCACCGCCGTCGTGTTCTCGATCGCCTCGCTGGCCGCTTGCGGTGCAGGCCAAAACGCGGAAACGCTCCAGATCAAGCCGGACAACGCCGCTGTCACCAAGGGCAACATCAAGATCCAGAACGCGCTGGTGATCACCCAGGGCGAGAAGGAGGGGAAGGGCCCGGCCGCCGTCTCCGCGACGCTCTTCAACACCGGCATCAAGCCGCAGACCCTTGACGCCATCACCCTCGTGGGTGGCAAGAGCAAGGTCGTGCTGAAGCCCGCCGAGGGCTCGTCCAAGGTCACCGTGCCGGCCCACGGCTCGATCGTCCTGGGCGGCAAGGGCAACCCCTCCGCCGTGATCGAGGGCGGGGAGGCCGTGCAGAAGGGCAACGCGCAGGAGCTCGTCTTCCAGCTGAGCAACGCGGGTGACGTGCCCATCGCCGCCTTCGTCGTCCCGGGCACCGGCATGTACGCGCCCTTCGGCCCGACCGAGGCCCCGATCGCCGCCCCCGGCGCCACGCCGTCGGGCAGTGCCTCGGCCGCCCCCTCGGGCAGCCCGTCCGGCTCCCCGGCCACCACCCCCTCGGGCGCCGCTTCCGGCACCCCGTCGGGCGCGGCCTCGGGCGCCCCGTCGGGTTCCCCGTCCCACAGCGCCGGCCACTGAGCCTGCGCCGCCACGTACGAAGGGCCCCGTCCGCCGAAGCGGACGGGGCCCTTTCGTCTGTGCGGCTCCTCTTGCCTGCGCCGCCCGCGGTTTACGGCTCGAACTTGTAGCCCAGGCCGCGGACCGTGACCAGGTAGCGCGGCGCGCCCGGGTCGGGCTCGATCTTGGCGCGCAGGCGCTTGACGTGGACGTCCAGCGTCTTGGTGTCGCCGACGTAGTCGGCGCCCCAGACCCGGTCGATCAGCTGCATGCGGGTCAGCACGCGGCCCGCGTTGCGCAGCAGCATCTCCAGCAGGTCGAACTCCTTCAGCGGGAGGTCCACCTTGGCTCCGGCGACGGTGACCACGTGGCGGTCGACGTCCATCCGTACGGGGCCGGCCTCCAGCGCGGCCGGGGTGACCTCCTCCGGCTCGCCGCGGCGGCGCAGGACCGCGCGGATGCGGGCGACCAGCTCCCGCGAGGAGAAGGGCTTGGTGACGTAGTCGTCGGCTCCTATCTCCAGCCCGACGACCTTGTCGATCTCGCTGTCCTTGGCCGTCACCATGATGACGGGCACGTTGGAGCGGCCGCGCAGCTGCCGGCAGACCTCCGTGCCGGGCAGGCCGGGGAGCATCAGGTCGAGGAGGACGAGGTCGGCGCCGTTGCGCTCGAACTCGTCGAGCCCGTCGGGCCCGGTCGCCGCGATGGCGACCTCGAAGCCCTCCTTGCGGAGCATGTAGGACAGGGCGTCGCTGAAGGATTCCTCATCCTCGACGACGAGCACTCGGGTCACGGAAGGACCTCCGGGGCAGGAATGGCTGGCTTGGTTCGTGGAGAAGCGTGGTTCAGGCAGGCGTGGGGTGGCTCGGAGCGGGGGACTCCGCGGCCGGGGTGGTCGCGGGTGCAGATGCCGGAGCGGCTGCTTCCGGCAGGCGCAGGGTGAACGTGGAGCCCTGACCCTCCGAGCTCCATACGGACACCTCCCCGCCGTGTGAGGCCGCTACGTGCTTCACGATCGCAAGGCCGAGGCCGGTTCCACCCGTGGCGCGGGAGCGGGCCGGGTCCACGCGGTAGAAGCGCTCGAAGATGCGCTCGCGGTCCTTTTCCGGGATGCCGATGCCCTGGTCGGTCACGGCGATCTCGATCAAGTCTCCCCCAGGTGCCGCGACCTTGCGTCCGGCTATGCCGACGCGGGTGCGGGCGGGGCTGTAGTTGACGGCGTTCTCGACCAGGTTCCCGAGGGCGGCCGCGAGCTGCCCCCGGTGGCCCCAGACGCGCAGGTCGGCGGTGCCGCCCGCGGCCATGGTGATGTGCTTGGAGGAGGCCGTGTGACGGCAGCGGTCGATGGCCTCGGCCACCAGCGTGTCCACCCGTACGGGCTCCGCGTCCTCGAGCGGGTCGTCGTTCTGCACCCGGGAGAGGTCGATGAGCTCCTGTACGAGGTTGATCAGGCGGGTGGCCTCGATCTGCATGCGGCCGGCGAAGCGGCTGACCGCCTCGGGGTCGTCCGAGGCGTCCATGACGGCCTCGGACAGCAGGGAGATGGCTCCGACCGGCGTCTTCAGCTCGTGCGACACGTTCGCGACGAAGTCGCGCCGTACGGCCTCGATGCGGCGGGCCTCGGTGAGGTCCTCGACCAGGAGCAGGACCAGCCGGGAGCCCAGCGGGGCCACGCGCGCCGAAACCGCGAGGGCCTCGCCGCGGCCGGTGCCGCGCCGGGGCAGGTCGAGCTCGACCTGGCGTATTTCCCCGTCACGGCGGGTGTCGCGGGCCATGTGGAGCATGGGTTCGACGGCGAGTTTGCCGCCGCGTACCAGTCCGAGGGCGTACGCCGCCGAGCTGGCCTTGACCACCGCGTCGCCCTCGTCGAGCACGACGGCGGAGGAGCGGAGTACGGAGAGGACGGTGTCCACGCCGGGCGGGAGCACCGCGTTGATGTCGGGGCGCATGGAGCTCCGGGTGGGGCGGGCCTGGTCGCGCTCGCTCCAGCGGAACGCCAGCATCGCGATCACACCGGTGCAAAGACCGGCGATCGCTGCAGCTGCGGCGACCGCCGCGTTCACGTCCATGCCTCAAGGTTAAGCAGGCCCGACGGTACTTCCACAGCCGTTCGGGTGGCACCTCGAACAGTCGTCGCCCAGAGTTCACCGTGGCGACGGGGTTGATTCACTTGTGATGCCGGAGTCGGACGCGTTTGCGCCCCACCGTGTCAACGTGGGGGCACGAGGCCGCCCCGGCCCGTCCCACACGGGCAGCAGAGGCAGTAGGCAAGAGAGGGACAAGCCATGCGTGACGCGTACCACGAGGAACTGGACTCGATCGGGGAAGGCCTGGTCGAGATGGCCCGGCTCGTCGGTTCCGCGATCGGGCGGGCCACGACGTCCATGCTCGACGCCGACCTGAAGCTCGCCGAGAGCGTCATCGCCGCCGACCAGAAGGTGGACGACCTCCAGCACGACCTGGAGGCCCGCGCCATCGCGCTGCTGGCCCGCCAGCAGCCGGTCGCCACCGACCTGCGCATCGTGGTGACCTCGCTGCGCATGTCGGCGGACCTGGAGCGCTCGGGCGACCTGGCCCAGCACGTGGCGAAGCTGGCCCGGCTGCGCTTCCCCGACACCGCCGTACCGCGGGACCTGCACGCCACCATCCTGGAGATGGGGCAGCTGGCGCAGCGCCTGATGGCCAAGGCGGCCGAGGTCATCATCACGAAGGACGTCGACTTGGCCCTCCAGCTGGAGCAGGACGACGACGAGATGGACCAGCTGCACCGCACGCTGTTCCAGCACCTGATGGACGACCGCTGGAAGCACGGCATCGAGACCGCGGTGGACGTGACCCTGCTGGGCCGCTACTACGAGCGCTTCGCGGACCACGCGGTGTCGGTGGCCAAGCGCGTGGTCTACCTGGTGACGGGCGAGCACGCGGACGAGCTGCAGGCGCCGACGCAGGTCGAGGGCGTCTGAGGCGTTCTGCTCCAATGCGCCGTTGACGCGCTGGTGCGGCTGGGCATGAATGAGGGCGAAGGCAGTAAGAGGCCTTGCGTACGAGACGTACCGGTACGACGCCACGCACGCCGCCTGCGAGGAGGATCCATGCCCGATTCCCCCGTCCCCATCACCCCGGAGCACGAGCAGCAGCCGCGGCCCGAGCCGCTGCGGCTCCCGCTGCTCGCGGCCTGCGGCTGCGGCTCGGGCTGCGGCTGCGGCTGCCAGTCCGGCGCACCCTGCCAGTGCGGCGGCTGACCCCGCCCGACCGGCTCGGCGGCCCGGCCGTCACAGGCACCAGGAGCGAGGAGAGGCCCCCTGCACGCGGAGATCCGCGGGCAGAGGGCCTTTCGCCGTTGCCGGCCCTATGTCTTGCGTCCTACGTCCTACCAGAACACGACGAGGTAGCCGCTGCCGCCCACGCCACCCGGGCTGCCCGCGCCGCCGGTCTCGGTGCCGCCGGTCCCGCCGCCACCGCCGTTGCCGCCCACGCCGGTGTTCGCCGGCGGCAGCTGGACGATGCCGTCGACGGCGGCCGCGCCCACTCCGCCCTGGGCGCCGCCCTGGCCGTTCGCGCCGCTGCGGTTCGTCACATCGAGGCTGCTGCAGGTGCCGGCGCCGCCGGTGCCGCCCGTACCCGGGGTGCCCGTCGTGACACTGCCGCCACCCGCTCCGCCACCGCCGGTGCCGCCCGTGGTGCTGAGCTGGATGCCGGTCGCGGAGGAGAACGTCGTCGGGCTGCCGGTCCCGCCGGTGCCGCCCGGCAGTCCGTTGTTGCCGCCGGCGGGCGCGCCGGGGCCGCGGGTGCCGGCCGCGCCGCCGGAGCCGACGTCCACCGTGTAGCTCTGGCCGGGCTTCACCTTGAGGACGCACCAGGTGAACCCGCCGGCGCCGGCGCCACCGCCCTGGCCTCCGTTGCCCGCCAGCGGCGCACTCGCACCGCCTCCTCCGCCTCCTCCGCCGCCACCTGCGCCCCAGGCCTGGACGTGCACCGAGGTCACGCCCTCGGGCGGTGTGAAGAACCCGTCCGCCGTGAAGTCCCGCAGGCCGTGGACGACGGCGGGCGCCTTCGGCTCCTTCTTCTCCCTCTCCTTCTCCTTCTCCTTGGAGCCCGAGCCCGGCCTGTCACCCCCGCCGTGGGAGCCGTCGGACCCCGGCCTGTCACCCCCGTCGTGAGAACCGTCGGACCCAGGCCTGTCTCCTCCGCCGTGGGAGCTGTCGGAGCCCGGCCTGTCTCCTCCGCCGTGGGAGCCGTCGGCGCTCGGCCTGTCACCTCCGCCATGGGGGCCGTCGTACGCGAGTGCCCCGGGTGCCGTGGTGAGCAGCTGGCCGGAGAAGGCCACGGCCGCGAGGGCCGAGGCGAGGAGCACCCGGCGGGGGGCGCGGGAGCGCTGGGAAACGGGCTTCTGGTTCACGGAGCGAGTTCCTTCCCCGCGGTGGGCCGAGGCTTTCGCGGAGGACGAGGGAATTGCGGGACCGGTCGGTCTGCGAGCCCATCGGACCCTCGCCCCCCGCACTCCGCACCCCGGAAACCGGATGCTTGACCCGCGCAGGTGACCGCTTGACCCACCCGAGCGACCAAGATCCCCAACCCGCCGCCGACTCCCCCGCCCCACACGCCAACAGGCCCCCTACCCGCCGAAAACCAGCAGGTGGAGGGCCTGTTCGTGGGTCAGTGTTACTTCTTGCCCTGGGTCTGGCGGGCCCGTTCTTCACCCTGGTCAGAGGGCCGCACACCCTGACCGACCTGCCGTCGGGCGGTCATCGTCGGTCGTTGTCCGTCGTCCTCGGTCGCCCTCGGAGGGCCCAGAGAGGGCCAGTGGCGGGGCCCCAGAAGCTGCTACCGGTAGCAGCCCTGCCAGCAACCGAAGGAAGGGGGCGGGTCCGGCCGGACGGGGGGTCTGCCGGGGCTGAACGGGGGACCGGTGGGGTGGGGAGGTAACCGGGGGGACGGGCGGGACGTTCCCCGCGCATGAAGCTGAATCGAACCTCGCTCGTCGGCGCTCTCGCCGGCGCCGTCCTGCTCCTCGGCGGTGCGCCCGCCCAGGCCGCCGACAACCCGCTGCTCTCGCTCCTCGACAACCTCAACATCTCCGACATCTCGGAGGTCGTGCACGTGCCGGTCGAGCGCGTCCTCAACCCCAACGTCGTCCTGTCCAACGGCAACGTCGCCGCGCTCCAGGACACGGCAGAGTCCCTGCTGGCCAAGCCCGTCGCCAAGCCGGCCGCACCGGCTGTCGCCCCGGCCAAGCCCGCCGCGCCGGCCGCCCCCTGACCCCCGGCCACGCGAGAGGGCCGTCACCCCGGCCAAGGCGGCCGTCACGCCGCCGAGTCAGCACAAGGGCCCTGCCCGGAGTCCCTCTCGGCGAGGCGCTCCGCCCGCAAGACCCACCAGCCTGAGGGCCCAGAGGGGACCCAGGGCCTGAAAATGCCTCCCACCGGCGCCGTATGCGCAGGTGGGAGGCATGATCACGAAACTTACTTCTTCTTGCCCTGGTTCTTGACGGCCTCGATGGCGGCGGCCGCGGCGGCCGGGTCGAGGTAGGTGCCGCCCGGCTTGAGGGGCTTGAACTCGGCGTCCAGCTCGTAGGCGAGCGGGATGCCGGTCGGGATGTTCAGGCCCGCGATGTCGGCGTCGGAGATGCCGTCCAGGTGCTTGACCAGCGCGCGCAGGCTGTTGCCGTGCGCGGCGACCAGGACGGTGCGGCCCGCGAGGAGGTCCGGGACGATGCCGTCGTACCAGTACGGGAGCATGCGGACGACGACGTCCTTCAGGCACTCCGTCTTCGGGCGCAGCTCCGGCGGGATCGTCGCGTAGCGCGGGTCCTCGGACTGGGAGAACTCCGTACCGTCCTCGAGGGCCGGCGGCGGGGTGTCGTACGAGCGGCGCCACAGCATGAACTGCTCCTCGCCGAACTCGGCGAGGGTCTGGGCCTTGTCCTTGCCCTGGAGCGCACCGTAGTGCCGCTCGTTCAGGCGCCAGGAGCGGTGGACCGGGATCCAGTGGCGGTCGGCTGCCTCGAGCGCCATCTGCGCGGTGCGGATCGCGCGCTTCTGGAGCGAGGTGTGCACGACGTCGGGGAGCAGGCCGGCGTCCTTGAGCAGCTCACCGCCGCGGACCGCCTCCTTCTCGCCCTTCTCGTTGAGATTGACGTCCACCCAGCCGGTGAACAGGTTCTTCGCGTTCCACTCGCTCTCGCCGTGGCGGAGGAGGATCAGCTTGTACGGTGCGTCGGCCATGCGTACGAGCCTAATGGACGCGCGGGGGCGCTCGCGCGCGTGTCCACGGCCGTGGACACAGCCGTGGACGGGGCCGTGGACGGGGCCGTGGATTGACGGTGCGCGTCAATCCGGTGGCTCTCGCCGACCCCCACCCGTAGGGTGCGGTGAGCAGGAGAGCCACTTACATTACCGGGGGGAATCCGTCATGTCCGTTGCCAGTCTCAGACGGGCGGCGCGTGAGAGCGTGGCCGGCCTCCCCCGCGAGTTCTGGTGGCTGTGGACCAGCACCCTGGTGAACCGGCTCGGAGCCTTCGTCGCCACGTTCATGACCCTGTACCTGACCGTGGACCGGGGCTATTCGGCCTCCTTCGCGGGACTCGTGGTAGCCCTGCACGGGCTCGGCGGGGTCGTCTCCTCGCTCGGCGCGGGCGTGATGACCGACCGGCTCGGCCGGCGCCCCACACTGCTCGCGGCCCAGGCCTCGACGGCGTTCTCGGTGGCGCTGCTCGGCTTCATGGAGCACCCGGCGGCAATCGCGGCGGTGGCGCTGCTGGTCGGCATGACCTCGAACGCCTCGCGCCCGGCGGTGCAGGCGATGATGGCGGACATCGTCCGGCCGGAGGACCGGGTCCGGGCCTTCGCGCTGAACTACTGGGCGATCAACCTCGGCTTCGCCGTCTCGGCGACGGTGGCCGGCTTCGTCGCCGAGTACAGCTACCTGGCCGGGTTCCTCGGCGAGGCGGCGCTGACGCTGGTCTGCGCGGTGCTCGTGTACGCGAAGCTGCCGGAGTCGCGGCCGGAGCAGACCGCCGCGGAGCAGGCGGCCGCCGAACCGGAGATCGGGCTCGGGACGGTGCTGCGGGACGGGCCCTTCATGGGCGTGGTCGGGCTGTCGTTCCTGATCTCACTGATCTTCACGCAGGGCTCGTTCGGGCTGCCGCTGGCCATGGGCACGGGCGGGTTCTCCGCCGCGGACTACGGCATGGTCGCGGCCGTGAACGGGGTGCTGATCGTGCTGCTGCAGCTCCCGGTCACCCGGTTCATCGAGAAGGGCGACCCGCAGAAGCTGCTGGTGGCCTCGGCGCTGCTGGCCGGGTACGGGTTCGGGCTGACCGCCTTCGCCGGGTCGGTCTGGAGCCTGGGGCTGACGGTCTGCGTGTGGACGCTGGCCGAGATCGTCAACTCCCCGACCCAGATGGGCCTGGTCGCCCGGCTCTCCCCGCTGCACGGGCGCGGCCGTTACCAGGGCATGTACACGATGTCCTGGGCGGTGGCCTCGCTGGTGGCTCCGCTGATGGCCGGCTTCATGATCGACCGGTGGGGCGCGGGCTGGCTCTGGGCGTCCGTGGCCGTGCTGGGCACGGTGGCGGCGCTGGGGTACTGGCTGCTGATGCGGAAACTGGCCTACAGCGAGCCGGGGTCGGTGGTCTCGGCTTCGGCCCCGGCCCCGGCAGTCCGACCCGCCCCGGCCGTCGCCGAGGCCTGAGGAGTGTCCCCCGGTCCCGTACGTACGAAGCCCCCGCGCGCGGGGGCTTCGTACGTACGGGACCGGCCGCGCTCAGGACGTCGGCTGCGTCAGGTGCTTGAAGGCGTCCAGGTTGCGCGTCGGCTCGCCGCGCGAGACCCGCCACTCGTACTCGCGCCGGATCGCGCTCGCGAAGCCCAGCTCCAGCAGGGTGTTGAACGAACCGTCCGCCGCCTCCAGGACCGTGCCGAGCAGCCGGTCCAGGTCCTCCGGGGTGACGACGGACAGCGGGAGCCGGGCCGTCAGGTAGACGTCGCCCAGCGCGTCGACCGCGTAGGCCATCCCGTACAGCTTGAGGTTGCGCTCCAGCAGCCAGCGGTGGACGCCCGCCTCGTTCTCGTCGGGGTGGCGGATCACGAACGCGTTCACCGACAGCGAGTGCCGGCCGACCCGGATCGAGCAGGTCGTGGACAGCTTGCGGGTGCCGGGGAGCTGGACGACGTACGAGCCGGGCTCGGGGCTCTCCCAGCCCAGTCCGGCCTCGGTCAGCGTGCTCTCGATGATCGCGGCGGTGTCAGCCATGGTGGGAGCGTACGCGACGGCGGTGATCATGCATCGCCGCGGTGTACACGTCCGCCGTGCCGCTCGCCGCCGTGTCCCAGCCGAAGAACTGCGCGTGCCGCGCGGCCTCGGCGCCCATCCGGTCCGCGAGCCCCGGTTCGTCCACGAAGCGCCGCAGCTCGCGCGCGTAGTCCACCGGGTCGTGCCCGGGTACGAGGATCCCCGTCACCCCGTCGTTGACGGCGACGGGCAGCCCGCCGACCGCGGCGGCCAGCACCGGGGTGCCGGTGGCCTGGGCCTCGATCGCGACGAGCCCGAAGGACTCGCTGTACGAGGGCATGACGAGCACGGACGCCGCCCGGAACCAGTCGGCGAGCGCGTCCTGGCGGACCGGCGGGTGGAAGTGGACGATGTCGGCGATGCCGAGCTTCGCGGCGAGCTTCTGCAGCCCCTCCGGCTTGGCGAGCCCGCTGCCGCTGGGCCCCCCGACGACGGGGACGAACAGGCGCCGGCGCAGCGAGGGGTCGCGGTCGACGAGCTCGGCGACCGCGCGCAGCAGGATGTCAGGGGCCTTGAGGGGCTGGATCCGGCCCGCGAAGAGCGGGATGACGGCGTCCTGCGGCAGGCCGAGGCGGGCGCGGGCGGCGGCCCGGCCGTCGCCGACGGTGAAGCGGTCGAGGTTCACGCCCGGGTGGACGACGGCCACCTTGCCGGGGTCGGCCTCGTAGTGGCGGACGAGCTCGTCGGCCTCTTCGGTGGTGTTCGCGATGAGCCGGTCGGCGGCGGCCACGATCTGCGTCTCGCCGATGACGCGGGCGGCGGGCTCGGGCGTGTCGCCTGTGGCGAGCGCGGCGTTCTTGACCTTGGCCATGGTGTGCATGGCGTGGACGAGGGGGACGCCCCAGCGTTCGGCGGCGAGCCAGCCCACGTGGCCGGAGAGCCAGTAGTGGGAGTGGACGAGGTCGTAGTAGCCGGGCCGGTGGCCGGCCCAGGCCTGCATGACGCCGTGGGTGAAGGCGCACAGCTGGGCCGGGAGCTCTTCCTTGGCGAGGCCTTCGTACGGGCCCGCGTCCACATGCCGTACGAGGACCCCGGGGGCCAGCTCGACCGAGGACGGCAGACCGCCCTCGGTGGCGCGGGTGAAGATCTCGACCTCGATGTTGATCGCGGCGAGGCGCCTGGCCAGCTCCACGATGTACACGTTCATACCGCCTGCGTCGCCGGTGCCGGGCTGGTGCAGCGGCGAGGTGTGCACGCTGAGCATGGCCACGCGGCGCGGCTTGCGGTGGTGGCCGACGGCCGGCAGGCGCAGGCGCGGCGGGTCGTGGCGGGTGCCGCGGGCGGCGGCGATGCGGCCGCCGAGGCTGCCGCCGAGGCGGGACACGTACTGGCTCAAGGGAGCAGTTCCTCTCGCTCGGACGACACTCGGACGGCCCGCGGTGGGGTGGGCGGACCACCGGCGGGACTCGGACGGACACGGACAGGGCATGACGGAAGGAGCGCACGGGGCGCCCTTCAAGGAGTGCAACCCGGATGGCCGTGTCCCGCATTCCGGGGAAGCGCGCATTTTTCCTCGGCGTTTGCGTCGGCGGCCCGCCCGGGGGCGGTTTCCGTCAGGTCGGGCCCTTTCGTGCGGCGGCGCCCTTCGTGCCGCGGGGGCGTTTTCATCCGGTGGGTGCGCTCCGCTTACCCTCGGCGCATGTCCTCCCGCTCCGCCGCCCCGCCCCCGCGCCGCCCCGTGGGCACGGTGACGCGCGGGACGACGAATCCGAACCGGCTGCGCCGGATGGACCGCTGGATCGCGGCCACGCACGGGCCGGTGCTGCGGCGCTCGCAGGACCCGGTCGCGGTGGACCTCGGCTACGGGGCCGCACCGTGGACGGCGGTGGAGCTGCTGGCGCGGCTGCGGGAGGCGGCGCCGCGGGTGCGGGTGGTCGGCATCGAGATCGAGCCGGCGCGGGTCGCGGGGGCGAAGCCGTACGAACGGGAGGGGCTGAGCTTCCGGCACGGCGGGTTCGAGGTGCCGCTGGAGGGCGGGGCCCGGCCGACGCTGATCCGCGCGGCGAACGTACTGCGCCAGTACGACGAGGATCAGGTCGCGGCGGTATGGGAGCGGCTGTGCGCCCGGCTGACCCCGGACGGCCTGCTCGTCGAGGGCACCTGTGACGAGATCGGGCGGCGCCACGTGTGGGTCGCATTGGGGCCCGAGGGAGCGCGCACGGTGACGTTCGCGACCCGGCTGGGCTCCCTGGAGCGCCCCTCGGACCTGGCGGAGCGGCTGCCGAAGGCTCTCATCCACCGCAATGTGCCGGGGGAACCGGTGCACGCGTTCCTGCGCGACTTCGACCGGGCGTGGGCGGCGGCCGCCCCCTACGCCTCGTACGGGGCACGGCAGCGCTGGATCCGGACGGCGCGGGCGCTGGCCGCGGACTGGCCGCTGGCGGACGGGCCGGTGCGGTGGCGGCAGGGGGAACTGACGGTGCGCTGGGAGGCGTTGCGCCCGGCGGGGTGAATGTGGCGCGGCCGGGAACCGGTTGCCGGGGTGGCCCGTTGAGTCGTCGGGGACGGGTGTGGGGGGGCAGGTGTGGGGGACTGGACGGGGGCTGGACCGAGGGCGGAGCCAGGACCGGAGCCGGGGCCGGAGCCTGCACCGGGGCGAAGATCGGGACGGCCCCCGTGAGGGTGTTGGAATTCACCCACTCGTGGCACCATCCCGAAGGCAGGGCAAAGTTACTGATGAATAGTCAGATCTGATACCGGATCCGACTCGGGGCACCTTGGGGGGACCATGGGGACCGTGGAGCGCAGGCGATGGAGGGGTGCGTCCGCTCTCACGCTGCTGTGTGCGACGGCGCTGCTGGCGGTGTCGGCCATGACGGGCGTGGCCCAGGCGGCGCCGATGCCCGAGCCCGGCGCCAAGTCCCTTGAGCAGGTACGCAAAGAGATCGACGAGCTGTACCGCCAGGCGGGCACGGCGACGGACGCGTACAACCTCGCGGAGGGCGAGGCCAAGGCGCAGTCCGCCAAGATCGTCGAGATCGCGAAGCAGGTGGTGGCCGGCCAGGACCGGATCACCGCCCTGAAGAACCGCGCGGGGGCCGCCGCGCGCGCCCAGTACCGCTCGGGCGGGATGCCGGCCGGCGCCCAACTGGTCTTGAGCAACAACCCGAGCCAGTTCCTCGACGGGGCGGACCGCATCCGCCAGGGCGAGAAGGCGACCACGGACCTGCTCTCCGAAATGAACCGCACGCAGAGCGACTTGCAGCAGTACGCGAAGGACGCGAGCGCGCAGTGGGAGAAGCTCGAAGCCAACCGGATCAAGCAGGAGACCTCGAAGAAGCAGATCGAGGAGAAGATCAAGTCGGCGGAGTCGCTGGAGAGCAAGCTGCAGGCCGAGGAGAAGGCCCGGCTGATCCAGCTGGAGCAGGAAGCGCAGTACAAGGCGCAGACGGCCTGGCTCTCGACCGGTGTGCTGAAGGAGATCAACACCTCGGCGTCGGAGTCGGGGAAGAAGGCGGTCCAGTACGCCACGGCGCAGATGGGCAAGCCGTACGAGTGGGGCGCCGAGGGCCCGTCCTCGTTCGACTGCTCCGGCCTCACCTCCCAGGCCTGGCGCGCGGCGGGCAGGAGCATCCCGCGTACGTCGCAGGAACAGCTGCGGCTGCTGCCGAAGGTCGCGATCAAGGACATGCGGCCGGGTGACCTGATCATCTACTTCGACGACGCGACCCACGTCGGGATGTATGTGGGCGACGGCGCGATGATCCACGCCCCCCGCCCGGGCCGCAACGTCACCCTGGCCGGAGCCGGCTCGATGCCGATCAAGGCAGTGGTCCGCCCCGACGCGTAACCGCGGCCCCGCGGTGAGGGAACCCCGGAGGGCCGGGCGACGTCTCGGTGGGCGGGACTGCGATCGCCGTCGCCGTGACGTTTCTCATTCAGTGGGCACCCAGTGAGGCGGACTTTCCCCCGCGATAACGGCATATGCCTGCGGCGCTGGCCCGGAACACCATTCCGCTCCCCGGCCACCGCCCGCTAGGGTCTGCCGGACGCACCCTCGGGGGGAGGGAAGGAACCGGAGACGATGGCCGTACCCGTACCGCGGCAGAGGGAGACCCCCGCCACGGAGAGCGCTCAGGCAACCCCGCCGGCAACTTTGTCGGCAGCCGCGCCGGCAGCACCGCACGTCCCCGCCGCGCACGCCACCGCGCCCCAGGCGTCCCTGACCCTGCTGGTGATCGAGGACGACCCCGCGGGCGGGCTCACCGTGCCCGAGATCCTCGACGCCGACCGGCACCGCATCCGGCTCCGCACCGCCCGCAACCTCACCGAGGCCGCGCGCCTGCTCACCCACGACGTGCACTGCATCCTGCTCGACCTCTCCCTCCCCGCCACCGGATCCACGACGACGGGCGGCTCGCGCACCGCCGTCGTCGACCAGCTGGACACCCTGCGCGAGGTGCTCCGGATCGCGCCCCGCCACGCCGTCCTCGTCCTCACGGCCGAGGCCGACGCCGAGCGCGCCGCCGAGGCCGTACGGGTCGGCGCACAGGACTTCCTCTTCCGCGACGAGCTCGACGGCCGGCTGCTGAGCCGCGCGATCCGCTACGCCGTGGAGAGAAAACGGGCGGACATCGCCCAGTACAAGCTCGCAGAATCGAAACTTCGGGCCCAGGAGAACGCCCGCCTGGAGCGGGGACTGCTCCCCAACCCCCTCCTCGAAGGCTCCGACCTCCGCTTCGCCGCCCGCTACCGCCCCGGCCGCAGCCGCGCGCTCCTCGGCGGGGACTTCTACGACACCGTCCGCACCCCCGACGGCACCGTCCACGCCATGATCGGCGACGTCTGCGGCCACGGCCCCGACGAGGCCGCCCTCGGCGTCGAGCTCCGCATCGCCTGGCGCGCGCTGACCCTGGCCGGCCTGTGCGGCGACGACCTGCTGTCGACCCTCCAGGAGGTGCTGGAGGTGGAGCGCCCCAACGACGAGATCTTCGCGACCCTGTGCACGGTGGACATCTCCCCCGACGGCCGCCGCGCCGGCCTGTGCCTGGCCGGCCATCCGGCCCCTCTGATCTCCCGGCCGGGCCGCCGTGCGCGGCTCCTCCCGTACGAGAACAGCGGCCCGGCGCTCGGCCTGCTGTCCAAGGCCCGCTGGCCGCGCCGCCAGGTCGAGCTGGGCGGCACCTGGAGCCTGATGCTCTACACCGACGGGCTGATCGAAGGCCGCATCGGCGAGGGCAGGGAACGGCTGGGGCAGGACGGGATGGTCGAGATGATCAACCGCCACCTCGACCGCGGCCTGAGCGGCGAGGGGCTGCTGGAAGCCTCCGTCACCGAGGCCCGCCGACTCAACGGCGGCGAGCTCACCGACGACGTGGCCGTGGTCCTGCTCTCCCGCAACGGATCCTGACGGTCCTACCGAGAGCCCGACGAGCCCTGACGGGTCCCGACGCGGGTCAGCGCCCGCCGTTGTACGGGCCGTACGGACCGTCGCTGCTGCTCCCGCCGCTGCGCCGGCCGCCCCGCCCGCCGCCCGAGACCTGCTTGAGGGCCGGGCGTACGTCGACGAAGAACACGATGGTGGCCACGAGGCCGGCGATCTCCAGGAACAGCATCCCCAGGAAGAAGTCCACCAGCACGGTGACACCGAGGATGACCAGCCAGAAGGTCTTGGTCTGCTTGTCGGCGGCGCGGTACGCGTCCTCGCGCGCCAGCAGCGCGAACACGAAGGCCACGACGGCGAGTGCCAGCATGGCGAACCCGAGCAACGGAAGCACTCCGTTATCGAACCCGTTCATCAACATCGCCTGACCGCCTTCTCACGCTCGCACGCCTGATGCCGCCTGCCTCCACGCTACCGGCAGAGCGGCCCTCGCAGACAACAACGGGCCGGACACCTCGCTGGTGCCCGGCCCGCCGCCACGGAATTCGATTCCCGTTCGGGATTCAGCTCTCGTCGCCGGCCACGACGGCGGCCTTCTTCACGTTGTTCTTGCGCGCCGCGTTGCGCCGGGCGGCGGGCTTCTCCTCGGCCGAGGCGTCGGCGGCGGGCTCTTCGGCCTGCTCCTGCGCCGGCACCTGCTCCTGCTTCGGCTCGACGGCGACCGCGATGTCGACGATCTCCTCGGAGACCTCGCCGCGCCAGGTCCGCACGGCCTGCTCGCCGTGCTCGGCGACCTTGTCGTACGTCTCCTTGGCGCGCACCGCGTACTCGGCGGCCACGCCGACGCCGCGCAGCGCCAGGTCCTGCGCGGTCTCCCCGAGCTTCTTCGGGTCGATCGCGGTCAGCACGTCGGCGAACTTGGCGGCGACCGCCTCCTGCGCCTCGCGCGCCTTCTCCTGCACGACCTTGGGGTCGGTGTTCTTCACGGCCTCGATGCGCGCGGGGGCCTCGGCGCGCAGCTGCTCGATGAGCCCGGGCACCTTCTTCGCCTGCTGGACCGCGAGGTCGGCGGTGCCGGCGGCGAAGTAGAGCGGCGTCGGGTCGGTGAGGGTCTTCTTCAGGTCATCGGCGATGGCCATGGTGGCTGGTCCTCCCGGATCACAGTTCAGTTCGTAGGGTGCATCGCGTCGTCCCCGCCGGACGGGTGGGACGGGTCGGCCGGGTCGGCCTCGGCCGCGTTCTCCTTGCGGAACGAGTCGTAGATCTGGAGCAGCACCTGCTTCTGCCGCTCACTGATGGACGGGTCGCCGAGTATGACGGCCCGCGTCTCGACCTCGTCGCGATCGCGCTCGTCCAGGATCCCGGCCTGCACGTACAGCGTCTCCGCGGAGATCCGCAGCGCCTTGGCCAGCTGCTGCAGGATGTCCGCGCTCGGCTTGCGCAGCCCGCGCTCGATCTGGCTCAGGTACGGATTCGACACCCCCGCCGCGTCGGCCAGCTGCCGCAGCGAGAGCTGGGCCTGCCGCCGCTGTTCGCGGAGGTATTCGCCGAGATTTCCGACGTTGAGCGATGCCATGCCCCGATCCTGCCGCACCTTGCTAACTATTGCAAGCACCTGCTTGCAAAATCACCCACGGGCGCGGGGCTGGTTGAAGCGGAGCATGTTGCCGGCCGGGTCGCGGAAGGCGCAGTCGCGGACGCCGTACGGCTGGTCGGCCGGCTCCTGGAGGACCTCGCCGCCCGCCGCCCGGATGCGTTCGAAGGCGGCATCGACGTCGTCGGTGGAGAAGATCACGCCGCGCAGCATGCCCTTGGCGAGCAGCTCGGCCATCGCCTGCCGGTCGGCGGGCGCGGCGTTCGGGTTCGCGGCCGGCGGTTCGAGGACGATCTCCACGTCCGGCTGCGCGGGCGAGCCGACGGTCACCCAGCGCATCCCCTCGAACGCCACGTCGTTGCGCACCTCGAGGCCGAGGGCGTCGCGGTAGAAGGCGAGTGCCTTGTCGTGGTCGTCGACCGCGATGAAGCACTGGGACAGCTTGATTTCCATGCAGTCGACGCTAAGCGCGGGCGGGGGATTCCGCTTCCGGGCCGTTCTCGGCGGGCCCGCTCGTGGCGGGGCCGTTCCTGACGGGCCGCGTGAGGATCTTGGCCACGCACGCCGGGATGGCCGCGCCCGGTTCGTGGCTGCGGGCCCGGTACGCGCTCGGGCTCTCGCCGACCAGCTCGGTGAAGCGGGAGCTGAAGGAGCCCAGCGAAGTACAGCCGACCTCGAAGCAGACCTCCGTGACGCTCAGGTCCCCCCGCCGCAGCAGCGCCTTCGCCCGCTCGACGCGGCGGGTCATGAGGTAGCTGTACGGGGTCTCCCCGAAGGCGGCCCGGAAGCTGCGGGAGAAGTGCCCCGGCGACATCAGGGCGACCCGCGCCAACTCGGCCACGTCGAGGGGCCGGGCGTACTCGCGGTCCATCATGTCCCGGGCCCGGCGCAGCCGTCTGAGGTCATCGAGCGTCACCCCGCCAGCGTACGGCGGGGGCGGCGCCGGCGGGAGGCCGTGACCGGCGCCGGCCGCGCCGGGCCCGGATCGGACGCCGTCAACTCGTTCGCCCTGCCGCTGCGTTGTCCGTACGCTCGCCAGATGGCGATACCCGAGAACGTCGAGGCGTGGGACCGGGTGGAGCGCCGCCCGGACCTCGTCGCATACCTGCTCCTGCTCTCGGCCGAGTACGCAGGCGCAGGGGCGCACCGCACCCTCGACGGCTTCCTCCTGGGCTGGGTGACGGTCCTGGACCGGCACCTCGACGGCACCGCCGTGCTCGGCGGCGGCTGGCGCGGGCTGGCCTGTCAGCTGTACCGGGCTCGCACGGCCGAGCCGCACCGGGACACCGCGCTCGCCGAACCCCCGACCGCCGAGGACGCGGTGTCGAACGCGTCGGACCTGCGCCGGTACCTGGCGACGCTGGCCGTGGACTTCGCCCGCGACCGGCAGGAGATGCGCACCCGCGCCGCCCGCGGCCTGTGGGCCGGGGACGGCGGGAGCTGGGCGCACGGCACCGCGGAAGCATGGTTCGACGGCTGGGCCGCATGGCTCGCGGTCACGCCGTACGCCCACGAGCTGGAACCGGTCGGCTGGCGATCGGTCGCCGAACAGCTCTCGGCCGCACGGATCTACGAGTAGGAGCTTCGCCGTGCCGCATCGGTTCGCCCACGTCTGCCTGTCCTGCCGGATCTCGCTCAAGCTCGCACGCCACGGCGAACGCGGCGAGGAGCGGGACCACCGGTGCCCGCGCTGCCGCGGGGCGCTGGTGTGCGCCGGTGACGCCTTCGCGGCGCCGCCGCGCCGGGACGTCGACAGCTGGCGCGTGGTCGGCGCCCTGCTGGCCGCCGGGGTCGACTTCCGGCAGGCCTGCTGCGGCTGCGGACCCGGCTACCGCCCGCGCACCCTGCGCGAGGTGCGGGAACGTACGGAGCGGGCCCGCAGGACCGGCCGGCCCCTCGCCCGGGCCCTCACCACGCCCTGAGCGGCGAGCGTGCGTGCCAGGCCCCGCCGGCCAGACGGGACTTTGACGACACGACCTAGGCCGCGCGCGTGCCGATCGCCAGCGTGGCGTGCAGGTCCTCCGAGGTGGTGGCGCGGACGATCAGGCCCGCCGCCGAGAGGGCCGAGGCCGTACGGGGGGACTGGCGGGCGCTCGTCTCGATCAGCAGGCGACCGCCCGGGGCCAGCCAGGGCAGGGCCCCCGCCGCGACCCGGCGGTGGATGTCCAGGCCGTCCGGGCCGCCGTCCAGGGAGGTCAGCGGCTCGTGGTCGCGGGCCTCCGACGGGAGCAGCCCGATCTCCTCCGTCGGTACGTACGGGGCGTTGACCAGCAGCAGGTCCACCCGGCCGCGCAGCGAGTCGGGCAGCGCCGCGTACAGGTCGCCCTCGTGGACCTGGCCGCCGTACGGGGCCACGTTCAGCCGCGCGTACGCCAGCGCCGCCGGGTCGATGTCCGCCGCGTGCAGCTCCGCCCTCGGGCCCAGCTGCGCCGCCACCGCCGTGCCCAGCGCGCCGACCCCGCAGCACAGGTCCAGGACGACGGCGTCCGGCCGGCCCAGGGACACCGCCTCCTGCACCAGGAACTCGGTGCGTCGGCGCGGTACGAAGGCCCCCTCGCCCACGCGCATGCGCAGCCCGCAGAACTCGGCCCAGCCGACGACGTGTTCCAGCGGTTCGCCGCCGGCCCGGCGGGCCACCAGGTCCGCCAGGTGCCCGTCGTCCTCGGCGGCGTCCGTCAGCAGCTCCGCCTCCTCCTCCGCGAAGACGCAGCCCGCCGCCCGCAGGGTTTCGACAATCGAAGTCACTGGATCCGATCCCTCTCAGAAGATGTCCGGGCACCACGGGCGGCGCGCCGTGCGGAACACCGCGTCCGCGAGCGCCAGAGCCCCCGGCCGCTCCTCCACGATCCGCCCGAGCGCGCCGAGCCGCACCGCCGACTCGTCGCCGAGGTACAGGGAGCCCAGCGCCGACGCGTCGAGCCGCAGGTCCGCCGGCTCCACGGTGGCCTCGCACTCCCCCGTGCCCGCGTCCAGACGGTAGCGCCCGGCGGCCGGACCGGCCGGGTCCGTGACCTCCAGCACCAGGACCCCGGGCACCTCGTACGTCCGCGCGCCCAGCGCCCGTACGACGTCCAGCACGCGCACCCACAGGAAGTCCGAGGCCGTCACGATCCTGGCGGCACGCGGGTCGGGCAGCAGCCGGCCCACGAGGTCGTCGGGGGCGCGGTAGCCCGTGCGGACCTTCAGCACCCAGTCGATCGAGCACAGGAAGTGCCACAGCGCGCGCTGCGCCTCCGGCGTGACCGCTATCAGGTCCTTGACCTGCACGGTGTTGAGCGGGACCTTCGCGTCCGTCCAGTGCTCGTCGGCCCCGTACACGACGAGGCCGGCCGGCTCGCCCTGCGCCGTCCGGTAGACGGCGTGGAACTTGCCCTTGTACGGGCGGGAGGACATCTCCTCCAGTCCGGTGGCCAGGCTCCACCAGCGCGCGTTCCGGCTGACCGTGCCGGGCGACACCGCCCGCAGCCTCTCGTGCAGCCCGGGTCCGACGGCGCGCGCCTCGGCCGCGTCCACCAGCTCGATCCGGCCCCCGTCCGCGGGCCCGGACCAGCGCGGGTCGAGCCCGGTGCGGCTCACGTCGATCTCCCACTCGGCGATCGACGCGGCGGGCCCGTACCCGTAGCGCCCGTAGATCGGGTACTCGGCGGCGATCAGCGTGGACACGACGTCGCCGCGTTCCCGCGCGGCCGCCAGCTCGGTGGCCATCATCCGGGTCAGCAGACCGCGCCGGCGGTGCGTGGGCAGCACGGCGACGTTGGTGACGGCGCTCGCGGGCACGCTCGCCCCACCCGGGACGGTCAGCTCCTGGGCGAAGGAGCGGAAGGTGGCCACGCAGCGGCCGGCGGATTCGTCGAAGGCGCCGAGCGTGCGGGCGAAGTCGGCGTGCTTGGCCCGCTGCGCGATTTCGGATGCGTCGGCGGGTTCAGGGCGCAGGAAGCCGCTGTTCACGGCTCGCAACCACTCGGGGAATTCGGATTCGGCGATGGGCCGGACGGCAGCACTCATAACCGGCCACGCTAACCGCCGCTCCGGTCCTCGTCGCGCGAATTACCCGTGCCGGACCACGCCGGACGGGCAACCCCCGCGGGCTACACCAGCAGGTCGTCCACCTGTGCCTCGCCCTCCCGGTAGCGCCGGGTGATCTCCGCGGTGCAGTCGTCGGCCGTGCGCTGCAGCTGCTGCCGGCGCCGCGAGACCTGCTGCTCGTACCGCACCAACCGGCCCATGGCGTCGTGCAGTTCGCCGTCGGTACGGGCGACCAGGTCCGACAGCTCCACGTCCGACAGCATCTCCGCCGCCAGCAGCCGGAACTCCTCGCTGTGCGGGGTGCAGAGCGTGACGTGCCGGGCGGAGGCGCTGCGGCTGGAGGGCGCGTCGGCGAGGATCTCCGAGAGCCGGTCCACCACCGGCGCCTCCGGGGTCACCGGGGCGTCCGGGTCGCTGCGCCGGGCCAGTTCGGCACGCAGGATGTCGATCCGGCCCTGGAGGAGTCTGCGTACGTAGCTCAGATCGGCCTCGTCGCGCTGCGCGTCGCGGCGCAGCGTACGCAGCTCCGGGAGCCCGAGTGCGGTCGCGGGCGTGGTCGGCGCCTGCTCCCCTCCCGTGCGCTGCGCGGGCGGGCGGACCGCGCCCGGCGCAGTGGCCGCGGGTGATGCAGGTACGGGTGATGCAGGTACGGAGGTACCAGAAGTATTCATGTGAACGTGTCCGTCCCCTCGACCGGTGCATGGGGTCTCCCCCGGCCCGTGGGACCGGGGGGAAGCACCGCCTGCGTGCATCGTGCCACTCTCCGTGGTGCAGGTGCAGTCCCACTCCACCCGATCGGCCCCTGATGGGTGCACGCCTGATACACAGGTGGTATGCGAGCAGTGGTGCAGAGGGTGGACGGCGCGAGCGTCGTCGTGGCCGGCGAGACCGTGGGCGAGATCGTCGGCGAGGGGCTGTGCGTGCTGGTGGGGGTGACCCACGACGACACCCCGGAGAAGGCGGCGCAGCTGGCGCGCAAGCTGTGGTCCGTACGGATCCTGGAGGCGGAGAAGTCCTGCAGCGACGTGGGTGCGCCGCTCCTGGTGATCTCGCAGTTCACGCTCTACGGGGACGCCCGCAAGGGCCGGCGCCCCACCTGGAACGCGGCGGCGCCCGGCGAGGTCGCCGAGCCGCTGGTCGACGAGGTCGTCGCGCAGCTGCGGGCGCTGGGGGCGACGGTGGAGACGGGCCGGTTCGGCGCGGACATGCGCGTCTCGCTGACCAACCACGGCCCGTTCACCATCGTCATCGACATCTAGGCACCGCCGTCACGGTGCGACGACGACCTCCTGCGCGGCGGCCGTCGTGCCGACGAGCAGCGGGGCGTCGACCGGCACGTTCCGCTTGACCAGCGCGAGCGCGATCGGGCCGAGCTCGTGATGGCGGACCGCGGTGGTCACGAAGCCCAGCTGGCGGCCCTCCTCCCCGTCGGCGGCGAGCCGGATCGGCGTGCCGTGCGCCGGGAGCAGCACCTCGGAGCCGTCCAGGTGCAGGAAGACCAGGCGGCGCGGGGGCTTCCCCAGGTTGTGGACGCGGGCCACCGTCTCCTGGCCGCGGTAGCAGCCCTTCTGCAGGTGCACGGCGGTGCCGATCCAGCCCAGCTCGTGCGGGATGGTGCGGTGGTCGGTCTCCAGTCCGAGCCGCGGCCGGTGCGCCTCGACGCGCAGGGCCTCGTACGCGAGGAGGCCCGCGGCGGGGCCGTGGGAGGCTGCGAAGGCCTCCAGCTCGGCGCGGGGCAGGAAGACGTCGCGGCCGTACGGGGTCTCCCGTACGGGGTGCTCCTTGGCGAGCTCGGCGATGGAGCCGGCCGGCAGGTGGACGACGGCGAAGTCGGCGGTGCGGTCGGCGACTTCGACGCGGTAGAAGAACTTCATCGACTCCAGGTAGGCGATCAGCGCCTCCTGGGTGCCGGGCTCCACGTGCGCCCACACGGTCTCGCCGTCGTCGACGAGGTAGAGCGCGTGCTCGATGTGGCCGTTGGCGGAGAGGATCAGCGCCTCGGTGGCCTGCCCGGGCGCGAGTTCCGTCAGGTGCTGGGTGAGCAGCAGGTGCAGCCAGCTCAGCCGCTCCGGTCCGGTGACGGTGACGACTCCGCGGTGCGAGAGGTCGACGAAACCGCGGCCGTCGGCGAGCGCGCGCTGTTCGCCGTACAGCTCTCCGTAGTGGGCGGCGACGCCCTCGTCGCGGCCTTCGGCCGGTACGGCGCCGGGGAGATGGAGCAAGGGGCTGCTGGTCATGCCACCAAGCCTACGACGGGGTGTCCTGGTGCTTGGCGGCGCACTTCTTGCAGAGCCCGAAGATCGCGAAGTGCTTCATGTCGGTCTCGAAACCGAAGGTGGCGCGCAGCTTCGCGGTGAACTCGGCGGCGATGTCCACGTCCGCCTCGATCACGTCGGTGCACTCGCGGCAGACCAGGTGGATGTGGTGGTGCCGGTCGGCGAGGTGGTACGTGGGGGCCCCGTGCCCGAGGTGGGCGTGCGAGACCAGCTTCAGCTCCTCCAGGAGCTCCAGCGTGCGGTAGACGGTGGAGATGTTGACCCCGGACGCGGTCTTGCGCACCTGGGCGAGGATCTCGTCCGGCGTCGCGTGCTCCAGGCTGTCGACCGCTTCCAGCACGAGCTGGCGCTGCGGGGTCAGCCGGTATCCGCGCTGCCGCAGGTCGCTCTTCCAGTCGGCACTCTCGGTGTCTCCGATGCTCCCCACCCGGCCAGTGTAAGCGCGCGAAGGGGACCGCGGGCCGAGCCCGCGGTCCCCTTTCGCGCAAGACCCGTCAGCGGAAGAAGGCGATGCCGTCGTCCGGCATGTCCGGGAGGTTGCGCGCCATCTCGGCGACCTCCTCCGGGGTGACGACCTTCTTGAGCTGGGCCGACATGTACGGGCGCAGCTCGACGTCCGGGGTGGCCTTCTCGCCGACCCACATCAGGTCGCTCTTCACGTAGCCGTAGAGCCGCTTGCCGCCGCTGTACGGGCCGGAGGCGGCGGTGCGGGCGACGGCGTCCGTGACCAGGTCGATCTGGGGCTTCTGGTCGGCGAGCTCGCCGTACCAGACCTCGACGACGCCCTGGTCGCGGACCATGACGATCTCGACCTTGCGGTCCTTGTCGATGCGCCAGTAGCCGGACTCGGACTCCAGCGGCCGCACCTTGTTGCCCTCGGCGTCGAGGACCCAGCTGTGGGAGGTGTATTCCAGGAAGTCCCGGCCGTCGTGGCTGAAGACGACTTCCTGGCCGAAGTTGCACTTCTCTTCGCCGGGGAAGTCGAAGACGCCCGCGCCCTCCCAGGTACCGAGGAGGAAGGCGAGGGGCACGAGGCCCGGGTTCAGGTCGGACGGGATCTGGATCATGTGTGGCTGCTCAGGCGATCTGTGGGAGGGGTTCCGGGTCCGGGACGGCGGCCGATCGGAGGATCAGCGCTGGCCCTGGTACAGCTTCTTCACTGCGAGGCCGGTGAAGGCGAGCACGCCGACGCAGACCAGGACCAGCAGGGAGGTGAAGAATGCCTCAAGCACGGGGTGCTCCTCGAAGTGATGTGGGCGTGTACGGGGCCGGTCCCCAAGCCTACTGGCCCGGGGACCGGCGCACTCCGTGAGGTAGGCCGCACGGCATTTCCCGTCAGGTGTCAGCTCAGCAGCTGGCTCTGCAGGATCACCGTCTGGTGGAAGGGGACGGTGGCCACGCCGGACTTCCGGGTCTGGATGATCACGCCCTGGACGTCACCCGCCTGGAGGCACCCGAGCCTGGTCTGCTCCTCGCCGCCCGCCGGCTCGGGCTCCCGGTACAGGTTGACGTGGTTGCCGCTGAGACCGCCGGCGTACCCGGCGATCCGGCGCTCCGGGCTGGACTGCTTGGTCTTGACGTCCTTCCAGGACAGGTCCGTCTCCAGGACCGGGGCGCCGGCCAGCTGCATGTTGACGGTGCAGCCGCGGAAGGCGTCCACGAAGCCCTCGGCGTGGAAGCGCAGCAGGTAGACGTGCGTGCGCGTGCCGTCGGGCATGGTCCAGCCCCGGCCGACGATCTGGCGCAGCCCCTCGTACTCCAGGCCCTCCTTGAGCTTCGCCCGGCCGTCCGGGGCGTACTCCTCCAGAAAGGCGTCGACGGACACCGCCCCGTCCTTGTCCGTCCTGACCCCGTCGTCGGGCCGGGCGCCCTCGGGGGCGGGCAGCAGCAGGCCGGTGAGCGGCGCGTAGTGCGTGCCGGCCTTGTTGTCGGGGCCCTCGGGCAGCGGGGCGCCGGCGGGCAGGGCGGGCTTGGCCAGGGCCGGGTACGTCCAGCGGCCGTCGTCCCGGGTGGACAGGCCGGGGATGTCGGTGCGCTCCGGCCGGGCGATCCCGTACGTGACCCCCGTGCCGACGGCGGCGAAGACGAGGACGGCGGCCGTCCAGCGCAGCGCCGCGAACAGCTTGCGGCGGTCCTTGGGCTTGGCGGCGGCGGGTACGGCGGCCTCGGCCACCGGCACGGCCTCGGCCACCGGGACGGCCTCGGCCGCGGGAACGGTCTCGGCGGTGTTCTGCTCGGTCACACGGACTCCCCGGGGGACTTCAGGTGGTTCATCTGCTGCTTGAACAGGTCCACGGCCTCGGTGGCGGAGAACGGCGGGATCCCGTACGCCCGGAAATCCACGAGGACGTCGCCCTGGACCGCCACGCAGTCGATGGTGTCGATCTCCTCCTTCTCCTTCCCCTCCGGGTCGCGCACCTTCTGCAGCGCGCACTTGGCGTCGGGGAAGCCGTCCGCCTTCGGCGCCTGGCGGTCGTCGGCGACCAGTTCGAGGATCTTCTTGGTGACGTCCGAGAACTTGGCGAGCGCCGACGGATCGGCCTGCGTGAGGCGTACCTCCGCCACCAGCCCGAGGTGGTCCTTGCTGTAGCTGCGTCCGGCCGTGCCCTTCAGCTTCAGGTCGGCCAGCGCCTTGTCCCGCTGCTCCCGCTGCGCACCGGAGAGCCCGGAGCGCGCTTCCTTGAAGGCTTCGATCGCCCGCTCGCCCGACACGTAGAAGTCGTTGCCGTCCGCGCCCATGTCGGGGCCGAGGCTGTAGTTGACCGGCAGCGGCATCAGCTTGCCGGTGAGCTCGTTCGCCGGCACGGCCGGAACCGGCTGCGGCGAAGCGCTGGGCGTGGGGCCCGCCGCGATCCAGTACCGGGTCGGCGCGCTGCGGTCGGCGTCGGCGACCGCGGCGGACGCCCAGAGGGCGCCTGCGGCGAGGACGGCCAGCGCGGCGGCGCCGGCGGCCAGCGCCACGGCCTTGCGCTTCGCCGCGCGCGGCGGCGCCACGGGGGCCGGGGTCCCGTCCGTCGCCGCGGCGGTCAGGTCCTCGTTCTGCCGGTCGTTCACAGGCGCTCCCACTGCCGCTTGGCCAGCTCGACGACCGTGTTCTCGTCGATGGTGCCGCGGTTGTTCGTGTACTCGATCTCCATGACGATGTCGCCGCGGCGGGCGATGACCCGGGACGAACGGACCGGGTAGTACCCGGGCTTCTCGTGGGCTTCGGAGTCGATCCAGAGGTGGCCGTAGGCCGCGGGCACACCCGGCATGTCCTTGCCCGTGTTGCCCGCGTACTCCTTCTTCTCCAGGTAGCCCTTGTCGTGCTGGTAGGCGTCGGCCCCCGCACGGTCGGCGAACTGGAACAGCTGCACCGAGACGTAGTTCCGCTCGTCCTCGGACCACCGGCGGCTGGCGATCCGGCGGATGTCCTTGCGGAGCAGGAAGCCGAGCCCCTGGTTGGGCTGCTTGTAGTAGTCCGCGGAGAACTGGTCCGGATCCTCGTAGCCCGAGGAGGTGACCTTCGCCCCGGACGGGGCCTCGATCAGCGTCTTGGCCAGGTCGTCGTCCGTCTTGTGCCAGCGGTTGGCGTTGACGGAGCGCGTGCTCGTCGACTCGTTCGGAGCCTGCGGCTTCGGCTGGTCGATCGTCTTCTGCGCCAGCGGCGGCAGGGGCGTGGGCTCGCGGTCGTACTGGATCGCGTAGCCGGTGACCGTGCCCGCGAGCACGCCGAGCACGACGGCGCCGGCGATCAGGAGGACCGTACGGCGGCCGTCGCGAGGGCGGCGGACTGAGGTCTCCTCCCCGGCCGGCTGCTCAGGGATGGTCTCTGCGTGTTCCAAGGAAGTCCCCCCACAGGACGTGCGGCATCAGGTGATCACCCGTGCACACGCATGACCTGTGCAGGAGGGGGGTGGTTGTACACACCCTTATTACGTTCTTATCTCGCGGCGTTTCAGTCCTCGTGACGCCGCTTTCCGTCCAGTTCGTCCCACCACTCGTCGGACTTCGGGTCCCCCGAGGGGTCGTCCCACCAGCGGTCTTCCGGGCCCCGGCGGTTCGCGATCATCGCGGCGACCGGCGGGATGACCATGGCGACCACGCACAGGGCCACGGCCGCCTCGACCGAGAACAGCCGCACGAAGGACCAGGCGGATACGAAGAGGAAGATGCATCCGCCCATGAGGACGAAGTAGACGCGGCGCCGCCGGGCGTACATGCATCCAGCGTAGGGCCGGAGGGGGAACGGCGCGCAGGGTCGCGACGGCACGAAGGGCCGCACCCCGTTCCAGTGGCGTCCAACCCCCGGGGGTGCGGCCCTTCGGCCGGTCATTCAGGCGTGCGGTGCTCAGACCGCGATCGCCACGTCCGTCACGCCGCCGGCCTCGGCCACGACCACGGCGCGGTCGGCCTGGCCGCCGGAGACCAGGGCGCGCAGGGTCCACGAGCCGGTCGCCGCGTAGAAGCGGAACTGGCCGGTCGCCGAGGTCGGGACCTCGGCCGTGAACTCGCCGGTCGAGTCGAGCAGGCGCACGTAGCCGACGACGGGCTCGCCGTCGCGCGTCACCTGGCCCTGGATGGCGGTCTCACCGGGCTTGAGCGTCGCGAGGTCGGGCCCGCCGATCTGTGCTCCACACATGTTCTCTGTCCTGTCCTAGAGAGGTCGTATCTACGGAGGGCGTCGCGTGCCCGGCCGTCGTGGTTACTTGTTGGGGCCGAGCTCGATCGGCACGCCGACCAGCGAGCCGTACTCGGTCCAGGAGCCGTCGTAGTTCTTGACGTTCTCCTGGCCCAGGAGCTCGTGCAGCACGAACCACGTGAGCGCGGAGCGCTCACCGATGCGGCAGTACGCGATGGTGTCCTTCGCCAGATCGACCTGCTCGGCCTGGTAGAGGGCCGTCAGCTCCTCGTCGGACTTGAAGGTGCCGTCGTCGTTGGCGTTCTTCGACCACGGGATGTTGCGGGCGCTCGGCACGTGGCCGGGGCGCTGCGACTGCTCCTGCGGGAGGTGCGCCGGGGCGAGCAGCTTGCCGGAGAACTCGTCGGGCGAGCGGACGTCGACCAGGTTCAGGGAGCCGATCGCGGCCACGACGTCGTCGCGGAAGGCGCGGATCGAAGCGTCCTGCGGCTGGGCCTTGTACTGGGTCGCCGGGCGGTTCGGGACCTCGGTGCCGTCGACCAGGTCGCGGGAGTCGAGCTCCCACTTCTTGCGGCCGCCGTCGAGGAGGCGGACGTCCTGGTGGCCGTACAGCTTGAAGTACCAGTAGGCGTAGGAGGCGAACCAGTTGTTGTTGCCGCCGTAGAGGACGACCGTGTCCCCGTTGGAGATGCCCTTGGCGGAGAGGAGCTTCTCGAAGCCCTCCTGGTCCACGAAGTCGCGGCGGACCGGGTCCTGGAGGTCCTGCTTCCAGTCGATCCGGACAGCGTTGGTGATGTGGTTCTTGTCGTACGCGGACGTGTCCTCGTCCACCTCGACGATGACGACATCGGCGTCGTTCAGGTGGGCCTCGACCCAGTCGGCGTCTACGAGGACGTCGCTGCGGCTCATGGTGTTCTCCTCCGGGGCAGTGTGCGGCGGGATCTGCGGGTACTCCTGGTGCGTACCGCTGCGGGCGGCTTCCTCGGGCACTGCGCGGGGAGGCGTCAGCGGGCAGGAGGGGACGGCTGCAATGCGGTCACGCGGGAAGGACGGTCGTCCGGCTGATGGAGCGGAAGCGCTCACAGGTCACATGGATCGACAGAGCATGGCGGCGACGCGACACAGGTCTACTGCCCGTCGCTTCGTGAGGTCCGCCTGCTGATGCTTCATAGCCATGGATCGTAGGGACGAATCGGCCACCCTGTCACCGGCGTATCATATACCGAGACAGGATCGTCCGAATAGTGGGATGAATACACCTTCGGACGGCTGCCGCACCGCCTCCGGGGCCTTCGCACGCCCCGCCCTTCTGCGGATCGGACAACGCCGTCTCACGATCCGGCCAGCACCACGTCCGTACCGCTCAGCGTGAGGTGCACGCCGGACTCGTCCGAGGTCAGCGCGGTCAGCTTGAGCCCGGACGGCAGTCCGCTGTCGAGCCTGCGGTCGAAGTCGGTCTTCTTGCGGACCGCGCTCTCGATCCCGGGCAGGCCCTCGCCCGGCACCTCGTCGGCCCGGACGCGGACCGTCTTGCCGCCGCCGGGGGCGTCCACGAGCGTGACCGTCGACACCACGCTGGGGGCGAGCCTGCGGCCGAGGACCTCCACGGCCGCCGTCACCTTCACCTTGCCGGGCGCCCCGCCGTACGTGACCGTCACACCGGTCTGCGAGGCCTCGGTCAGGTCCCGGTACGTGACGAGGGCCGTGCCCTCGGCCCGCTTCGCGGTGCCCCCGCTGTAGTCCCCGTTCAGCTTCACGCCGTGGAAGCCGGCGTCCAGCTCCGAGAGCCGCGTCTTGCGGCCGTCCGACACCGCCTCGACGCCCTTGAGCTTCACGTCGACGCGGTCGAGGTCGTGGCTGAGCGCCTGGGTCAGGAACGGGAACCCGTGGATGTCCACCTCCGTGGACCCGGCCAGCCCCTGGCGGGCCTGGATGCGCTCGGCCAGCCGGTTCTCGGCGTAGTTCACCGCCCAGCGGTCGGCGCCGGCGAACAGCGCCCCCAGCACCACTCCGATGATCACAACTACGCGCAGGAACCGCACGTGCCCTCCCCCTGTAGACCGGTACGTGCGTTCTAGTTGACCATGGACGGCCGTACGGGGGCCGTCAGGAGCGGGGGCGGGCCGGGCTGCGGGTGCCGCGCCCCCCGCGTCAGCCGACCACCCGCCCGATGAGGTAGACGGCGGGAGCGGCCGCCGCCAGCGGCAGCGCGACACCGGCCGTCATGTGGACGAACTTGGACGGGTAGTCGTACGCGGCCACCCTCAGCCCGATCAGCGCGCACACCCCGGCGGCCAGCCCGAGCAGAGCCCCGCCGACACCGACGGAGGTCAGCCCGCCGACGGCGATGCCCGCTCCGGTGGCGGCGGCCAGCGAGACGCCGACGGAGACCGGGGTCGGCAGCGGCAGCGCACGGGTGAAGACGGCGACCGCGACGGCCGCCGCTCCGACGCTGACGGCGGCGGAGTCGGCCGCCAGGTAGCCGGCGCAGACGATGGCGAGCGCGGCGGAGGCCACCGAGGCCATCAGCCCGTGCATCCGCTCGTCGGGGTCGGCGTGGCTGCGCAGCTGGAGGACCAGCGTGAGCAGCACCCAGGCGCCGAGGGTGCCGATGATCGCGCCGGGGCCGTACGTGTCGTCCACGGCGAGCACGGCCGCGTCGGCGACGAGGGCTCCGAGGAAGGCGAGGGCGATGCCCTGGCGGGCGGGCCACATGCCGTTGAGCCGGAACCAGCCGGCCGCGGTGAGTCCCTGGAGGACGATCAGCGGCGCGAGGAGGGCGAAGTCCCCGACGGCGGCGGCACCGGCCAGCAGCAGCCCGAGCGCGGCGGTCAGTACGGCCGGCTGCGGCCCGGGATCGATGATCGGCGACAGCCCCTCGGCCCGCGCCTGAGCCGGATCGACGGCCCGCAGGGTGTTCCCCCCGAGGGTGGGCGGAGAGTACTCGGGCTCCTCGCCGTCGGCGGGGGCCTCAGCCGCGGAAGCGGCCGCGGCCGGGGCCGGGGCCGGGGCGCCGGCGGCCTGCTCCTCGGGGCCCGAGCCGGAGCCGGAGCCGGGGTCGGGGCCCGGATAGGGCGGCAGGAAGGCGGTCTGCTCGGCGGCACCGCCCGCCGGGGCGGCCTGCGGAGCGGCGGCCTGCGGCGGGAGGTAGGCGGTCTGCTCGACGGCGGAGCCCTCGGCCCAGTCCGCGCCGGACCCGCCGCGCGCCCAGTCGCCGCCGGGAGCGGGGGGCTGGGCGGCGGGCGCCTCGTCCCGGAACCACCCCTCGGGAGCCACGGGCTGCGCCTGCGGCTCGGCCGCAGCGGGGCCCGGGTACGGCGGCAGGTAGGCGGTCTCGGCCGCGGCGGCGGCCGGCCGGCGCCCGCCCGTGTCGGAACCCGGGTACGGGTACGGCGTACCGGCGGCCGCCGGGGAGGCGGCCGGGCCCGGGTACGGCGGGAGGAAGGCCGTCTGCTCGGCGGCGTCGCCCGCCGGGGCGGCGGGCTGCGGCGGGAGGTACGCCGTCTGCTCCGCGGCGGAGCCCTCGGTCCAGGAGCCACCGCCCGGCGCCCAGCCGGAGGCGGCGGCCTCGTCGCGCAGGCCCCAGCCGGCCGCGGGGGCGGAGGCGGCCTGCGCCTCGCCACCCGGCTGCCAGCCGGCCGCGGGGGCGGGGGCGGCCGACGCGGCCGGGGCCTCGGTGCTCGGCTGCCAGCCGGCCGGCGGGGCCTGGGCGGCGGGTGCCTCGTCGCGGAACCAGCCCTCGGGCGCGGCCGACTGCCCGTACGCGGGCTGCCCGGCGCCTGGCTGCCCGTACGCGGGCTGCCCGGCGCCTGCGGGCTCCGGCCACGCCCCGGCTCCCTCCGGCGCCTGGGTCCAGCCCTGCGCCTGCGGGGCCGGCGCCTCGCCGGCTGCCGCCGCGGCGGCAGCCGCCTCGTCGCGGAACCAGCCGTCCGGCACAACCGGCCGGCCCGGCAGCGCGCCCGGCGGCGGCTGCACCGGCTGGTAGCCGGTTTCCCAGGTGTCCGACTGCCAGGTCTGGGTCCCGTACGGGTCCGGCTCCTGACTCTGCTGCTGCTGTCGCTGTTCCTCGGGAGTGCTCATCGGTTTCCGCTCACCCGCCCGCGAACGGCGGGAGCACCTCGACGGTGCCCCCCTCGGTCAGCGGTACGGCATCGTGCGGGCGCTTGCCCACGGGCTCTTCGTTCACGAGGAAGGAGCAGCGCTGCAGGACCAGGGTCAGCTCACCGGGATGGCGTTCCCGCACGGCGTCGAGCGCCTCGGCCAGTGTCCGCGCCGAGTACGGCTCCTCCGCCGTCTTGGCCGCGGCCTTGGCCGCCGCCCAGTAGCGGATGGTTCCGGTTGCCACTGCTGCTCCTATCGTCGGCTCTCTACCGTCGGCCTCCATGATGACCCCTCCGGCTCCCGGATCCGGTGTGCCTCCAGGCGCCCCGCATGTGCCCGGGCGGCCTCCCGTACGTCCATCGATCCGGTGAAACCGGGGCATACGCTGGTCGTGAGGGTGGCAGGAACCACAGACGCGGGGAAGGCCGATCCCCTGCCGCGCGGCGACGGGTGGGCTATTCTGCTGGCGAGAGGATCCGGGCAACGTTGCCCCCGGGTCCTTTTGTGCTTTCAGCGCGTTGAACGGACCGAGAACAGTGGTGTCCGTCCGGACCTCAGGGCGCGGGGACCGGCGAACGTCACACCGCACCAGCACCACGCACCACGCACCACGTACGAAGCAGTACCGCGAAAGTCCTCGACGGGACCGAGGAGGAACCGACGTGATGGACCAGCGAACCGTGCACGAACGCCCGACCGGGGCAGGTGGTCGGGCATGAGCTCTCTCCTGCTGCTGACCAATGCCCTCCAGCCGTCCACCGAGGTGCTGCCCGCCCTCGGCCTGCTGCTGCACAGCGTCCGGGTGGCCCCCGCCGAGGGCCCGGCCCTCGTGGACACCCCCGGCGCGGACGTCATCCTCGTCGACGGCCGCCGCGACCTGCCGCAGGTGCGCTCGCTCTGCCAGCTGCTCCGCTCCACGGGCCCCGGCTGTCCGCTCATCCTCGTCGTCACGGAGGGCGGCCTGGCGGCCGTCACCGCCGACTGGGGCATCGACGACGTCCTCCTCGACACCGCGGGCCCGGCCGAGGTCGAGGCGCGGCTGCGCCTGGCCACCGGCCGCCAGCAGCTCGGCTCCGACGACTCCCCGATGGAGATCCGCAACGGCGACCTGTCGGTCGACGAGGCGACGTACTCGGCGAAGCTGAAGGGACGGGTCCTCGACCTCACCTTCAAGGAGTTCGAGCTGCTCAAGTACCTCGCCCAGCACCCGGGCCGGGTCTTCACGCGTGCGCAGCTGCTCCAGGAGGTATGGGGGTACGACTACTTCGGCGGCACCCGGACGGTGGACGTGCACGTACGGCGGCTGCGCGCGAAGCTGGGCCCCGAGCACGAGTCCCTGATCGGTACGGTCCGCAACGTCGGCTACCGCTTCGTCACGCCGGAGAAGGTCGAGCGGGCGGCCGCGGAAGCCGCGGCCCAGGCGGCCGCCAAGGCCGCGGCGCAGGCGGCGGCCCGGGCTTCGGCCGGCGTCCCCCGTATGGAGGAACCTCCTGTGATCGTCCAGTCGACCGGACGGCCTGCCCAGAGGTAGGTCACCCCGCGTAGACTCCCGAGCGTGGCCAAGGTGACGCGGGATGACGTTGCACGACTTGCGGGTACGTCTACCGCCGTCGTGAGCTACGTCATCAACAACGGACCCCGGCCGGTCGCCCCGGCCACGCGCGAGCGTGTACTCGCCGCGATCAAGGAGCTGGGCTACCGCCCGGACCGGGTCGCACAGGCGATGGCGTCGCGGCGCACCGACCTCATAGGCATGATCGTCCCCGATGCCCGGCAGCCGTTCTTCGCGGAGATGGCGCACGCGGTCGAGCAGGCCGCCGCCGAGCGCGGAAAGATGGTCCTGGTCGGGAACTCCGACTACCGGGACGAGCGCGAGGTCCACTACCTGCGGGCCTTCCTCGGGATGCGGGTCTCGGGCCTGATCCTGGTCAGCCAGGGCATGAGCGAGCGCGCCGCCTCCGAGATCGAGGCGTGGGACGCGCGCGTCGTCCTCCTCCACGAGCGGCCGGAGGCCATCGACGACGTCGCGGTCGTCACGGACGACATCGGCGGCGCGCAGCTCGCCACCCGGCACCTGCTGGAGCACGGGCACGAGTACGTCGCCTGCATCGGCGGGGTGGAGAACACCCCGTCGGTCGGCGACCCCGTGGCCGACCACGTGGAGGGCTGGCGCCGGGCGATGCAGGAGTCGGGCCGCTCCGTCGAGGGCCGGCTCTTCGAGGCCCCGTACAACCGCTACGACGCGTACCGGGTGGCGCTGGAGGTCCTCTCCGGCCCGGACCGGCCGCCGGCCATCTTCTGCGCGACGGACGACCAGGCGATCGGCGTCCTGCGCGCGGCGCGCGAGCTGCGCATCGACGTGCCGGGGGAGCTGGCCGTGGCCGGCTTCGACGACGTCAAGGAGGCGGCCCTGACGGACCCGCCGCTGACGACGATCGCCTCGGACCGCCCGGCGATGGCCCGTGCGGCCGTGGACCTCGTCCTGGACGACGCCCTGCGCGTGGCCGGCTCCCGCCGCGAACGCCTGAAGCAGTTCCCGTCGGCCCTGGTCATCCGCCGCTCCTGCGGCTGCCGCTGACCCTCTCTTCGACGCGCTCCTCGCACCGCTCGGTGCCAGGGCGCCCCCGGGCTTCGGCCCGCTGCGCCGGCCTCCGTCGGCCGGCCTCCGTCCGTCGGCCCCGGCCGGCATGCCCCACCCCGCCCGGCGGCCCAAGGCAGGCGGGCTCATGTCGGGCATACGCGGTTCTGTCGGGCTTCTCAGGGGGGACTCAGGAAGCTCTCATGATCCGGGGACAGAGTCGAATCATGACCGAGAGCTTCCGCCGCGACGGCGAGTACCCGCAGGAGAACGGCCCGACCCAGAGCGCGCCCCTCGGCGGGGCATACCCGCCGCCGCCCGCCTACCCGCCCCCGGCGGCGCCCGGCTGGCACGAGGCGCACCAGCCCCCGGCAGCTCCCGTACCCACCGCGCCCTCCGGGGGCCCCGCGCACGCGGCCCGGGCCAAGCGGCCCGTCGCACTGCTCGCGGCCGTGGCGCTGGCCGCCGCCGTGATCGGGGGCGGCACCGCCGCCGGCGTGCAGCAGCTGCTCGCCGGCCAGGACCGCAGCGGCGGCGGCATCAGCGGCACCAACGTCTCGCAGTCCAGCACCGGCACCGTCTCCGGCGTCGCCGAGCAGGTCAGCCCTTCCGTCGTGCGGATCGACACCCGCACCGGCTCCGGCCAGGGCACCGGCTCCGGTGTCGTGGTCACCGCCGACGGCGAGATCGTCACCAACAACCACGTCGTCGACGGCGCCACCGAGATCCAGGTGACGATGAGCGACGGCAAGAAGTACACGGCCAAGACCGTCGGCACCGACCCCGACAAGGACCTCGCCCTCATCAAGCTCCAGGGCGCCAGTGGCCTCAAGCCGGCCAAGCTGGGCAACTCCGACAACCTCAAGGTCGGCGACCAGGTCGTCGCCATCGGCTCCCCCGACCGCCTCACCGGCACGGTCACGAGCGGCATCGTCTCCGCCCTGAACCGCGAGGTGAACGTCCCCAAGTCCGAGCAGCAGTCCCCCCAGCGCCAGCGCGGCGGCGGCAGCTGGCCGTTCTCGTACGACGGCCAGCAGTTCAACGGGAACACCGGGTCGAACACCACCTCGTACAAGGCCATCCAGACGGACGCCTCCCTCAACCCGGGCAACTCCGGCGGCGCCCTCGTCAACATGAACGGCGAGATCGTGGGCATGCCCTCCGCGATCTACTCCCCCTCCGGCGACAGCTCCGGCGCGGGCAGCGTCGGCCTCGGCTTCGCCATCCCGGTGAACACGGTCAAGGCCGACCTCGACTCCCTCCGCAAGGGCGGCCCGGGCGGAGCGGGCAACGGCGGCAACGCAGGCAACGGCAACAGCGACAACAGCGGCACCAACGGCTTCGGGACGTCGTTCTAAACGGCCCGGGCGTCCCGTGCGAGCCTGGTACGACCGAACACGACCACCCCTGGGGGACCGAAGATGAATCCGGCCGAAGGCGACCCACACCGCATCCTCGTCGTCGACGACGAACCGGCCGTGCGGGAGGCCCTGCGCCGCAGCCTCGCCTTCGAGGGGTACGCCGTGCAGACCGCCGTCGACGGGCTCGACGCGCTCGAGAAGGCGGCCTCGTACGACCCCGGCCTGATCGTCCTCGACATCCAGATGCCCCGGATGGACGGCCTCACGGCGGCCCGCCGGCTGCGCGCCTCCGGCAGCACCACCCCGATCCTGATGCTCACCGCCCGCGACACCGTCGGCGACCGCGTCACGGGCCTGGACGCGGGCGCCGACGACTACCTCGTCAAGCCCTTCGAGCTCGACGAGCTGTTCGCCCGCGTCCGCGCCCTGCTGCGCCGCAGCTCGTACGCGGCCTCGCGGGCCGGCGGCGACGGGGCCGCCGACGACACGGACGCCCTCGCCTTCGGCGACCTGCGCATGGACCTCGCCACCCGCGAGGTCACCCGCTCCGGGCGCCAGGTCGAGCTGACCCGCACCGAGTTCACACTGCTGGAGATGTTCCTGGCGCACCCGCGCCAGGTGCTGACCCGCGAGCAGATCCTCAAGACCGTCTGGGGCTTCGACTTCGAACCCAGCTCCAACTCCCTGGACGTGTACGTCATGTACCTGCGCCGCAAGACCGAGGCCGGGGGCGAGCCCCGCCTGGTGCACACCGTGCGCGGGGTGGGCTACGTCCTTCGCGCCGCCGGGGCCGGCGACTCCGGGGGGCTCGAGTGAGTCCGGCGGCCAGATTCCGCGCGCTCCCGCTGCGCTCCCGCATCGCCCTGCTGGTCGCCACGGCCGTGGCCCTGGCCGTGGCCACCGTGTCCGCGGTGTCGTGGGTGATGGTGCAGGCCCAGCTCGGCAACCAGCTGAACCAGTCCCTGATGTCCACCAATCCGACCGCGCAGGTGCTGGAACGGCTGCGCGAGGGCTGCCCGGCCCGCCCGCCGGCGCAGGCCCAGCAGGACATCGCCGAGAACCTGAACGCCACGGTCCAGATCGTCGCCTCGGACGGCAGCCACTGCTGGGTGAGCGGGCAGACCGACCTGCCGGTGACCGATACGGACAAGCAGGTCGCGGCGGGCCGCAAGGCCAAGGCGCTGCACGACGCGACGACCGACAACGGCGTCGCGATGCGCGTCTACACCTTCGCCGCGCGGACCCAGCCCGGCGCCCCGGTCTTCGCCGTCTCGGTGGCCCGGCCGCTGGCCGACATCGACAAGCCGCTGTCCACGCTGGCCTGGGTGCTGATCCTGGTCTCCGGGATCGGGGTGGCCGGCGCGGGCCTCGCCGGCCTGTGGGTGGCCCGTACGGGGCTGCGGCCGGTCGACGAGCTCACGGGTGCCGTCGAGCACATCGCCCGGACCGAGGACCTGACCGTACGCATCCCCGACGAGGGCGACGACGAGATCGCCCGCCTGTCGCGGTCCTTCAACTCCATGACGGCGGCGCTCGCCTCCTCCCAGGAGCGGCAGGCCCAGCTGATCGCGGACGCCGGGCACGAGCTGCGCACGCCCCTGACCTCGCTGCGCACCAACATCGAGCTGCTCGCGCGCAGCGAGGAGACCGGCCGCGCCATCCCGCCCGAGGACCGCAAGGAACTGCTGGCCTCGGTCAAGGCGCAGATGACGGAGCTGGCCGCGCTGATCGGGGACCTGCAGGAGCTGTCCCGCCCGGACGCGGCCCCGCCCGCCAAGCTGGAGGTGGTGGCCCTGCACGAGATCGCACAGAGCGCGCTGTCCCGTGCCCGGCTGCGCGGTCCCGAGCTGCACTTCACCGACGAGATCGCGCCCTGGTACGTGCGGGGCGAGGCGGCGGCGCTGGAGCGGGCGGTGGTCAACGTCCTGGACAACGCGGTGAAGTTCAGCCCGCCGGGCGGCACGGTCGAGGTCGCGCTGCGGGCCGGCGAGCTGACCGTACGCGACCACGGGCCCGGCATCCCGGCGGAGGACCTGCCGCACGTGTTCGAGCGGTTCTGGCGCTCCTCCTCGGCCCGCGCCCTGCCCGGCAGCGGGCTGGGCCTGTCGATCGTGGACCGTACGGTGCGCCGCACGGGCGGCAGCGTCGAGCTGCGGGCGGCCCCGGGCGGCGGCCCGGGCACGGAGGCGGTGCTCCGCATCCCGGGCGCTCCGGCGCCGCCGCCGGAGCGGCCGCGGCAGCCGTCAGTTGTGCCGTATGAGTGAGGCGACCAGTCCGGAGCGGGTGTTCGGGAAGTCCATCGGGACGATCCCGAGCCCGGTCCGGCCGGCCAGCTCCCCGCCGTCGACGAACGAGTGCACCTGCGGGTTGAGCCGGTCGGAGTTCCAGCGCGGGGGCATGTAGGCGGCGGTGCTGACGTAGTTCACGAACAGCTTCCCGGGCTGCTGGACGGCCTTGCGGAACTGGTTCTCGATCCGGCCGCGCTTGGCGAAGGGCTCGGTGTTGTAGTCGTCCTGGATGTCGAAGACGTTGCCGTCGCCGTAGCGCAGGCCGGGCAGACCGCCGTTGTCGGCGAGCAGGACCACCTTGCCCCTGGCCTGGCCGAGGGTGGGCAGCGAATCCGCGATCCGGAAGAGCGGGCGCCAGCCCCGGTTGTCGAGGTAGTCGTCGAACACGGCGCGGAAGGTGGCGTCGCTGTCCTCGGAGTACTCCTGCTTGAGCCGCATCAGCACGGTCTCGGAGGGGTGCGCGGCGAGGAAGTTCCAGCAGGCGACGAGGACGTCGCCGAACATCAGGTCCTGGAAGAACGCCGCGTGGTGGATGGCGAAGGAGCCGCCGGTGACGCGGCAGCGGACGTCCAGGAACCGGATCCCGGAGTCGAGCTGCTGGGCGATCGAGGTGTTCTGGCAGGCGACGTAGAGCCCGCCCTTGGTGGCGCCCGAGTCGTGGGTGCCGGGGATCGTCATCCGCTGGAGCGCGGTCGCGTCGCCGAGTCCGGCCATCCAGTCCTGGGTGGACAGGGCCTGCGTGCCGAGCGTACGGGCGCTGGCCGGCCCCGCCGCTCCGAGTACCGCGGCCGCGCCGGCGCCCGCCGCCAGTGCCCCGACCAGAAATGCCCGACGATCCAGTGCCATGCCCGCCCCTTTGCCGACCCGGTGATGGACTCCCAGCCTCCGCTGGGGTGGTGCCTCCGGGATTCTGGCGTGCGGGACGCGGCTTTACTACCCTTCGGTAGCCCCTAGCTTTCGAGCAACTCGGCCATGGCGCGCAGACCTTGGGCGAGCTCCCGGCCGGTCGGCGCCTGCTCCGGGTCGGTCAGCGCCTGCACCATCACCCCGCTCAGCAGCGCGATGTGCACCGACCCGAGGGCCCGTACGTCCTCCTCGGCGACCGCGCCCTCGGGGACCCCGCGCAGCTGCGCGGCCACCATGCGGCGGGCCTGGCGCTGGTTCTCGGCGAGGGTGGCGAGCAGCTCGGGCGCGGACTGGGCGTGGACGAAGGCCTCGACGGAGGCCATCCAGAGCCAGCGCATGTCGCCGAAGTCGCGGATCTTGCGGTCCCAGGTGTCGGCGTAGCGCTCCGCGGTGCTGGCGCCCTGGCCGGCGAGCCGGCCGGACCCGGCGGCCCACTCCTCCATGGCGGCGAAGAGGGCCAGGTTGAGGAGGGCCTCGCGCGAGCCGAAGTGGTAGCCGATCGCGGCCATGCTCACCTGCGACGCCGAGGCGATGTCGCGCACGGTCGTGCGCAGGTAGCCCTTCTCCTCCAGGCAGCGGCGCGCTCCGGCCAGCAGGTCCTCGCGATTTCCCATGCCGGGATCGTATCCGCGACAGATTTTGGGCAAGCGCGCAAGACATTCGTATTGCGCACTTGCCCAAATCCTGGCAGGCTCGTACCCGTACCGCACCGGAACCGCAGGACCCGACCGGCACCGCATGACCAACAGGGGAGAGCAAAGCCATGCGCCACACGCTGACGATCGACGACCGCGAGCTGTCGTACCTGGACTTCGGCGGCCCGGGACGCCCGCTGCTCGCCCTGCACGGAGGCATGTCCGAGGGCCTCGCCTTCGCCGGCCTCGCCGACGCCCTGGGCGACGCCTGGCGGGTCATCGCCCCCGACCAGCGCGGCCACGGCGACTCCGACCGGGCCCCCGACTACAACCGCGCGGGCTACCTCTCGGACACCGTGGCCCTCCTCGACCACCTCGGCCTGGACGCCCCCGTGGCCCTCCTCGGCTACTCCCTCGGCGGGTTCAACGCCTACCACCTGGCCGCCGCCCACCCCGACCGGGTCGCGGCCCTCGTCAACGTGGACGCCACCGTGGCGGTCGAACCCGACACCGCGGGAGCCCTCTTCGGCTTCCTGCGCGACATGCGGTACACCGCCCCCACCCGCGAGGAACTCCTCGCCGCGGCCGGCCCGGTGGGCTCGCAGTTCGTCGCGCAGGCACTGCGCCCGCTCGCCGACGGCGGCTGGCGGCTGCCGTTCCACCCGCAGGACATGACCGACTCCGCCGAGGCCTGCCGCGGCGACCACTGGGACACCTGGCTCGGGAGCCACTGCCCGGCGCTGCTGATCCACGGCACGCGCAGCCAGACGCTCACGCAGGAGACGGCCGACGCGATGGTCGCGCGCCGGCCGGGGACCTCGTACACACCTGTGGACGGGGACCACTTCCTGCCGTTCACCCACCCCGAGGAGTTCCACGAGGCCGTCCGGAAGTTCCTCGCGGGCATCTGACCGCTCCGCTCCGGTACGGGGGTCCGGGGCGGACACGCCGAAGGGGCGGCGGGCCGGGAAGGCCCACCGCCCCTTCGGGCTTGCCGCGCGCGGGTGTTACTTGACGACCGTGATGCGGTCCGCCACCGGCGGGGCGAGCGGGGCCGCCTCCGTCGACTTCGCCAGGTAGGCGTTGAAGGCCTCCAGGTCGGGCACGCCGACCAGCTTGTTCTTGTGGTCCTTCAGGACGGTGAAACCGTCACCGCCGCCCGCGAGGAACTCGTTCATCGCGACCCGGTAGGTCTTGGCGGGGTCGATCGCCGCGCCGTTCAGCTTCACCGAGTCGACGACGATGCGGTCCGCGCCCGCCTTCGTCATGTCCAGGGTGTACGTGAAGCCCTTCGAGACCTGCAGGATCTTCGGGTTCGGGCCGTTGACCGGGCCGCTGACCTGCTGCTGGAGCGCGGTGATCAGCTGCGCGCCCGTCAGGTCCACCACGTTCATCAGGTTGTTGAACGGCTGGACCGTGTAGGACTCGCCGTACGTCACGACGCCGTCGCCCTCGCCGCCCGCGGCCTTGTACGCCAGGTCGGCACGGATGCCGCCCGGGTTCATGACGGCCAGCTGCGCGCCGCCCTTGGCGGCCGGGGCCGTGGCCTCCAGCTGCGCGTCGGCAATCATGTCGCCGAGCGGCTTCTCGGGCGCCTCGGAGCCGCGGCCCGCGATGTCGGCCGAGATGTAGCCCATGGGACGGCTCGCGACCGGGGCGGCCAGCGCGTTCCAGCGGGTGATCAGCTCGGTCATGTCCGGGGCCTTGGGCTGGTTCCGGCTGACGAGCTTGTTGACCGGCTTCGGCGCGAGCGCCGCCGTACGGACGATGTCCTTGGTCTGGCGGTCGTACGTGAGCGTGGTGTCCGTGAACACGCGGCCGTACGAGGCGGCCGAGGTCACCATGCGCGGGTTGCCCGCCGGGTCCGGGATGTTGCAGGCGTAGGCCTGGTGCGTGTGGCCGGTCACCAGCGCGTCGACCTTCGGGTCCACGTTCTTGGCGATGTCCACGATCGCGCCCGAGATGCCGGCGCCGGCGCCCGGGGAGTCGCAGTCGTAGTTGTAGGCGCCGTTGGCGGGCAGGCCGCCCTCGTGGATGAGCGCGACGATCGACTTGACGCCCTGCTTGTTCAGCTCGGCGGCGTACTTGTTGATCGTCTCGACCTCGTCGCCGAACTTCAGGCCCTTGACCCCGTCGGCGGTGACGACGTCCGGCGTGCCCTCCAGGGTGACGCCGATGAAGCCGATCTTCACGTCCCCCTTCTGCCAGATGAAGGTCGGGTTCAGCATCGGACGCTTGGTCTTCTCGTCCGTGACGTTCGCCGCGAGGTACTTGTACTCGGCGCCCGTGTACTCCTTGCCGGGCTCGAAGCAGCCCTCGACCGGGTGGCAGCCGCCGTACGCCATGCGGCGCAGCTCGGCCTTGCCCTCGTCGAACTCGTGGTTGCCGACGCTGCTGACGTCGAGCTTCAGCTTGTTCAGTGCCTCGACGGTGGGCTCGTCGTGGAAGAGACCGGACAGCATCGGGCTGCCGCCGATCATGTCACCGGCCGCGGCCGTGACGGAGTACTCGTGACCCTTGCGGGCCTCGCGCAGGCTGGTCGCCAGGTACTCGACACCACCGGCGGGTATCGCCTTGGTGGTGCCGTCCGCCTGACGCTCGCTCACGGTGCCGGAGGAGCCCTGCGGGGGCTCCAGCGTGCCGTGGAAGTCGTTGAACGACAGCATCTGCACGTCGACGGTGCGGCTCTTGCCGGCACCGCCACCACTCGCGGCACCGGCCGGCAGTGCGGCCGCGACCATCGCTCCGGCACCGGCCGTGACGGCGATGGCGGCGAAGGTCAACCGGCGGGTTCGGCGGTGCCGTTGTGGCGTCGCTGACATTTAGTCCCCTTTTGGACAGCGGTAAAACTCGGGAGTTCGGCGGCAGCCTATGGTCAACGCGCGTAGCACGACAGGGGGTAGGGGTGTCGGACTGGTTACATGCAGAAGACGGCTCACCGTCGGTCCGCTGCACGCACACCACCGCGGGCGCCCGCCGCGGTCGTAGGCTCGACGCATGACTGACGACGCAGCAACGGCCCTCGAGCCGGGACGCCAGATCCAGACCCTCGACGAGCTGACGGAGGAACAGGCCGACGCCGTGCTCACCCTCATCGAGGACGCGGCGCGCACGGACGGCACCACCGCCGTGTCCGAGCAGGGCCGCCTCCAGCTGCGCGGCGGACGCCGCGAGGGCATCCGGCACTTCCTGCTCACCGAGAAGGGCCGGCTCGCCGGATACGGACAGCTGGAGGACACCGATCCGGTGGAGGCCCCCGCCGCCGAGCTCGTCGTCCACCCCGCGCTGCGCGGGCGCGGGCACGGGCGGGCGCTGGGTTCGGCCCTGCTGGCCGCCTCGGGCAAGCGGATCCGGGTGTGGGCGCACGGCGGCAAGTCGGCCGCCCGCCACCTCGCGCAGGTGCTCGGCCTGACCCTGTTCCGGGAGCTGCGCCAGCTGCGCCGCCCGCTGGGCCCGGACGGGCCGCCCCTGCCCGAGGTGGCGCTGCCCGCCGGGGTGACCGTACGGACCTTCGTGCCCGGCCAGGACGACGCGGCCTGGCTCGCGGTGAACTCGGCCGCCTTCGCCCACCACCCCGAACAGGGCTCGCTGACGCAGCGGGACCTGAACGACCGGATCGCGCAGCCCTGGTTCGACCCCAAGGGCTTCTTCCTCGCCGAGCGGGACGGGGAGCTGATCGGCTTCCACTGGACGAAGGTGCACGCCGAGGAGCGCCTCGGGGAGGTCTACGTGCTCGGCGTCCGCCCCGGCGCCCAGGGCGGCGGCCTCGGCAAGGCCCTCACCGCGGTCGGCCTGAACCACCTCGCGGGGGCCGGCCTGCCCACCGCGATGCTGTACGTGGACGCCGACAACCCGGCGGCCCTCGCCGTGTACGAGGGCCTCGGCTTCAGCACCCACGAGGTCGACCTGATGTACCGCACGGAAAGCTGACGCGGCCCCCGCCGAAGACGGATGGCGCCCTCACGGAACGCCGACGGACGACCGGCGGACGACCGGCGGACGACCGGCGACTCCCTCACGGAGGGCCGCCCGCGGGGCACGGAGAGCGAGGGCCCGCCTTCGGGTGGGCCCCGCGCCCGGGGCGCACGCGGGGGACACGGGGGACGCGCCGGTGCATTCCGGGCGTGGAAACGACGTAAAAGACGTACTCGTGCACCACCCGGAGCCTGGAAGCCATGCGGCATTCACCGGACCTTCATGCACGCTTGCGACTCTCCCCGCATGCAGCCCCGACTCCGACTGACGGCGATCCCGTCCGACGCGCCTGTCCTGCCCCCTGCGCGGAACAATGGAGTCATGAGCCCCCAGCCCAGCGCAGGCCCCACCGAGGTCCCCGCCCAGCACCCGTCTCACACGTCTGCCGACGCCGCCCCGGCCGCCCCCGGCCCGGCGGCCAAGCCCGCGCGGATCGGCTCCATAGCCGCGCACCGCCCGCACTCCGGCCTCGAGCCCGGCCTCGCGCCCGATCTCGACGCCGACCTGGACGCCTACGACGACAAGGACGGCGACGAGCTCCCCCCGGGGCGCTTCCTCGACCGCGAGCGCAGCTGGCTGGCCTTCAACGAGCGCGTCCTGGAGCTGGCCGAGGACCCGGCGACCCCGCTCCTGGAGCGCGCCAACTTCCTGGCGATCTTCGCGAGCAACCTCGACGAGTTCTTCATGGTCCGCGTCGCCGGCCTCAAGCGGCGCATCGCGACGGGCGTCGCCACCCGTTCGGCCTCCGGCCTCCAGCCCCGCGAAGTGCTGGACCTGATCTGGACCCGCTCGCGCGAGCTCATGGCCCGGCACGCCGCCTGCTTCCAGCAGGACATCTCCCCGCAGCTCGCCGAAGAGGGCATCCACCTCATCCGCTGGCCGGACCTCACCGAGAAGGAGCAGGCCCGCCTCTTCACCCTGTTCCGCAACCAGATCTTCCCGGTGCTCACCCCGCTGGCCGTGGACCCCGCGCACCCGTTCCCGTACATCTCGGGGCTCTCGCTGAACCTCGCGGTCGTCGTCCGCAACCCCGTCAGCGGCCACCGCCACTTCGCGCGCGTCAAGGTCCCGCCGCTGCTCTCGCGCTTCCTGGAGGCCTCCCCGCAGCGCTACGTCCCCCTCGAGGACGTCATCGCAGCGCACCTGGAGGAGCTCTTCCCCGGCATGGAGGTCCTGGACCACCACATGTTCCGGGTGACCCGCAACGAGGACCTGGAGGTCGAGGAGGACGACGCGGAGAACCTGCTCCAGGCCCTGGAGAAGGAGCTCATGCGGCGCCGCTTCGGCCCGCCGGTGCGCCTGGAGGTCGAGGAGTCCATCGACCCCGCCGTCCTGGACCTCCTCGTGCAGGAGCTGAACGTCTCCGCCGCCGAGGTCTACCCGCTGCCCGGCCCGCTGGACCTGACCGGCCTCTTCGGCATCGCCTCCCTGGACCGGCCCGAGCTGAAGTACCCCAAGTTCGTCGCCGGCACCCACCGCGACCTCGCCGAGGTCGAGTCCGCGTCCGCGCCCGACATCTTCGCCGCGCTGCGCGAGCGGGACGTGCTGCTGCACCACCCGTACGACTCCTTCTCCACCTCGGTGCAGGCCTTCCTGGAACAGGCCGCCGCCGACCCGGACGTCCTCGCGATCAAGCAGACGCTGTACCGCACCTCCGGCGACTCCCCGATCGTGGACGCCCTGATCGACGCCGCCGACTCCGGCAAGCAGGTCCTCGTACTCGTCGAGATCAAGGCCCGCTTCGACGAGCAGGCCAACATCAAATGGGCCCGCAAGCTGGAGGAGTCCGGCTGCCACGTCGTGTACGGCCTGGTGGGCCTGAAGACCCACTGCAAGCTGTCCCTCGTGGTCCGCCAGGAGGGCGACACCCTGCGCCGCTACTCCCACGTCGGCACCGGCAACTACCACCCCAAGACCGCCCGCCTGTACGAGGACCTCGGCCTGCTCACCGCCGACCCGCAGGTCGGCGCGGACCTCTCCGACCTCTTCAACCGGCTGTCCGGTTACTCGCGCCGCGAGACCTACCGCCGCCTGCTGGTGGCCCCGCGCTCGCTGCGCGACGGCCTGATCGCGCGGATCGACAAGGAGGCCGCCCACCACCGGGCCGGCCGCCCCGCGTACGTGCGCCTCAAGATGAACTCGATCGTCGACGAGGCCCTCATCGACTCGCTCTACCGGGCCTCCCAGGCGGGAGTGCCCGTCGACATCTGGGTCCGCGGCATCTGTGCCGTACGCCCCGGGGTCCCCGGGCTCTCGGACAACATCCGGGTCCGCTCGATCCTCGGCCGCTTCCTGGAACACTCCCGGGTCTTCGCCTTCGGCAACGGCGGCGAGCCCGAGGTGTGGATCGGCAGCGCCGACATGATGCACCGCAACCTCGACCGCCGCATCGAGGCACTGGTCAGGGTCGCCGACCCGGCCCACCGCGCGGCACTGGACCGGATGCTGGAGACCGGCATGTCCGACGCCACCTCCTCCTGGCACCTGGGCCCGGACGGCGAATGGACCCGGCACAGCACGGACCACGAAGGCCAGCCGCTGCGGCACGTTCAGGAGATGCTCATAGACGCCCGGAGGCGCCGGCGTGGCTCTGCCAAACCATGACCTGACAGCGCGTGGAGAGGGGTTCGCGGGTGACGTGCTCGGCACGTACCTGCGGGCCCAGGCCACCGCCTTCCTGCGCGGGCTGCGCCTCCACGAGGAGAGCGGGGCCGACGCCGCGGAGGGCAGCGATGCGGCGCGCAGCCTGCGGGGGGCTGCGCGCCGCATCAGCGGATCCCTGTCCACCTTCCGGGTGGTGACCGAGTCCTCCTGGGCCGACGGACTGCGCACCGAGCTGGTGTGGCTGTCCTCGACCCTGGCGGACGAGCACGCCTACGCCGCCCGGCTGACCCGGCTGCTGGACGCGCTGCACCGGCTGTCGGGCTCCCCGGAGGTGCCCGCGCCCCGGGGCGCCGCCGGCGCGCTGACGGTGGGCTCGGCGCGCGCCGGGGCCCTGCTGGAGCGGCAGCTCACGCTGGCCCGGACCCGCGCCCACTCGGCGACCCTCCAGGCGCTGGGCTCGTCCCGGTTCCACGCGGTCGCGGACGCCGTGGCCGTACTGGCCTCCGAGGTGCCGCTGGACCCGGTCGCGGCCCGCGGGCGGGTGGACGAGGTCCTGGTCCCGCTGGCGGAGGTGGCCCACACCCGGCTGGCGGCGGCCGTCTCGGCGCTGCCGCACGCCGCCGAGTCCCAGACGTACAACGCCGACCACGACGGCTCCTGGCACGAGGTGCGCCGGCTGCTGCGGGTCCACCGCTACGCCCGGGAGACCCTGGGCGAGGACGTGGCCCGGCTGGCGGCGGCCGGCGAGGCCCTGGACCGCCACCGCGACGCCGCGGAGGCCGCAGCCGCCTCGGCGACGGCGGCGCGCACCCCGCGGATCGCCCCGGCGACGGCGTACGCCCTGGGCGTGCTCCACGCCGACCAGCGCCACGAGGCGGAGGCGGCCCGCTCCACGTTCCAGGGCCTGTGGCAACCGGCGACGGTCGCCGCCCCCTGACCGGGCAGCGACCGAAAAGATTCGGCCATCCCCGGGTCCGCCGCAGGCCCGGGGAACCACCCCGTCCGGGGGTCACATAACGGTAACGGCGGGACAACGGCGGATGACACTCCGGAGCAAACCCGACCATCCACACCAGGCCGTCCGCCACGGTTCACCGTCCGTTCACTTGGCCCGGTCGGCCGCTTCACCTGATCTGCCTAATTTCAGTGGTGCACGGAGCGCGTCGTCCACCAGATCGAATGACACGCCGTGCATCCGACGTAGTCCTCTTCGCACGCCGCCCCGACACAGAAAGCGGCCGGCGGCTTCTGGAAGGAACACCCGAAAAGTGAAGCTTCAGCGCAAGAACATGCTTCGTGCCTCCGCCCTCGGGGCGCTTGTCGTGTCCGGCGCCCTGGTCCTCACGGCGTGCGGCTCGGACAACAACACGAAGGATGGCGGCGCCGCCAGCGGCAAGCCGTCGGCCGCCGCCGCGGGCGACGTCAAGTGCGACGACGCCAAGGGCAAGCTCCTTGCCTCCGGCTCCTCCGCCCAGAAGAACGCCGTGGACCTGTGGGTCAAGAACTACATGGCCGCCTGCTCCGGCGTCGAGGTCAACTACAAGTCCTCCTCCTCCGGTGAGGGCATCGTCGCCTTCAACCAGGGCACCGTCGGTTTCGCCGGCTCGGACTCGGCGCTGAAGCCCGACGCCGTCGAGGAGTCGAAGAAGATCTGCACCGGCGGCCAGGGCATCAACCTGCCCATGGTCGGCGGCCCGATCGCCCTCGGCTTCAACGTCGCCGGCGTGGACAAGCTGAACCTGGACGCCCCCACGATCGCCAACATCTTCAACGACAAGATCAAGAAGTGGGACGACGAGGCGATCAAGAAGCTGAACCCCGGCGTCACGCTTCCCTCCACCGCCATCCAGGCCTTCCACCGCTCCGAGGACTCGGGCACCACCGAGAACCTGGGCAAGTACCTCAAGGCCGCCGCTCCCGAGGCCTGGACGTACGAGGCCGCCAAGAAGTGGCCGGCCCCCGGTGGCCAGGGCGCGACCGGCTCCGCCGGTGTCGCCTCCCAGGTGAAGGCCGTTGACGGCGCGATCGGCTACTTCGAGCTGTCCTACGCCTCCTCGCAGAGCATCAAGACGGTCGACGTGAACACGGGCGCCGCCGCCCCGGTCAAGGCCTCCTCCGAGTCCGCCTCCAAGGCCATCGCCGCCGCCAAGATCGCCGGCACCGGCTCCGACCTGGCGCTGAAGCTCGACTACACCACCAAGGCCGAGGGTGCCTACCCGATCGTCCTGGTGACGTACGAGGTCGTCTGCGACAAGGGCAACAAGCCCGAGACGCTCGCCACCGTCAAGTCCTTCCTGAACTACACCGCCTCGGACGCGGGCCAGAAGGTCCTCTCCGAGAACGGCTACGCGCCCATCCCGGCCGAGATCAACACCAAGGTCCGCGAAGTCGTCAAGTCGCTGTCCTAATCACTGAGCCTCCGGTGCCGGGCAGTTCCCGTCCGAACTGCCCGGCCCGCGAGGACCCTCCCCTCCACCCAGGGGATCCGGTGCACCGCCGCCAGGGGGCAAGGCCCCCCACCCAGACCGGAAAGATCATGGCTTCCACCACACCCACCCAGATAGACCAGGCTCCGCCTGTCTCCAAGAGCGCGAGGTCCACCGGCCGAGCCGGTGACAAGATCTTCGCCGGGCTCTCCAAGGGCTCCGGCATCCTGCTCCTGGTGATCATGGCGTCGATCGCCGTCTTCCTCACCTACCGTGCCTCGATCGCACTGTCGAAGAACGAGGGCAACTTCCTCACCACCTTCGACTGGAACGCGTCCGCCACGCCCCCCGTCTTCGGCATCGCCGTCCTGCTCTTCGGCACCGTCGTCAGCTCGATCATCGCGATGGCCATCGCGGTTCCGATCGCTGTCGGCATCGCCCTCTTCATCTCGCACTACGCGCCGCGCAAGCTGGCCGCGCCCCTCGCGTACGTGGTCGACCTGCTGGCCGCCGTGCCGTCGATCATCTACGGCATCTGGGGCGCCCTCTTCCTGGTCCCGCAGCTCGGAGGCCTCAACCTCTGGCTCGACGAGTACATGGGCTGGACCTACGTCTTCGACAAGACCCAGGTCGGCGTCGCCCGCTCGCTCTTCACCGTCGGCATCCTGCTCGCGATCATGATCCTGCCGATCGTGACCAGCGTCAGCCGCGAGGTCTTCCTGCAGGTCCCGCGCATGAACGAGGAGGCCGCCCTGGCCCTCGGCGCGACCCGCTGGGAGGTCATCCGCATGTCGGTGCTGCCCTTCGGCCGCTCCGGCGTCATCTCCGCCTCGATGCTCGGCCTCGGCCGCGCCCTCGGCGAGACCATGGCCGTCGCGACCGTCCTCTCCCCGAGCTTCCTGATCAACGGCCACATCCTGGACCCGGGCGGCGGCACCTTCGCGCAGAACATCGCCGCGAAGTTCGACGAGGCCAACGAGTTCGGCCGTGACGCGCTGATCGCCTCCGGTCTGGTCCTCTTCCTGCTCACCCTGCTGGTCAACGGTGCAGCCCGCCTGATCATCGCTCGCCGCAAGGACTTCTCGGGGGCGAACGCCTGATGAGCCACGCACTCCAGGACCAGCGGCCCGCCCGGGCCCCGAAGTCCGCCGCTCCCGCCAGCCTGACCCGAGGCGGCCTCCCCCGCTGGGCCCCGGCCGGCACCGCGGTTCTCTCGATCGCCCTCGGCTGCGGCATCGGCGCCCTCGCCGACCTGCACAGCAAGGTCCAGTGGGGCCTGATCGCCTCGATCCTGTTCATCGTGATCACGTACGTCTCCAGCGCGATCGTCGAGAACCGCCGCCAGGCCAAGGACCGCATCGCGACCTCCCTCGTGTGGGTCTCCTTCGTCCTCGCGGTCATCCCGCTGCTCTCGCTGATCTGGACCACCGTCAGCCGCGGCATCAAGGCCCTCGACGGCGACTTCCTCAGCCACTCGATGAACGGCGTCACCAGCTTCGAGCAGGGCGGCGGCGTCTACCACGCGCTGCTCGGCACCATCGAGCAGGTCGCCCTGGCCGCCCTGATCGCGGCGCCGATCGGCCTGCTGACCGCCGTCTACCTGGTCGAGTACGGCAAGGGCGCGCTGGCCAAGGCCGTGACCTTCTTCGTCGACGTCATGACCGGCATCCCCTCCATCGTCGCGGGTCTGTTCATCCTCACGACCTGGAACCTGGCGCTCGGCTTCGGCCCGTCCGGCTTCGCCGGCTCGATGGCCCTGTCGATCCTGATGATGCCCGTCGTGGTCCGCTCCACCGAGGAGATGCTCAAGCTCGTTCCGAACGAGCTGCGCGAGGCCGCCCTCGCCCTCGGTGTGCCGAAGTGGCGCGTGATCCTCAAGGTCGTGCTCCCCACCGCCATCGGCGGCATCGCGACCGGCGTCATGCTGGCCGTCGCCCGCATCGCCGGTGAGACCGCGCCGATCATGCTGCTGGTCTTCGGTACCCAGCTGATCAACGGCAACCCCTTCGAAGGTGCTCAGTCCTCGCTCCCGCTGTACATCTGGGAGCAGTACAAGGTCGGCAGTGACGCCTCCTACGACCGGGCATGGGCCGCAGCGCTCGTCCTGATCGCCTTCGTCATGATCCTCAATCTGGTGGCCCGCGGCATCGCCCGCTGGAAGGCCCCAAAGACCGGTCGCTGACGCGACCCCCTGAAAGCGAAGTGACCCCTCATGGCGAAGCGAATCGACGTCAGCGGACTGTCCGCCTTCTACGGCGCCCACAAGGCCATCGATGACATCTCGATGACCGTGGAGCCCCGCTCCGTGACCGCCTTCATCGGCCCGTCCGGCTGCGGCAAGTCCACCTTCCTGCGCACCCTGAACCGCATGCACGAGGTCACCCCCGGCGGCCGCGTCGAGGGCAAGGTGCTCCTGGACGACGAGAACCTGTACGGCGCCGGCGTCGACCCGGTCGCGGTCCGCCGCACCGTCGGCATGGTCTTCCAGCGTCCGAACCCCTTCCCCACCATGTCGATCTTCGACAACGTGGCGGCGGGCCTGCGTCTGAACGGCAGCTTCAGGAAGTCCGAGCTCACGGAGATCGTGGAGCGGTCCCTGAAGGGCGCGAACCTCTGGAACGAGGTCAAGGACCGCCTGAACAAGCCGGGCTCCGGCCTCTCCGGCGGCCAGCAGCAGCGTCTGTGCATCGCCCGCGCCATCGCGGTCGAGCCGGAGGTCCTGCTGATGGACGAGCCCTGCTCGGCCCTGGACCCGATCTCCACCCTCGCGATCGAGGACCTGATCGGCGAGCTCAAGGAGCGCTTCACGATCGTCATCGTGACGCACAACATGCAGCAGGCCGCCCGCGTCTCCGACCGCACCGCGTTCTTCAACCTCGCGGCGGTCGGCCAGCCCGGCAAGCTCATCGAGATCGACGACACGGACCGGATCTTCTCGAACCCGTCCGTCCAGGCGACCGAGGACTACATCTCGGGCCGCTTCGGCTAGGCCGAAGCCCCTCCGACGAGACATCATGCGGCTCCGCCGCGTGGTCCCGACGTCCTGCGGTGCTGCATGGCGGTGCCACCGCAAGGCGAAAGAAAAGGGCCGGCTCCCCCTGGGTGGGGGGAGCCGGCCCGCTTTCGTTTCCCGGTCGCGACCGGGAAACGGCCTAGGGTCTGTTGCGAAAGTGGATCTTGTTCGTTCATGATCACGTCTTGTGGGACGTGGAGATCTGACGAACGGCCAGTGGGCCCGGCGTGAGCCGCTGCTGCCGCAGGGCATCAAGCCGGGCCGGCCGCAGGTGTGGACGCGTCGGCAGCTGATAGACGGCATACGGTGGCGGATCCGCACTG
>NZ_JBHYXN010000047.1:0-69280 GCF_042752335.1 Streptomyces sp. NPDC059355 | reverse complement strand
GGCAGCATGTGCCCGGGCCCGGCCCTGCGCCGTCTCTCGGTCCGTCTTTCCGCCGGTCCGTCCGAACGGCGCGGCGAGCGTGCGTGCCAGGCCCCGCCGGCCAGACGGGACTTTGACGACACGACCTAGGCCACCCACGGCCAGTCGGCGTCCCGGCCGCCCTCGATCAGGGAGACCATCCGGAAGGCCGCGTCGCCGAGCCCGCCGAAGGTGTGCCGGTTGCCCGACCCGGAGGGCGCGTGGCCCGTCCGGTACCCGGCCAGGTTCCAGGTGTAGACCGGGACCTCGTCCGGGACGAGGGCCGTCGGGTCGCCGCCGTAGTGGTACGTCGCCTGCTCGTCCGTGACGATCAGGACCCGGTCGTGCCCCTTGTAGTACTTGCGGACGGCCTCCGAGGTGTTGGTTCCGCCGAGGTCCTCGAACCGCTCCAGCACCTTCAGCACGGACTCGCCCCGGCCGTACGGGACCTGCTTGCTGTCCGTCCCGAACTGCACCAGGTCCGCCTTCTCGGCGCGCAGCGCGAGCGCCGCGCCGAAGACGGCCGCCGCGTCCGCCCGGTTGAGCTGCGAGCGGTCCGACAGCGGCGCCCACATCGACCCCGAGCGGTCCACGAGGACCAGCGTCCGCCCGGGAAGGGCCGGCACGTTGGCCAGCGAGTGGCCGAGCGCCCGCTCCAGCGGGTACGCCCAGCGCAGCGAGGGCGCGTGCTGGTAGGCGGCCAGGTAGCGGAAGGGGAACTGCCGGGACCGGGCGACGACCTCGGGGTCGGCGACCTTCGCCGCGACCTGTGCGGCCACCGCGTCCGAGACGCCGGCCTGGTCGAAGTTGCGCAGGTTCCGCAGCAGCGCCATCGCGCCCATGGACGGGATGACCGCCTCCCAGGCGGCCGCGTCCATCGGCCCCTGGAGCCAGCCGGCCAGCGCCTCCCAGGTCATGCCCGCGGCGGCGAGCCGCTCGGCCCCGTCGGGTGCGGTCACCACGGCCCGGCGCTCCTCCACCGGCAGTTCCACGAGCTCCCGGTGTGCGAGCAGGGTGCGGTTGCCCGTCGGCGCCTGCGCCGTCTTGGGGCGGTGCCGCCGGTCGAGGGCGTACCGGAACAGCTCGCCCTGCCAGGGCTTCGCGGGATCGGGGGAGGCGTGCACCAGGTTGAGCACGTCGCCGAAGCGGAAGCCCTTGGACGCGGTGTCGTACTTCAGCAGCGAGGTGCCGGAGTAGAGCCTGCGCACGGCATCGGCGATACCGCGCTTGACGGGCTTGGGGACGTTCCGCCCGTACGTCGCCGTCCAGTAGGCCAGCAGCTCACCGGGCTCGTCCGCGCGCCGCAGTACGGAGTCCACGACCGCGCGGTTCGACGGTCCGCCGGTGGCTCCGGCGTCGAGCCGCGCCTTCACGTACTCGGCCGCTCCGACCAGCGAGGCGGTCCGCATGTTCCCGTCGGTGCGCAGCCAGCCGAGCAGTCCGGCGGTCCACGCGGGGTCCTCGACGGCGAGGCGGCGCACGAGGGCGGAGTACCGGTCGTCGCGGGCCTCGCCGCTCTCGTAGAAGGTCCGCTGCGTCACGAAGTTGGCGACGGCGAGCAGGAAGAGCTCGGAGCGCGCGTCGCGGACGTAGCCGCGGCCGCCCTGGTGGTTGGCGGTGCGGCCGCCGGTGGAACGCACGGGAGAGACGGGCCCCGCCGCGGCGGAGGCCTTCCTGGGTGCGCGCAGGTTGAAGCGAGCCATGGTGAATCCCCCCGAATTCAGTGGAACGTGGGGGAGGCGTGACGTGCGGGATGCCCGAGATCAGGGTCGGCGACGGACTGTTGTCGACTGCTCTCACCGGACTGAGCTACCGGCCGCAGCCGGGCGGGATTCGAACCCGCGACCCGTCGATCCGGAAGTAGCCGTCGCCTGCGCACCGGGCATCCCGCACGCGTGCCTCCCGAGATCAAGGTGGCGGCGGCTTGGGATTCTCTGCGTAAGAAGGAGCCGCAGCCCGCGCACCGGGAGGTGCGTGACGTAGGTGTCCAGAGATCGAGGTCGGCGAAACCGACGTGCTGCTCTGACCGACTGAGCTACACCGGCCCGGAAGCCGGTGGCGGGACTCGAACCCGCGACCTGCCCATTAAGAGTGGAAGTAGGTCTCGCCTGCGCACCTGGACGAGTCCTACCGTAGGCGGCCCGCTCTCCCGCCCGCCACGCATTTAAGGTCCCGCCCGCCCGAGGTCAGACGGCGTCCGCGCGCAGCCGGTCGCGGGCCTCCATCAGCGCGAAGCCCAGCAGGTTCAGCCCGCGCCAGCGCGAGGGGTCCAGCGCGCGCTCGTCGTCCGCCGCGAGTCCGATGCCCCAGACGCGGTCCATCGGACTCGCCTCCACCAGCACCCGGTCCCCGGTGGTCAGCAGGTACGAGCGCAGCGCCGGGGTGGACGCGAACTTGTGCACGCTGCCCTCCACCACGAGCGCGAACCGCTCCCGCGCCCACGTCTGCTCGTCGAAGCCGCGCACCAGGCGACCGGCCTTCTTGGCCTCCGCCGGAGTCTTGGCCCCCAGCGCGATGCGCTCCGCCTCGGGGTCCTCGAACAGCCGTGCCTTGCCGGCCATCATCCAGTGCTCGGCCGTGTCGTACCGGACATCACCCACGGTGAACGGCGAGGGCCACCACTGGCTCATGCAGCTGGGGCCGAGCGTCCCGTCGGGACGCGGCCGATGCCCCCAGAACGGCAGGTACTTCACCCGCTCACCACGGCTGACCTGCTCGATCAATGTGTCGATCTTCTCCATGCACGCGAGTCTGGCAGTCGCCACTGACACTTCGTACGGGATTTGCGGCGCGCCTCGACACATGGTCGACCGATTCCGTCGCGTAATCAAAAGGCAACAACGGAATCACTTGGCGGTGGGGAACACCTCTGCCAGGATCGGCACTCAATTCGAGCTGAAGCTACGGAGAGCGTGAGAGCGTCATGGGTAATCGCTTCCAGGTCAAGGACCGCTTCGCAGACGGCGCGCAGTACATCGACGGGCAGCTGAGGTCCGGTACGTCCGGGCAGTCGCACACCGTCGTCAACCCTGCCACGGGCGAGGAGGTGCTCACGTACGAGCTGGCCTCCACCGCCGATGTCGACGAGGCCGTCGCCGCCGCCAAGCGGGCCTTCCCGGCCTGGTCCTCGGCCACCCCCGGCGAGCGCTCGGACGCCCTGCACCGGCTAGCCGCCGTGCTGGCCGAGCAGGCGGAGGACTTCGCGTACGCGGAGTCCCTGCAGTGCGGCAAGCCGATCAAGCTGTCCACCGAGTTCGACGTACCGGGGACCATCGACAACACCGCCTTCTTCGCGGGCGCCGCCCGGCACCTCCAGGGGCAGGCGGCAGCTGAATACTCAGGAGACCACACCTCCTACGTACGCCGCGAGGCCATCGGGGTCGTCGGCTCCATCGCGCCCTGGAACTATCCGCTCCAGATGGCCGCCTGGAAGATCCTCCCGGCGATCGCCGCGGGCAACACGATCGTCCTGAAGCCCGCCGAGCTGACCCCGCTGACCTCCCTGATGTTCGCCCAGGCGGCCAAGGACGCGGGCCTGCCCGACGGCGTGGTCAACATCGTCACCGGCGCCGGCCGGGACGCCGGCGAGCACCTGGTCGGCCACCCGGACGTGGTCATGACCTCCTTCACCGGATCCACCGCCGTGGGCAAGCGTGTCGCCGAGATCGCCACCGCCACCGTCAAGCGGCTGCACCTGGAGCTCGGCGGCAAGGCGCCCTTCCTGGTCTTCGACGACGCCGACCTGGAGGCCGCCGCGCACGGCGCCGTCGCCGCCTCCCTGATCAACACCGGCCAGGACTGCACCGCCGCCACCCGCGCGTACGTCCAGCGCCCCCTGCACGACGCCTTCGTCGCCCGCGTGGCCGAGCTGATGGAGACCGTCCGCCTGGGCGACCCCTTCGACCCGGCCACCGACCTCGGTCCGCTGGTCTCGCACGCCCAGCGTGACCGGGTCGCGGGCTTCGTGGAGCGCGCCCGCGGCTACGCCACCGTCGTCACCGGCGGTGAGGTCCCGGGAGGCGAGCTCGCCGAGGGCGCGTACTACCGGCCCACGCTCGTCTCCGGCGCCGCCCAGGACAGCGAGGTCGTCCAGTCCGAGATCTTCGGCCCGGTCCTCGTGGTCCTGCCCTTCGACACCGACGACGAGGGCATCGAGCTGGCCAACGACACCCCGTACGGACTCGCCGCCTCCGCCTGGAGCCGCGACGTCTACCGGGCCGGGCGCGCCACCCGTGAGATCAAGGCGGGCTGCGTCTGGATCAACGACCACATTCCGATCATCAGCGAGATGCCCCACGGCGGCTACAAGGCGAGTGGCTTCGGAAAGGACATGAGCGCCTACTCCTTCGAGGAGTACACGCAGGTCAAGCACGTGATGTACGACAACACGGCGGTGGCCGAGAAGGACTGGCACCGCACGATCTTCGGGGACCGCATCTAACCGTCTTCGGCTTCCGCCGAGTGGCAGCCGGCCGCCTGACCAGCGGCGCCACCCCTTCCGAAAGGGCAGCTCATGGAGCAGTTCGAGCCCGACCGCCTCTCGGCGGCGCAACTCGCCGCGATGCGGCGCAGCATCACCGGCGGGCGCGGCGCCCTCACCCGCCGCTCGCTGTTGCGCGCCTCCGGTGTCGGAGCGCTCACCCTCGGCGGTCTGGCCTCCCTGTCCGCGTGCGGCATCCCGCCGGCCAAGCGCGCGGGCGACACGGCGGTCGCCTCCGACGACCGCTCGGCCGAGGAGAAGGAGCTCAGCTTCTCCAACTGGACCGAGTACATGGACACCAGCGAGGACGAGAAGTCCCACCCCACGCTGGAGGAGTTCACCAAGCGGACCGGGATCAAGGTCAAGTACACCGAGGACATCAACGACAACGTCGAGTTCTTCGGCAAGGTCCGCCCGCAGCTCGCGGCCGGACAGGACACCGGCCGCGACCTGATCGTCGTCACCGACTGGCTCGCCGCCCGCATCATCCGGCTCGGCTGGGCGCAGAAGCTGGACCCCTCCCACCTCCCGCACGCCTACGCCAACCTGATCCCGCAGTTCCGCAACCCCGACTGGGACCCCGGCCGCTCGTACAGCTACCCCTGGACCGGCATCGACACCGTCATCGCCTACAACGCGAAGGCCACCGACGGCAAGAAGGTCGACTCCGTCACGCAGCTGCTGGACGACCCGTCCCTCAAGGGCCGCGTCGGCTTCCTCACCGAGATGCGCGACAGCGTCGGGATGACCCTGCTCGACCAGGGCAAGGACCCGGCGAACTTCACCACCGCCGACTTCGACGCCGCCATCGGCCGGCTCCAGAAGGGCGTGGACACCAAGCAGATACGCCGCTTCACCGGCAACGACTACACGGCGGACCTCGACAAGGGCGACCTGGCAGCCTGCCTGGCCTGGGCCGGCGACGTCATCCAGCTCCAGGCCGGCAACCCGGACATCAAGTACGCGATCCCCGCGCCCGGTTACATCACCTCCAGCGACAACCTGCTGGTCCCCGCCCATGCCCGGCACAAGGCCAATGCCGAGAAGCTGATCGACTTCTACTACGAGCCCCCGATCGCCGCCCAGCTGGCCGCGTTCATCAGCTACGTCTGCCCGGTCGAAGGCGTCAAGGAAGACCTCGCGAAGATCGACCCCGCACTCGCGGACAACCCCTTGATCATTCCGGACAAGGCGATGGCGGCCAAGGCCCACGCCTTCCGCTCCCTCAGCAGTGAGGAAGCGACCGCGTACGAGGAGAAGTTCGCCAAGCTCATCGGAGCCTGACGAGCCCCTCGTGCCGGCCTCCGCGCCCCGCACCCTTCCGATGACACCACCACCGAAGGCCCAGGCCCATGACTGACAAGACCGCGGGCGGCGACGTCCGCCTCGCCGGGATCAGCAAGCACTACGGCTCCTTCACCGCCGTGCACCCGCTGGATCTCACCATCCCCCAGGGCTCCTTCTTCGCCCTGCTCGGCGCCTCGGGCTGCGGGAAGACCACCACCCTGCGCATGATCGCCGGCCTGGAGGAGCCCTCCACCGGCACGGTCAGCCTCGGCGACAGCGAGGTCACCCACCTGCCGCCGTACAAGCGCCCGGTCAACACGGTGTTCCAGAGCTACGCGCTCTTCCCGCACCTGAACATCTACGAGAACGTGGCCTTCGGACTGCGCCGCCGCGGCATCAAGTCCGTCAAGAAGCAGGTCGACGACATGCTGGAGCTGGTCGAGCTGGGCCAGTTCGCCCAGCGCAAGCCGCACCAGCTCTCCGGCGGCCAGCAGCAGCGCGTGGCCGTCGCCCGCGCGCTCATCAACCACCCGCAGGTACTGCTCCTCGACGAGCCCCTCGGCGCCCTCGACCTCAAGCTGCGCCGCCAGATGCAGCTGGAGCTCAAGCGCATCCAGACCGAGGTCGGCATCACCTTCGTGCACGTCACGCACGACCAGGAGGAGGCCATGACCATGGCCGACACGGTCGCCGTGATGAACGGCGGGCGCGTCGAGCAGCTGGGCGCCCCGGCCGAGCTGTACGAGAACCCGAAGACCACCTTCGTCGCCAACTTCCTCGGCACCTCCAACCTCATCGAGGCCGAGGTCCTGGAGGCCGGCGGCGCCGACGTCACGGTCGGCTCGGCGGGCGCCGTGCTGCGGCTGCCCGCGGCCCGATGTTCGACCACGCCCAAGGCCGGCGGGAAGCTGCTGGTCGGGGTGCGTCCCGAGAAGATATCCCTGGTCCACGCGGACGAGGAGGACACCGTCGCGGCCGGCCGCAACAAGGTCCGCGGCACGATAGCCGCCTCCTCCTTCATCGGCGTCTCCACCCAGTTCGTCATCGACAGCCCCGTCTGCCCGGAGCTGGAGGTGTACGTCCAGAACATCGAGCGGGACGCGCGCCTCGCCCCCGGCGCCGAGGTGGTCCTGCACTGGAACCCGGAGCACACCTTCGGCCTCGATGCCGCTCAGGACATAGACGCCGGCATCGAGACGGTCGAGGAGGGCGCATGACCGCCACCGCCGCGCCGCCGCAGGCCGTGGCCCCCGCCGAACCCCCGGTCCACAAGGCGTCCCTGCGCAAGCGGCTCGTCCCGTACTGGCTGCTGCTCCCCGGCATCCTGTGGCTGCTGGTCTTCTTCGTGCTGCCGATGGTCTACCAGGCCTCGACCTCGGTGCAGACCGGCTCCCTCGAAGAGGGCTTCAAGGTCACCTGGCACTTCCAGACGTACTGGGACGCGCTCACCGAGTACTACCCGCAGTTCCTGCGCTCCCTGCTGTACGCCGGCACCGCGACCGTGCTGTGCCTGCTGCTCGGGTACCCGCTGGCCTACCTGATCGCCTTCAAGGCGGGCCGCTGGCGAAACCTTCTGCTGGTGCTGGTCATCGCCCCGTTCTTCACCAGCTTCCTGATCCGCACGCTGGCCTGGAAGACGATCCTGGCCGACGGCGGACCGGCCGTGGAGGTCCTCAACGCCCTGCACGTCCTGGACGTCACCAGCTGGCTCGGGATGACCGAGGGGGAGCGGGTGCTCGCCACTCCGCTCGCCGTCGTCTGCGGCCTGACGTACAACTTCCTCCCCTTCATGATCCTGCCGCTCTACACCTCGCTGGAGCGCATCGACACCCGCCTCCACGAGGCGGCCGGGGACCTGTACGCCCGCCCCTCCACCACCTTCCGCAAGGTGACCTTCCCGCTCTCCATGCCGGGCGTGGTCTCCGGGACGCTGCTCACCTTCATCCCGGCGAGCGGCGACTACGTCAACGCCGAACTGCTCGGCTCCACGGACACCCGGATGATCGGCAACGTCATCCAGTCGCAGTACCTGCGCATCCTCGACTACCCGACGGCCGCCGCGCTGTCCTTCATCCTCATGGCCATCGTGCTGATCATGGTGACCATCTACATCCGCCGAGCGGGGACGGAGGACCTGGTCTGATGCGTTGGCTCCGGCGCAATCTCGTCGTCATCTTCGGCCTCGGCACGCTCGCGTACATGATCCTGCCGAACGTCGTCGTGACGGTCTTCTCCTTCAACAACCCGGCCGGGCGGTTCAACTACGCCTGGCAGGAGTTCTCGCTCGACGCCTGGAAGGACCCCTGCGGCGTCGCCGACCTGTGCGGCTCGCTGTCCCTGTCGCTCCAGATCGCCGTGTGGGCGACCATCGGCGCCACCGTCCTCGGCACGGCCATCGCCTTCGCGCTCGTGCGCTACCGCTTCCGGGCGCGCGGCGCGGTCAACTCGCTGATCTTCCTGCCGATGGCCATGCCCGAGATCGTGATGGCGGCCTCGCTGCTCGCCCTCTTCCTCAACATGGGCATCCAGCTGGGCTTCTGGACGATCCTGATCGCCCACGTCATGTTCTGCCTCAGCTTCGTCGTCGCCGCCGTCAAGGCGCGCGTCCTCTCGATGGACCCGCGGCTGGAGGAGGCCGCCCGCGACCTCTACGCGGGCCCGGTGCAGACCTTCGTACGGGTCACCCTGCCGATCGCGGCGCCCGGTATCGCGGCGGGCGCACTGCTCTCGTTCGCGCTGTCGTTCGACGACTTCATCATCACCAACTTCAACTCGGGCAACACCGTCACCTTCCCCATGTTCGTGTGGGGATCGGCCCAGCGCGGTACGCCTGTACAGATCAACGTCATCGGCACGGCGATGTTCGTCATCGCGGTGCTGGTGGTCCTCGTCGGCCAGATGGTCGGCAACCGCCGCAAGAAAGCACAGCCCAAGTAGCTCTGTAGGGAGTTGGAAGACATGGCCCCAGTCGCCATGCGAAGTGTTGCTCAATCCCTGTCCGAAGCACTGCCGGTCTCGTACTGGCTGGACGACCCCGGCAAGCCCGCGGCGCAGCCGGCGCTGACCTCCGACGAGGCTTGCGACCTGCTCGTCATCGGCGGCGGGTACAGCGGACTGTGGACCGCGCTCATCGCCAAGGAGCGCGATCCGGCCCGGGACGTCGTCCTGATCGAGTCGAAGGAGGCGGGCTGGGCCGCCTCCGGCCGCAACGGCGGCTTCTGCGCGGCCTCCCTCACGCACGGCCTGGCCAACGGCATGGCCCGCTGGCCGGGCGAGCTCGCCAAGCTGGAGGAGATGGGCGCCCGCAACCTCGACGAGATCGAGGCGGCCATCGCCCGCTACGGCATCGACTGCGACTTCGAGCGCACCGGCGAGATCGACGTGGCCACCGAGCCGCACCAGGTCGAGGAGCTCCGCGAGCTGTACGAGGAGGCCGGCAAGCTGGGCCTCGCGGGCGGCGCGCGCTGGCTGGACCGCGAGGAGCTTCGCGCCGAGGTCGACTCGCCGACCTTCCTCGCGGGCCTGTGGGACACCGACGGCGTCGCCATGCTCAACCCCGCGAAGCTCGCCTGGGGCCTCAAGGAGGCCTGCCTGTCGCTGGGCGTGCGGATCTACGAGAACACCCGGGGCCTGTCGCTGGCCGCCTCGGGCGCCGGTATGGCCGTACGCACCCCGTACGGGCGGATCTTCGCCCGGCGCGTGGCGCTCGGCACGAACATCTTCCCCTCGCTGGTCAAGCGGATCCGGCCGTTCACGGTCCCGGTGTACGACTACGCGCTGATGACGGAGCCGCTGACCGCGGACCAGCTGAAGGCCATCGGCTGGCAGAACCGCCAGGGCCTGGGTGACAGCGCCAACCAGTTCCACTACTTCCGCATCACCCCGGAGAACCGCATCCTGTGGGGCGGCTACGACGCCATCTACCCCTACCGCGGCAAGCTGGACTCCGAGTACGACCACCGCCCCGAGACGTACCTGAAGCTCGCGCAGCACTTCTTCACCGCGTTCCCGCAGCTGGAGGGCATCAAGTTCAGCCACGCCTGGGGCGGGGCCATCGACACCTGCTCGCGCTTCTCGGCCTTCTTCGGCACCGCGCACGGCGGCAAGGTCGCCTACGCGGCCGGCTACACCGGGCTCGGGGTCGGTGCCACCCGCTTCGGCGCCGACGTGATGCTGGACCTGCTCGACGGGGCCCGCACCGAGCGGACCGAGCTGGAGATGGTGAAGTCCCGGCCGATGCCGTTCCCGCCCGAGCCCTTCGCCTGGACCGGGATCACCCTCACCAAGTGGTCCCTGGCCAGGGCGGACGCCCGCGGCGGCCGCCGCAACCTGTGGCTGAAGGTCTTGGACAAGTTCGGCCTCGGCTTCGACAGCTGACCGGCGCCGCCCGACTGCCGACCACCCCCGCCAAGCCCTGACCGCCGTCAACCCCTGACGGCCGCCACGCCCCGGCGCACGCTCCGCGGTTCATGCCGTGACCCGCTTCACCACCACGGGGTGGCGAAACCCGCGTCATCGCCGGGCCCGGCCCCGCTCTCTCTCGGTGAGGAACCCTCATCGAGAGAACGGAGGCCGGGCGATGCACGGCTCGGACATCAAGACCGCGGTGGAATGGCTCGTGTCGGTGGCGCCGGATCCCGACGCCTGCCGGTGGGAGTGGGAGCGCAGCCCCCTCGGGGTCGCCCTGCTGCCCGCCGGCAGGCAGTGGGACGTGCTGATCCTGCCCGGGGAGCTGGGACAGGGCGCCCTCGACGTCCTGACCCGGCTCCTCGACCGGCCCGGCCCGGTGCTCGCCGACTCCGGCGCCACGCGGCGCAGCCGCACACCGACACCTCGGGTGGGCTTCTTCGTGCCTCCCGGCACGGCGTCCCGCTGGATCGGCACCGGCGTACGGGGGGCGGGGCGCGGGACCTGGATCGTGGTGCCGTACCCGGGCCGCGCCACGGGCGGGGTGCGCTGGCTGGTGGCCCCGGACGGCAGCGGGACGCTCACCGATCCGGCGCTGCTGGAGCTCGCGATGCACGAGGCCGCGGCCCGGGCGGCGGGGAAGGAGGGCCGGAAGCCTTGACAAGGACATTGGTCTGGACCATGTTGGGCGCCGCTGCCGCATCGCCGGCGGCCTGGCTCCATCCCCCCATGCTCCGGAGGCAGTTGTGCGCAGACGCATGTCCTTCCTTACCGCGGCCGCCCTCGCGGTGGCCGCCTTCCTCGCCGCAGGCCCGCCGGCCGCGGCGGCCGACGCCGACCTCGCCCGCAACGGCGGCTTCGAAGCCGGACTCGACGGCTGGAGCTGCTCGGCCGGCAGCGGAGCCGTCGTCACCACCCCCGTCCACGGAGGGGGTTCCGCCCTCAGGGCCACCCCGGCCGGCCAGGACAACGCCCGCTGTTCCCAGACCGTCACCGTCAAGCCCGACTCCGCGTACACGCTCACCGCCTGGGTGCAGGGGGCGTACGTCTACCTCGGCGCGGCCGGGACCGGCGCCACCGACGTGTCCACCTGGACCCAGACCCCGGGCGCCTGGAAGCAGCTGAGCACGACGTTCCGCACGGCGCGGCCACCACCTCGGTGACGGTCTACACCCACGGCTGGTACGGCCAGCCCGCCCACCTCACCGACGACGTCACGCTCGTCGGCCCCGACCCGGGCGGCTCCGGACCCGGCCGGCCCCAGCCCCCGGCCGCCCCCACCGGTCTGACGGCGTCCGGCGCCACCGCGAGCAGCCTGAACCTGTCCTGGTCGGCCGCCGCCGGCGCCGCGTCCTACACGCTCTACCGGGACGGCGGTGCGCCCGTGAGCGTCACCGGGACCTCCGCGACGGTCACCGGACTCACCGCGTCCACCTCGTACACCTTCCGGGTCGGCGCGGTGAACGCGGCCGGGGAGTCCGCGAAGAGCGCCCCCGTCTCCGCCTCCACGACGAGCGGCGGCGGCAACCCGGGCAACCCCGGCCTGCCGGCCCACGCCCTGGTCGGCTACCTGCACGCGAGCTTCGCCAACGGCTCCGGCCACGTCCGCATGGCCGACGTACCCGCCTCCTGGGACGTCATCGACCTCGCCTTCGGCGAACCGACGTCGGTGACCTCGGGGGACATCCGCTTCTCGCTCTGCCCGGTGAGCGAATGCCCGAACGCGGAGTCCGCGGCCGAGTTCAAGGCGGCCGTCAAGGCCAAGCAGGCGGCCGGCAAGAAGGTCCTGATCTCGATCGGCGGTCAGAACGGCCAGGTCCAGCTCGCCACCACGGCCGCCCGCGACACCTTCGTCTCCTCCGTCAGCAAGATCATCGACGAGTACGGGCTCGACGGACTCGACATCGACTTCGAGGGCCACTCCCTCTCCCTCGCCACCGGCGACACCGACTTCCGCGCACCCACCACCCCGGTGATCGTCAACCTCATCTCGGCCGTGAAGACGCTGAAGGCCAAGTACGGCCCGGACTTCGTCCTGACCATGGCCCCGGAGACCTTCTTCGTCCAGCTGGGCCACCAGTACTACGGCTCCGGCCCCTGGGGCGGCCAGGACCCGCGCGCCGGCGCCTACCTTCCGGTCATCCACGCCCTGCGCGACGACCTCACCCTGCTCCACGTCCAGGACTACAACTCGGGCTCGATCATGGGCCTCGACGGCCAGTACCACTCCATGGGCGGCGCGGACTTCCACATCGCCATGACCGACATGCTGCTCACCGGGTTCCCGGTCGCGGGCGACGCCGCGCGCGTCTTCCCGCCGCTGCGCCCGGACCAGGTGGCGATCGGCCTCCCGGCCACGACGAACGCGGGCAACGGCCACACCTCGCCCGCCGAGGTGACCAAGGCGCTGGACTGCCTGACGAGGAAGACCGGCTGCGGCACCTACCAGACCCACGGCACCTGGCCCGCCCTGCGCGGGCTGATGACCTGGTCGATCAACTGGGACTGCTTCGGCGCCTGGGAGTTCTCGAAGAACTTCGACGCCTACTTCGGAGGCTAGGAGTGTGCCGGAGCCTTGCCGGGCTCCGGCACGGCCGCACGGCGCACGGCGTGGGCGACGGCCAGGAGCAGGGGTGTGCACAGGAAGCAGCTGGCCAGGACGTCCAGGGGCCAGTGCCAGCCGCGCAGGATCAGGCCGATGGCCGTCGCGGCCGTCAGGAGGAGGGCCGCGGCGAGCGGCCAGGGGCGCCGCGCGTACGGGGAGACCAGCAGGGCCGCGCCGATGTACGCGACGGCCGAGGTGGCCGTGTGGCCCGAGGGGAAGTAGCCGGCGGCCCACGGCTCCAGGGGGCCGGGGCGGGCGGTCCACTGCTTCAGCGGCACGATCGCGGCCGGGACCAGCGCCATCGCCAGACCCGCCGTCAGGGCCGGTGCCCAGGCGCGCGAACGCCGGACGGAGTACGCCATCGCCAGGACCAGGACCGGTACGGCGACCGGCACGTTGCCCAGGTCGGAGAGGCGCTCGGTGACGGAGTCGGGGAGCGTGCGGACCAGGGCGCCGCTGATGCGCTCGTCCGGCGCGAGCAGCGGGCCCGAGACCAGGACCTGCCAGGTCGTCAGGGCGAGCCCCAGCAGGGAGAGAAGGAGGAGGAAGGCCGGCCGTCCCGGAACAGGGGGGGTGGTTCCGGGACGGCCGGCCGGATCGGGTTGCCGAGCGCCCCGGGGGGTTTGGGGCGAACGGCCGTCCGATCGGTGAGGAGTGTGCGCGAACGCAGGCCCAGTGCGGCGCTGGGGAAGCCCGGTACTGGTGTCGCCGCCGGTTTCCCGGAAGCGGGGTGTCTCACTCATCTGCAGAAACCGTACGGCAGCGGAAAGGGGACCGACAGCAGGAACGCGCTCCTGCCATCGGCCCCCCACATCTTCTTCACAGTGCCTGCTCGTTACCGGGGGTAGCGGCGGGCTCTCGTGTTCGGAAGGTCGCTCAGACGTCCGTGCCGATGGCCGCGAACGCCGCCTCGATGAGGTCCAGGCCCTCGTTCAGCAGGTCCTCGCCGATGACGATCGGCGGGAGGAAGCGGAGCACGTTGCCGTAGGTGCCGCAGGTGAGGACGAGCAGGCCCTCGGCGTGGCAGGCCTTGGCGAGCGCGCCGGCCGCCTCCGGGAACGGGGTCTTGGAGACCGGGTCCTTGACGAGCTCGATCGCGATCATGGCGCCGCGGCCGCGGATGTCGCCGATGATGTCGTACTTCTCCTGCATGGCCGTCAGGCGCGTCTTCATGACGGACTCGATCTTCTTCGCCTTGGCGTTGAGGTCGAGCTCCTTCATGGTCTCGATGGAGCCCAGCGCACCGGCGCAGGCCACCGGGTTGCCACCGTAGGTGCCGCCCAGGCCGCCCGCGTGCGCGGCGTCCATGATCTCGGCGCGGCCCGTCACGGCGGCGAGCGGCAGACCGCCCGCGATGCCCTTGGCGGTGGTGATCAGGTCCGGGACGATGCCCTCGTCCTCGCACGCGAACCACTGGCCGGTGCGGCAGAAGCCGGACTGGATCTCGTCGGCGACGAAGACGATGCCGTTCTCGTTGGCGAACTTCACGATCTCCGGCAGGAAGCCCTTGGCCGGCTCGATGAAGCCGCCCTCGCCGAGCACCGGCTCGATGATGATCGCGGCGACGTTGTCGGCGCCGATCTGCTTGGTGATCTGGTCGATCGCCTGCGCGGCGGCCTCGGGGCCGCAGTTCTCGGCGCCGGTGGGCCAGCGGTAGCCGTAGGCGACCGGGACGCGGTAGACCTCGGGGGCGAACGGGCCGAAGCCGTTCTTGTACGGCATGTTCTTCGCGGTCAGCGCCATCGTGAGGTTCGTACGGCCGTGGTAGCCGTGGTCGAAGACGACGACGGCCTGGCGCTTGGTGTACGCACGGGCGATCTTGACGGCGTTCTCGACGGCCTCGGCACCGGAGTTGAACAGCGCCGACTTCTTCGCGTGGTCGCCCGGGGTCAGCTCGGCGAGCGCCTCGCAGACCTCGACGTAGCCCTCGTACGGCGTGACCATGAAGCAGGTGTGCGTGAAGTCCGCGAGCTGCGCGGAGGCGCGGCGCACGACGGCCTCGGCGGAGGCGCCGACCGAGGTCACGGCGATGCCGGAGCCGAAGTCGATCAGGCGGTTGCCGTCGACGTCCTCGATGATGCCGCCGCCCGCGCGGGCCGTGAAGACGGGGAGCACGGAGCCCACGCCGCCGGCCACCGTCTGCAGACGGCGTGCCTGCAGCTCCTGCGACTTCGGGCCGGGGATCGCGGTGACGATCTTGCGCTCCTGCGGAACAGCGGTCATAGAGGGCTCCTGGGGGGTGTTTTCGGACGCACTTGTGTCTTTGTCCGCAGGCTAGGCCCGGGGGAGGGGGTACTGCATGCTCCGTTCGGGAGTGGTGCCCGCGTGTCCTTGTCCGTGACGGCCATAGGAAGGACCCGCCGCCTGTCTTGTGGACGCTGCGGACACAGGGGCCCGTACGGGGCCCACGGGCGCCTGCGGGCAACTACATTGAGCGACGCAGCGCAGGCACGGGCAGGGGGCAGGGGTTTCATGGACACCGACGGCACGTACGGCACGGACGAGAAGCGGCCGCCGCGTGCCGGGCACGTCCCGCGCCCCGCGGGCCCGCCGCCGGCCGGGCCGCCGCCCGCGGGCCCGCCGTCCGGCCTCCCGCCGAAGCCCGCCCACGCCCCCGCCGGCCCCGGGCCCTCCCTCGCCGACTGGCTGCGCGCCCCGCGCAGCTCCGACGGGCCCGGCGTGTGGACGTACGGCCACGTGCCGCGCGCCGCCGAGGAGCCCGAGCGGACCCCGACCCGGCAGCTGATCAGCGGTGCGCTGATCGCCCTGCTGGCCGGGCTGCTGCTGTGGTCCCTGCTGTGGAACGGCTACCTGGGCGGCTTCTGGCTCTGGCCGCTCTACATGTTCACGCCCGACTCCTGGGCCGGGAAGCTGCCTTCGGTGGTGGCCTCGTACATCTGGTACGCCCTAGTCGGCGCCGCCCTGGTCGTCGGCTTCGGGCGGCTCGGCCGCTGGCCCGAGCTGGCCCGCCGGATGCTCCGCAGCCGCCCCGTACGGGCCGTGCAGGCCGCCGTACCGGCCCGCCCCGAAGAGGGCGGGCCCGACGACCCCGCCGCCTGGCCGCAGCTGCGCGGGGCCGGGCTCGGCGAGATCGCCGACCGCCTCGGCGCCGAGGCCGGGTCCGGCCGTATGAACGACGTGGACTACGCGCGGATCCGGCGTGCCTGGGAGTCCGTACGGGCCGAACCCTCGCGGGCCGTGGCCTTCGCCGACTCCGTGCGCGACAAGGGCGCGGGCGCCTGCGTCCACCCCTCCGGGGCCCGGGACCTGCCCGTCCGGGCCGCGCGGCACGATCTGCTGGCCCGGCAGGTGCTGCTCGGCACGGTCGACGACGGCGCGCGCAACCCGTACGGCCGCCGCGGCACCCGACTCGCCCTCGACCCCGCCGTGCTCGGCACCTCGCTGCTCGCCGTCGGCCCCTCCGGCGCGGGCAAGACCCGGCAGCTGGTCCGGCCCGTCGTCGAGTCGCTCGCCCTCCAGGCGCTGGCCGGACAGGCCGCCGTCATCGTCGTCGCCCCGGCCGGCGCCCAGCTCGGGCCCGACACCGCGTACGACGTCGTGGTCCGCGTCGGCGACCCCGGGTCCGTCTACGACCTGGACCTCTACGGCGGCACCACCGACGCCGACGAGGCGGCCACCCTGCTCGCCGAGGCCTTCGTCGGCGACGTCCCCGGCATGGAGGTACGCCGCGCCGCGACGGCCCTCGCCCAGCTGCTCGGCCCGTTCCGCGCCGCGTACGGCCGCTTCCCGGCCGTGCCCGAACTGCGCGAGCTGCTCGACCAGGTCCCGGGCTCCCTCGGCGGGCTGCGCACCGCCCTCGAAGACGCCGGACAGCACGTGATGCTCCGCGAACTCGACGCGCGCGAACGCCAGTACGGGGCCCACGACGACCCGGGACCGGCCCTCGCCGACCGGGTGGCGCTCCTCGACCGGCCCGCCTTCGCCGGTTTCTTCAGTGTCGAAGCCTCCGACACCACCGGGCAGGGCAGGCCGTTCTCCCTCTCGCCCGGCGCCCTGGAGCACCCGCTGCGCGTCCGCGTCGACCTGCCCGAGCGCGGCCACGCGGACGCCTCCCGGATCCTGGCCCGGCTGCTGCTCGCGCAGTTCAACGCCTGCGCCGCGGCCCGCGCCGACCGGTCCCTGTTCGCCTTCCTCGCCTTCGACGACGCCTCGCACACCCTGACCCCGCAGACCGTGCGCGGCCTGCAGCGGCTCCGCTCGGCGAACGCGGGCGTCCTGCTCACGCTGCGCACGCTGGACGACGTACCGGAGGCGCTGCGCACCCCGCTGCTCGGGGCGGTGGGCTGCCGGATGGCCTTCTCCGGGGTCACCACCTGGGACGGCAAGCGCTTCGCCGAGGCCTGGGGCACCGAATGGGTGGAGACGCGCGACGTCACCCACCGGACCGTCTTCGCCGACCAGCCGCTGACCCGGGCCATCCACGCCTTCCGCAAGCTGGTCACCGGAAAGGCCGTGACCACGGACGCGGTGACCGTACGGCAGGTGGAGCGGGAGCGGTGGTCCGCCTCCGAGCTGGCGCACGCCGTACCGCCCGGGTACGCCGTGCTCTCACTGACCTCGGTCAAGGGGGAGCGGGCGGCTCCGCTGCTGGTGCGGCTGATCGCGACGGACTGAGCCGACCCGTACGAGGTGGCAGAATCGAGGGGAGTCGTTCATACGGCAAGGCGAAATTCCGGCGCCTCCCCTCCGCTCGCACCCCTCCCTCCTCTAAGGCCCCTGGTACCCGATGCCGCTCACCCTCGCCTCACTCGTCCAGCACTCGGCGCTCAAGCTCAGCGTCCGGGCGGGGGAGGGCCGCCTCGACACCCCCGTGCGCTGGGCCCACGTCAGCGAGCTCGCCGACCCCGTCCCCTACATGGAGGGCGGCGAGCTGCTCCTGATCACCGCGATGAAGCTGGACGCGGAGGATCCGCAGGAGATGCGCCGGTACGTACGCCGCCTCGCCGCGGCCGGGGTCGTCGGCATCGGCTTCGCCGTCGGCGTGAACTACGAGGCGATCCCCGAGGCCCTGGTCGAAGCCGCGCGGACCGAGGACCTGCCGTTGCTGGAGGTACCGCGCAGGACCCCCTTCCTCGCGATCAGCAAGGCCGTCTCGGCGGCGCTGGCCGCGGACCAGTACCGCGCGGTGACCGCCGGCTTCGAGGCGCAGCGGGAACTGACCCGGGCCGCGCTCTCCGCCGACGGGCCGGCCGAGCTGCTGGCCAGACTGGCGGCGCACGTGCACGGCTGGGCGGCCCTGTACGACACCTCGGGCGCGGTGGTCGCGGCCGCCCCGGAATGGGCCGCGCGGCGGGCCGCCCGGCTGACCCCCGACGTGGAGCGGCTGCGGGAGCGGCCGGCGCCCGCGAGCGCCGTGGTGGGCGGGTCGGAGGACCGCGTCGAGCTCCAGTCGCTCGGTACGGGCCGGCGGGCCCGCGGCGCGCTCGCCGTCGGCACGGGGGCCCCGCTGGGCACGGCCGAGCGGTACGCAGTGCACTCGGCGGTGGCCCTCCTGACCCTGACCACCGAGCGGTCGAGGTCGCTGCACGACGCCGAGTCCCGGCTGGGGGCGGCGGTGCTGCGGATGCTGCTGGACGGCGAGGCCGAGCACGCCCGGGCGGTGGCCGGGGATCTGTACGGGGCGCTGCTGGAGGTGCCGTTCCGGCTGATCGTGGCGGAGCCGGCGCTGCCGGGGACCGCGCAGCCGGAGGGGCTGGCGCTGCTGGCCGACGCGGTGGAGTCCGCGGCGGCCCGGGCGGGGGAGGCCCTGCTGGTGGTGCCGGAGCCGGGGCGGCTGGTGGTGCTGGCGGCCGACGGGGGCGCGGCGGTGCAGGCGAGTACGGAACACGCGGACGCTCTGGAGTCGCGGCGCGGGCGGGAGGCGACCGGTCCGGAGCCGGACGAGCTGGTGGTCGGGCTGTCCGCCGCCGCGGTGCCCTCGGGGGTGGCGGCGGCGTTCAAGCAGGCCGACCAGGCGCTGGCCGTGGCCCGGCGGCGGGGGCGGCCGATGGTGGAGCACGAGGACCTGGCGGCGGGGTCGGTCCTGCCGCTGCTGGCGGACGAGGCCGTACGGGCCTTCGCGGACGGCACGCTGCGGGCGCTGCGCGAGCACGACGAGAAGGGGCGCGGGGACCTGGTGGCCTCGCTGCAGGCGTGGCTGTCGCGGCACGGGCAGTGGGACGCGGCGGCGGCCGATCTCGGGGTGCACCGGCACACGCTGCGCTACCGGATGCGCAGGGTCGAGGAGATCCTCGGCCGCTCCCTCGACGACCCGGACGTCCGCATGGAGCTGTGGCTCGCCCTGAAGGCGACCTCGCCCGTCGCGTAGCCGCCGGTCCGAAACCGGCTCCGCGCGCAGGGAGCCCGCGGCGCGACACTGACAAAGCGGCGCGGCCGGTGCCCGGCATGCTCCACCCCGGCTAAACGCCGAAACCCGGACGGAGTCCTACGGTGGAGGGGACAAGGACCCCGCACACACTCGAAGGGCCGGGATTCGCATGACTTCCACCCACGCCTTCTGGCTCGCCGGCCGCCAGGCCACCGGTGAGGACAGCTTCGACGTCCACTCCCCGTGGGACAACCGGCTCGTCGGCACCGTCAGCGTGCCCACCGACGCCCAGGTCGAAGAGGCCGTGGCCGCGGCGTACGCCGTGACGGCCGAGTTCTCCGCGACTCCCGCCCACGTCCGTGCCGCCGCCCTGGACCACGTGTCCAAGCGGCTCACCGAGCGCACCGAGGAGATCGCCCAGCTGATCTCCGCCGAGAACGGCAAGCCCATCAAGTGGGCCCGCGGTGAGGTCGGCCGCGCGGTGTCCGTGTTCCGTTTCGCCGCCGAAGAGGCCCGCCGCTTCAACGGCGGAGAGGCCCAGCGCCTCGACACCGACGCCGGTGGCGTCGGCCGTCTCGCCCTGACCCGCCGCTTCGTCAAGGGCCCGGTCCTCGGCATCGCGCCGTTCAACTTCCCGCTGAACCTGTGCGCCCACAAGGTGGCCCCCGCCATCGCCGTCGGCGCGCCGATCATCCTGAAGCCGGCCCCGGCCACCCCGCTCTCCGGCCTGATCCTGGGCGAGCTGCTCGCCGAGACCGACCTCCCGGCCGGCTCCTGGTCGGTGCTGCCGGTCGCCAACGACAAGATGCCGGCCCTGGTGAAGGACGAGCGCCTGCCCGTCATCTCCTTCACCGGCTCCGACAAGGTCGGCTACGCCATCCAGCAGTCGGTGCCCCACAAGCACTGCACCCTGGAGCTCGGCGGCAACGCCGCCGCCGTGGTCCTGGACGACTGGTCCTCCGAGGCCGACCTCGACTGGGCCGCGACCCGTATCGCGACCTTCTCGAACTACCAGGCCGGCCAGTCCTGCATCTCCGTGCAGCGCGTGATCGCCGACGCCTCCGTCTACGACCGCCTCGTCGAGAAGGTCGTCGCGAAGGTCCAGGCCCAGGTCACCGGCGACCCGTCCGACTCCGCCACCGACGTCGGCCCCCTCGTCTCCGAGGACGCCGCCAAGCGCGTGGAGTCCTGGGTCGACGAGGCCGTCTCGGCCGGAGCCAAGCTGCTGACCGGCGGCAAGCGCGAGGGTGCCTCGTACGAGCCCACTGTCATCGCGGACCTGCCCGCCGACACCACCCTCGCCGTCGAGGAGGTCTTCGGGCCGGTGCTGACCCTGACGAAGGTCGAGAACACCGACGAGGCCTTCGCCGCCGTCAACGACTCGAAGTTCGGCCTGCAGACCGGCGTCTTCACCCGGAACATCCAGACCGCGTTCCGCGCCCACCGCGAGCTCGAGGTCGGCGGCGTGATCGTCGGCGACGCGCCGTCCTACCGCGCCGACCAGATGCCGTACGGCGGCGTCAAGCAGTCGGGTGTCGGCCGTGAGGGTGTCCGCTACGCGATGGACGACTACACGTACGAGCGAGTCCTGGTCCTGACCGGCCTCGACATCTGATTCACGTACGGCCAAAAAGCCGACGGCCGGAGCCCACTGTGCGGGGGCTCCGGCCGTCCCCCTTTTCCCGCGCGCCCGGACTGGGTACGACTCACAGGTAGCACCGGCCAGTAGGCCGGTCCCACCGACTCCGGCGGCGAGGTGAGTCCCCTCATGTCCGCAACACAGCCCAAGGTGACCGAGCGCGAGGCGCGGCAGGTCGCGGAAGCAGCCCGGGAACAGGACTGGCGCAAGCCCAGCTTCGCCAAGGAACTCTTCCTGGGGCACTTCCGGCTCGACCTGATCCACCCGCACCCGATGCCCGCGGACGAAGACGTCCGGCGCGGCGAGGCCTTCCTGGCCCGGCTGCGGGCGTTCTGCGAGACCGAGATTGACGGCGCGCGCATCGAGCGCGAGGCGCGGATCCCCGACGAGACCGTGCGCGGGCTCAAGGAGCTCGGCGCCCTCGGCATGAAGATCGACCCCAAGTACGGGGGCCTGGGCCTCACCCAGGTGTACTACAACAAGGCGCTGGCCCTGGTCGGCTCCGTCAGCCCCGCCATCGGGGCCCTGCTCTCCGCGCACCAGTCGATCGGCGTCCCGCAGCCGCTGAAGATGTTCGGCACGCAGGAGCAGAAGGAAACCTACCTGCCGCGCTGCGCGACCACCGCCATCAGCGCCTTCCTGCTCACCGAGCCGGACGTCGGCTCCGACCCGGCGCGCCTGGCCACCACCGCCGTGCCCGACGGCGAGGACGCGTACGTCCTCGACGGGGTGAAGCTCTGGACCACCAACGGGGTCGTCGCGGACCTGCTGGTGGTGATGGCCCGCGTGCCGAAGTCGGAGAACCACCGCGGCGGGATCACCGCCTTCGTCGTCGAGGCCGATTCCCCCGGGATCACCGTCGAACACCGCAACGCCTTCATGGGCCTGCGCGGCCTGGAGAACGGCGTCACCCGCTTCCACCGGGTCCGGGTGCCCGCGGCGCAGCGCATCGGCGCCGAGGGCGCCGGGCTGAAGATCGCGCTGACCACGCTGAACACCGGCCGGCTGTCGCTGCCCGCCATGTGCGTCGGCGCCGGGAAGTGGTGCCTGAAGATCGCCCGCGAATGGTCCGCCGTGCGCGAGCAGTGGGGCCGCCCGGTCGCCCGGCACGAGGCCGTCGGCGCCAAGATCTCCTTCATCGCCGCCACCACCTTCGCCCTCGAGGCCGTCGTCGACCTGGCCTCCCAGATGGCCGACGAGGACCGCAACGACATCCGCATCGAGGCCGCCCTCGCCAAGCTCTACGGCAGCGAGATGGCCTGCCTGATGGCCGACGAGCTCGTCCAGATCCGCGGCGGGCGCGGCTTCGAGACCGCCGAATCGCTGGCCGCCCGCGGAGAGCGCGCCGTCCCGGCCGAGCAGATGCTGCGCGACCTGCGGATCAACCGGATCTTCGAGGGCTCCACGGAGATCATGCACCTGCTGATCGCCCGCGAGGCCGTCGACGCCCACCTGTCGGTCGCCGGCGACCTCATCGACCCCGAGAAGGCCCTCGGCGACAAGGCCAGGGCCGGAGCCCGCGCCGCCGGGTTCTACGCCCGCTGGCTGCCCAAGCTGGCCACCGGCCCCGGCCACGTTCCCGGCACGTACCGGGCCTTCCACCCGGGCGGCCACCCCGACCTCTCCGTCCACCTGCGCTACGTCGAGCGCAGCGCCCGCAAACTCGCCCGCTCCACCTTCTACGCCATGTCCCGCTGGCAGGGCCGGATGGAGACCAAGCAGGGCTTCCTCGGCCGGATCGTCGACATCGGCGCCGAGCTCTTCGCCATGAGCGCGGCCTGCGTGCGCGCCGAGCACCTGCGGGCCTCCGGGGAGCACGGCCGCGAGGCCTACCAGCTGGCCGACGCCTTCTGCCGGCAGTCCCGGATCCGCGTCGAGGAGCTCTTCGGGCGGCTCTGGTCCAACACCGACGACCTGGACCGCAAGGTCGTCGCGGGCGTCCTGTCCGGCACCTACACCTGGCTCGAGGAAGGCGTGCTCGACCCCTCCGGCGACGGCCCCTGGATCGCGGACGCCGCTCCCGGCCCGTCGACCCACAAAAACGTGCACCGTCCCCTCCGCTGACCTGAGAGGATCGACCTCAGGCGCACTGATGTACGGGTGCACGGGTACGGGTGGGCGTATGCGTACGCCCATCGGCACGAGGGCAAGGCGGACAGCGATGTCGACGGCCGTGGAAGACCGGGGCAGCCGGCGGCTGGCCTGGTGCGTGGCGCACGTCCTGCGCCACGCACCGGACCACATCGCCCTCGACCTGCTGGGCCGGCTCGACGGGCCGACCCGCAAGTACCTGTGCCGCGACGAGTGGCTCCCCGCCTCCGCCGTCACGCTGCTCCTGCGCCACGGCAGCGAGGCGGACCGCCACTTCATAGCCCGCAACCCCCGCGTGGTCGGGCGGCCCCTGCCCGGGCTGCCCGGCCCCGCCCGGTACGCCCGCCGCCGGACCCCGCCCGAACTGCCGCCCGTCCTGCGGGCCGAGCTCGGCCGGGACCCCGCCGAGGGCCCCCTCACCACCGCGGAGCTGATCGGCCTGCTGCGCCGGCACGGCAGGCGCAGGCCCCGCGTCGCCCTCGACGTCCTGCGGCTCCCGTACGTACTCGACCCGGGCGAGCCGGCCGCCGAGCACGCCCGGCAGCCGCTGCCGGCCGGCGCCGTCGAGGCGCTCCTGCTCGCCGCGGAGCTCCCCGAGGAGACCGTACGGGCGCTGCTCGCCACCCCCGCCGCCGCGCGGGACGGGCGTTCCTGGCACCGGCCCGCCGTCCGCGCCGTCCGGATGCCGGCTCACCCACGAGGAGCTCGTCGCCCACGTGGCCCCGGCCCGCCACACGCTGCTCCTCGCCCATCTCCCGCCCGGCCCGGGCCTGCGCTGGAACCTGCCCGAACAGGCGGGGATGCGGACGGCCGTCGCCCGCGCGCTGGCCCCGCTCGGGGACGACCCCCGGCTCTGGTCCGAACTGCTGCGGCACGCCCCCGGCTTCGAGGGGTCGTTGCCGGAGCTGGTGGCCGCCGTGGTCGCGGGAAGCCCGCCCGGACGGCAGGGCCCGGCCGCGCCCGCCGCCGCGACCGACGGGGCCCTCGCGCGGGCCGTACGCCACCTGGCCCCGACCGCCGCCGAGCCGGTGACCGGGGGAGTGGAGCGGGAACTGGCCCTGGCCAGCCTCGCCGTCCCGATGGAGACCGTCCAGGAGGACATCCGCTGGGTGCGGGACTGCCTGGACCGGGGCCTGCTCACGGGCGCCGACGTGGTCCGGCACAAACTGCCCGCCTGCTGGGCCCTGGACGAGGACCACTGCCTCGGTGACGTGGACCACCCCGACCGGCACGACCGCCCGGGGGCCGTGCTCGCCGCCCGCGCCGAGGCGGACCGGCTGTTCGCACTGGCCCTCGGCGAGGACCCGGACGCCTGGTGGCGGGTGGCCCGCACCCTCCCCGACTTCGCCGGAACGCTCCCGCACCTGCTGCTGCGGGTCACCGACGGGGACTCCGTGTCCACGCGCCCCTGAGTTGCGGCAACAATGGGGGGCATGAGCGACCGCCCAGCCCCCCTTGCCGATCCGCACCTCCTCTTCGACCCCGCGGCCGGCCGGCGGGACATCGTCATCCTCGGATCCACCGGGTCCATCGGGACCCAGGCCATCGACCTCGCCCTGCGCAACCCGGACCGGTTCCGGGTGACCGCCCTGTCCGCCGCCGGCGGGCGCGTCGGGCTGCTGGCCGAGCAGGCCCGGCAGCTGCGGGTGAACACCGTGGCCGTCGCCCGCGAAGACGTCGTACCGGCCCTGAAGGAGGCCCTGAACGCCCAGTACGGCGCTTCGGAGCCGCTGCCCGAGATCCTGGCCGGGCCCGACGCGGCGACCGAGCTCGCCGCGTCCGAGTGCCACACCGTCCTCAACGGCATCACCGGTTCCATCGGCCTCGCGCCCACCCTCGCCGCGCTGCGGGCCGGCCGGACCCTGGCCCTGGCCAACAAGGAGTCGCTGATCGTCGGCGGCCCGCTGGTCAAGGCCCTCGCGAAGCCCGGCCAGATCATCCCGGTCGACTCCGAGCACGCGGCCCTCTTCCAGGCCCTCGCCGCCGGTACCCGGGCCGACGTCCGCAAGCTCGTGGTCACCGCCTCCGGCGGCCCCTTCCGCGGCCGTACCCGCGCCGAGCTGGCCGGAGTCACCGTCGAGGACGCCCTCGCGCACCCCACCTGGGCCATGGGCCCGGTGATCACCATCAACTCGGCGACGCTGGTCAACAAGGGGCTGGAGGTCATCGAGGCGCACCTGCTCTACGACATCCCCTTCGACCGCATCGAGGTTGTGGTCCATCCGCAGTCCTACGTCCACTCGATGGTGGAGTTCTCCGACGGCTCCACGCTCGCCCAGGCCACCCCGCCGGACATGCGCGGACCCATCGCGATCGGCCTCGGCTGGCCCGAGCGCGTCCCGGACGCGGCCCCCGCGTTCGACTGGACCAAGGCTTCGACCTGGGAGTTCTTCCCGCTGGACACCGAGGCCTTCCCCTCGGTCGGCCTGGCCCGGCACGTGGGCACCCTGGGCTCCACCGCCCCCGCCGTGTTCAATGCGGCGAACGAGGAGTGCGTCGAGGCGTTCCTGGCCGGTCGGCTGCCGTTCACAGCAATCATGGATACGGTCTCTGCCGTGGTCGATGAGCACGGGATGCCGGACGCGGGAACTTCCCTGACCGTCGCGGACGTCCTCGAAGCGGAGACCTGGGCCAGGGCCCGGGCACAGGAGATGGCGGCCCGGGCCGCCGTGGAGGCGCGCGCATGACAGCACTCATGACGGTGGTCGGAATACTCATCTTCGTATTCGGCCTGCTCGTCTCCATCGCGTGGCACGAGCTCGGCCATCTCTCCACGGCCAAGCTCTTCGGCATCCGCGTGCCCCAGTACATGGTCGGTTTCGGCCCGACCATCTGGTCGCGGAACAAGGGCGAGACCGAGTACGGGATCAAGGCCATCCCGATGGGCGGCTACATCCGCATGATCGGGATGTTCCCGCCCGGCGAGGACGGCAAGGTGACCGCCCGGTCGACCTCGCCGTTCCGCTCGATGATCGAGGACGCGCGCTCGGCGGCGTACGAGGAGCTCCAGCCCGGCGACGAGACGCGGCTGTTCTACACGCGCAGGCCGTGGAAGCGCGTGATCGTGATGTTCGCGGGCCCGTTCATGAACCTGGTGCTGGCGCTGGCGATCTTCTTCGGCGTCTGGATGAGCTTCGGCATCAGCCAGACGACCACGCAGGTCGCGAACGTCTCGCCGTGCGTCATCCAGCAGAGCGAGAAGCGCGAGGTCTGCAAGGCGGGGGATCCGGTCGCCCCGGCCAAGGCCGCCGGGCTGCAGGCGGGTGACCGGATCGTGGCGTTCAACGGCCGCAAGCTGACCGACTGGGCCGCCCTGCAGAAGCAGATCCGCAACACCGTCGGTCCCGCCACCGTGACGGTCGTGCGCGGCGGGCAGCAGCAGACCCTCCCCGTCAACCTGATCGAGAACAAGGTCGCCAAGACCGACGGCCACGGTGGGTACGTCAAGGGCGAGTACGTGACGGCCGGCTGGCTCGGCTTCACCCCGAAGAGCGAGATCGCCCCGCTGTCCTTCGGCCAGTCCGTGGACCACATGGGCGAGGTCGTCGACAACAGCGTCCAGGGGCTGGTCAAGCTGCCCGCCAAGATCCCGGCGCTGTGGAACGCGGCCTTCGGCGGAGCCGAGCGCGAGCCCGACTCCCCGATGGGCATCGTCGGCGCGGCCCGGATCAGCGGCGAGATCGCCACCCTGGACATCCCGGCCGAGCAGCGGCTGGTGTTCTTCCTCCAGCTCGTCGGGTTCTTCAACCTCTCGCTGTTCCTGTTCAACATGCTCCCGCTGCTGCCGCTGGACGGCGGGCACATCGCGGGGGCTCTGTGGGAGTCCGTCCGGCGCACCGTGGCGCGCGTGTTCCGGCGCCCCGACCCGGGCCCGTTCGACGTGGCGAAGCTGATGCCGGCCGCGTACGTGGTGGCCGGAGTGTTCGTCTGCTTCACGCTGCTCGTGCTCGTGGCCGACGTGGTGAACCCGATCAAGATCACCTAGTACGTCCGCACCCGTGCGCGACGTACAGGAGCCGTAGAGGAGCCGGGCACGCTTCGTGCCCGGCTCCCTACGTTCGGGTGTTCCGGCCCCTCGGATGCGTGAGCGTCCCCGTGATTGGCGTAATCTCGAAGCCTGGAGCCCGCCGATCTCGGGACCTTGATCCACACCTTGGGGTTGCACAGCAGATGACTGCCATCTCACTCGGAATGCCGGCCGTGCCGACGAAGCTTGCCGACCGCAGGGTCAGCCGCAAGATCCAGGTCGGCTCGGTGGCCGTCGGCGGCGACTCACAGATCTCGGTGCAGTCGATGACGACCACCCGGACCTCCGACATCGGCGCCACGCTCCAGCAGATCGCAGAGCTGACCGCCTCCGGCTGCGACATCGTGCGCGTGGCCTGCCCGACGCAGGACGACGCCGACGCGCTCGCCGTGATCGCGAAGAAGTCGCAGATCCCGGTCATCGCCGACATCCACTTCCAGCCCAAGTACGTGTTCGCCGCGATCGACGCCGGCTGCGCCGCCGTCCGCGTGAACCCCGGCAACATCAAGCAGTTCGACGACAAGGTCAAGGAGATCGCGCGGGCCGCCAAGGACGCGGGCACCCCGATCCGGATCGGCGTCAACGCCGGCTCCCTCGACGCGCGACTGCTCAAGAAGTACGGCAAGGCCACCCCCGAGGCGCTCGTCGAGTCCGCGCTGTGGGAGGCCTCCCTCTTCGAGGAGCACGGCTTCAGCGACATCAAGATCTCGGTCAAGCACAACGACCCGGTCGTCATGGTCAACGCCTACCGCCAGCTCGCCGCCCAGTGCGAGTACCCGCTGCACCTCGGCGTCACCGAGGCCGGCCCGGCCTTCCAGGGCACCATCAAGTCCGCCGTGGCCTTCGGCGCGCTGCTCTCCGAGGGCATCGGCGACACGATCCGCGTCTCCCTCTCGGCCCCGCCGGTGGAGGAGATCAAGGTCGGCATCCAGATCCTGGAGTCGCTGAACCTCAAGCCGCGCCGCCTGGAGATCGTCTCGTGCCCGTCCTGCGGCCGCGCTCAGGTGGACGTCTACAAGCTGGCCGAGGAGGTCACGGCGGGCCTCACGGGCATGGAGGTCCCGCTGCGCGTCGCGGTCATGGGCTGCGTCGTGAACGGCCCGGGTGAGGCCCGCGAGGCCGACCTCGGCGTCGCCTCCGGCAACGGCAAGGGCCAGATTTTCGTGAAGGGCGAGGTCATCAAGACCGTCCCCGAGTCGAAGATCGTGGAGACCCTCATCGAAGAGGCGATGAAGATCGCCGAGCAGATGGAGAAGGACGGCGTCGCCTCCGGCGAGCCCAGCGTCGCCATCGGCGTCTGAGCACGGCGGTCGCCCGGGCCCCGCGCCCGGCACCCCGCACGCATCGGCCCCGGCCCCGTTCCCGCAGCTCGCGGGCGGGGCCGGGGCTTTTTCGTGACCCGTGGGACCAGGCATCCTCCGGTGACGCCGGGTACAGTGCGGAGATCAGCAGACTTGTATGGTGAGGCCCCAGTGTTGACGCAGACCACCACCCGGGTCCTTGAGCCCAGTGATCTCGACGCCGCCCTCGAAGTCCTCGGACGCGAGCCGGTCGAGAACGCCTTCGTCACCTCCCGGGTCCAGGTCGCCGGACTCGACCCGTGGCGCCTGGGCGGCGAGATGTGGGGCTACTACGCCGACGGCCGGCTGCGCTCCCTCTGCTACGCCGGCGCCAACCTGGTCCCCGTCTGCGCCGACGCCGACGCCGTCCGGGCCTTCGCCGACCGGGCCCGCCGCACCGGCCGCCGCTGCTCCTCCATCGTCGGCCCGGCCGAGGCCACCCGGCTGCTGTGGCGGCTTCTGGAACCCAGCTGGGGACCCGCCCGTGACGTCCGCTCCCACCAGCCGCTCATGGTCACCGAGCAGTCGTCCGCCGAGGTGCGTCCCGATCCGCTCGTGCGCCGGATCCTCAAGGACGAGATGGACGTGATCATGCCGGCGTGCGTGGCCATGTTCACCGAGGAGGTCGGCGTCTCGCCGATGGCGGGCGACGGCGGGCTGCTCTACCAGGCCCGGGTCGCCGAGCTGGTCGGCACCGGCCGCTCCTTCGCCCGCATCGAGGACGGCAAGGTCGTCTTCAAGGCGGAGATCGGCGCCGCGACCGCCCGCGCCTGCCAGATCCAGGGCGTGTGGGTCGACCCCGAGTTCCGCGGCCGCGGGCACTCCGAGACCGGGATGGCCGCGGTCGTCGACTTCGCACTGCGCGACATCGCTCCCGTGGTCAGCCTCTACGTGAACGACTTCAACACCGCGGCCCGCGCCGCCTACCGCCGCGTCGGCTTCCGCGAGGTGGGCACGTTCATGAGCGTGCTGTTCTGAACGCGCCGCCCGCACGGCCCGGCCGCGGAAGGCCTCACCGGGTGCGCGCGGGTACGGGGGCCGTACGGACGCCGGCGCGGGACGCCCAGTAAGGTCGCGGCATGCTGCCTACCCCCGAGGGCGACGGCCCCGACCGGCCCGCCGGACTCCGCATCGCTCCCCTCGACCTCGCCGGCCGCGTGGACGAGGCCCTGCGCGTGCAGGCCGTGGCCTTCGGGCTCAGCCCGGAGGAGGTCGGCATCCGGCGCTACATCGTGCAGCGCCACATGACCTGCCGCGGAGCCCGCGCCCTCGGCGCGTTCACCGACGACGGCGCCCTCGCCGGGTTCGTGTACGGGATGCCGAACGACCGGGCGTACTGGTGGTCCTCCGTCGTCGAGCCGTACCTGCGGTCCGAAGGCGTCGACGGATGGCTCGACCGCTCCTTCGTGATCACCGAGCTGCACGTCCACCCCGGCTTCCAGGGCCGCGGAGTCGGCCGCACCCTCATCACCCGGCTCACCGACGCCGCCGAGGAGCCCCGCTCCATCCTCTCCGCCATCGACACCGAGAGTCCGGCCCGCGGGCTCTACCGGGCCCTCGGCTACACGGACCTGGCCCGCCAGGTGCACTTCCCGAGTGCCAGCCTCCCGTACGCCGTGATGGGCGCCCCGCTGCCGCTGCGCCGCCCCTGAAACGGTTTCCGGGGGGCCGGGCACCCCCGGTAGCCTCCCGACATGTCATCGCAACACGTGCAGCGCATGTCCCGCCTCATGGCCAAGACCCTCCGCGAGGACCCGGCCGACGCCGAGACCCTCAGCCACCGGCTCCTCGTCCGCGCCGGATACGTCCGCCGCAGTTCCGCCGGTGTGTGGGCCTGGCTGCCGCTCGGCAAGAAGGTCCTCGACAACGTCTCCCGCATCGTCCGCGAGGAGATGGACGCGATCGGCGCCCAGGAGGTGCTGCTCCCGGCGCTGCTGCCGAAGGAGCCGTACGAGGTCAGCGGACGCTGGTCGGAGTACGGGGACCTGCTCTTCCGCCTCAAGGACCGCAAGGGCGCGGACTACCTGCTCGGCCCCACCCACGAGGAGATCTTCACCCTCGTGGTGAAGGACCAGTGCACGTCCTACAAGGACCTGCCGGTCATGCTCTACCAGATCCAGACCAAGTACCGTGACGAGGCCCGGCCGCGGTCCGGCGTGCTGCGGGGCCGCGAGTTCCAGATGAAGGACTCGTACTCCTTCGACGTGAGCGACGAGGGGCTCGCCGAGTCGTACGCCCTCCACCGGGCCGCGTACCAGCGCATCTTCGAACGCCTCGGCTTGGACCACCGCATCGTGTCCGCGGTGTCGGGCGCGATGGGCGGCTCGGCGTCGGAGGAGTTCCTGGCGCCCGCGCCGGCCGGCGAGGACACCTTCGTCGACTGCCCGTCCTGCGACTACGCGGCGAACACGGAGGCCGTGACCTTCGCGCCGACCCCGGTGGACGCCGAGCACCCCCCGATCGAGGAGGTGGACACCCCCGACACCCCGACGATCGAGACCCTCGCCGCGCACTTGGGCGTGCCCGCCTCGGCGACGCTGAAGAACCTCCTGGTGAAGGTCGACGGCGAGATCACGGCCGTCGGCGTACCCGGCGACCGGGAGGTGGACCTCGGCAAGCTCGGTGAGCATCTGGCCCCCGCGGTGGTGGAGTTGGTGACCGCCGAGGACTTCACCGACCGCCCCGACCTGGTACGCGGCTACGTCGGCCCGCAGGGCCTGGGCAAGGTCCGCTACCTGGCCGACCCCCGTGTCGCGCCCGGCACTTCGTGGGTGACCGGCGCCAACAAGGCGGACACGCACGCCCGGAACGTCGTCTGCGGGCGGGACTTCGAGGTGGACCGGTACCTCGACGTGGTCGTCGTCGAGCCGGGCGACCCCTGCCCGCGCTGCGGCGCCGGGCTCCGGCTGGACCGCGCGATCGAGATCGGCCACATCTTCCAGCTGGGCCGCAAGTACGCGGACGCCTTCGGGCTCGACGTGCTCGGCCGGGAGGGCAAGCCGGTGCGGGTCACGATGGGCTCGTACGGCATCGGCGTCTCGCGGGCGGTGGCCGCGCTGGCCGAACAGACCGCGGACGAACGGGGGCTGGCCTGGCCGGCGGAGGTGGCCCCGGCCGACGTCCACGTCGTGGCGGCGGGCAAGGCCGTACCGCTCGCGCTGGCGGAGCAGGCGGCCGAGGCCCTGGCGGGGTCCGGGCTGCGGGTCCTGCTGGACGACCGCCCGGGCCTGTCCCCGGGCGTGAAGCTCACGGACGCGGAGCTGATCGGCGTCCCGTGGATCCTGGTGGCGGGCCGCCGCTCCGCCGACGAGGTGGTCGAACTCCAGCACCGCGCCACGGGCACGCGCGAGGAACTCCCCCTGGCCGAAGCCCTCGCCCGCCTGACGACGGCCTGATCCGCCTCCCGCCGCCCGGCCCCGCGGTCAGTCCGTTTCCGGCTCGGCGGGGTCGGGGTCGGGGTCGGGGCCCGGGTCCGGCCCGGTGACCAGGGGCAGGGGCGGCGGCTCCGTCCCGCCCGGCGCCGGGGCCGCGCGCTCGAGGAAGCGCAGAAGTTCCACCGGGAACGGCAGGACCAGCGTGGAGTTCTTCTCCGCGGCCACCGCCACCACCGTCTGGAGCAGCCGCAACTGCAGCGCCGCCGGCTGCTCCGACATCACCGCCGCCGCCTCGGCCAGCTTCCTCGAAGCCTGCAGCTCGGCATCCGCGTTGATGACGCGCGCCCGCCGTTCGCGGTCCGCCTCCGCCTGCCGCGCCATCGACCGCTTCATCGTCTCCGGCAGCGAGACGTCCTTGATCTCGACCCGGTCGATCTGCACGCCCCAGCCCACCGCCGGACTGTCGATCATCAGCTCCAGCCCCTGGTTCAGCTGCTCCCGGTTGGACAGCAGATCGTCCAGGTCGGACTTGCCGATGATCGAGCGCAGCGAGGTCTGCGCCATTTGCGAGACCGCGAAGCGGTAGTCCTCGACCTCGATGATCGCGTTCGCCGGGTCCACGACCTTGAAGTACACGACCGCGTCCACCCGCACCGTGACGTTGTCCCGCGTGATGCCCTCCTGCGCGGGCACCGGCAGCGTCACGATCTGCATGTTCACCTTCCGCATGCGGTCGACGAACGGGAGGATCATGGTGAAACCGGGCCCCCGGACCCCTTGCCGCAGGCGGCCGAGGCGGAAGACCAGGCCCCGCTCGTACTGCCGCACCACGCGTGCGGCCACACCCGAGTACACCGCGACTCCCGCGGCCGCCGCGAGTCCCGCTGTCAGCAGTTCCTGGAGCATGCCGGCCTCCCGCGGGGCGCCGACCGGAATCCACGAGGCACCCCGTATCCACGGTATGCCCAGGGAGTGTCTTTCGGATCAGGGCAGACGCCCAAGAGCCCGGCCCGGTCCGAAAGACCCCCTACAGCCAGGTCGCGAATTCCAGCAGCAGCTCCGCCTCCCGGCGCCGTCCCGCGGCCAGTGCCCGGTTGCCGGACTCCACCGCGCGGAACAGCGTCCAGCCCCGCAGTCGGTCCCGGTCCACCTCCAGGGAGTCGGCCAGCTTGTTCACCCGGCGCCGGGCCCCCGCCGCCCCCGCCGAGGAGGCGACCTGATCCTCCAGCCGGTCCCGGACCAGCCGCGCCAGGTCGTACGCACGGTCCCCGACCAGCGGATCGGGCCCCACCGCCAGCCACGGCGCGCGCTCGCCCGCCAGCACCTTGCCCTGCCGGAAGTTCCCGTGCAGCAGCAGCTCCTCACCGGGCAGCGCGGTCAGCTCCTCGCGGACCGCGAGCGCCGAGGAGGCCAGCGCCCCGGCTTCCGGCGGAGCCTTGCGCAGGAGCTCCGCCTGCTGCGCCGTGCGCTCGGCCACCGTCTCGAACGGGTGCCCGGCCGGCGGGGTCACCCAGAGCCTGCGCAGCGTCCCGCACGCCTCCAGCAGGGCCTTCGTGTCCGGGAGGGAGCGCAGCGAGACCTCCGGGTGGAGCCGCTCCAGCAGCAGCGCCCCGTCCTCCTCGTGGTGGCGGGTGTCGAGCACCCGTACCGCGCCGAAGCCGCCCCAGTGCGCCAGCGCGGCCAGCTCCCGGTCGGGCCGGGCCGGCGGGGGAGCCAGCTTCAGCGCGGCCGGCGTCCCGTCGGCGTAGTGGACGAGGAGGACCAGACTGCTCCGGCCGCCGGGGGCCTGCACCCGCTGGACCCGCACCCCACGCCGGGCCGGCGCCTCCTCGGCGAGCCGGGGCAACTGCCCCAGCCAGTCCGCGTTCTGCGCCGAATCCGGCGTCTCGCCGAGCGCCCGTACAAGCCGCTGCGGCGGTTCGAAAGCCATGCGTGCGTGATCCCTTTCAGCTGGTCCGGGCTCGTTCTCCACGTTCCGTGAGCCCAGGGAAGGCTACGCCGACCCCGCGCCAGCGTGCCGCGCGGACGGCTGCGGCGCTCAGCGCGTCGGCCGCCTCGCGGCGCAGCCGGCCGTCGGCCGCCCGCACCAGATCGGAGTACGCGCCCGCCACCCGGTCCTCGATCTCGGCGGCCAGCCGCTCGGCGTCGGCCGGGCCGCGCACTTCGAAGGGCAGTGCGTACGCCGCCTCCGCGGGCCGCGGCGCATCGCCCATCTCGCGCACCGTCCGGGCGAGCGCGTCCCGGCGCGAGAGGTGGCCGCCGTACGCCTCGCGGGCCTCGGCCGACCGGCCGGCGGCCGCCCGGGCGCCGATGACCCCGTAGCCGTAGGCGGCCGCGTGCTCGGCGGCGAGCGCGGCCTGCACCGCTTCCAGGGCGCGGCTCGCGGAGGAGGGTTCGGGGGTCACGGCTTGTCTCCCTGGGGCGAGGTCAGCAGGTAGGCGTGCACGGCGCCGCAGGCGGCCACCGAGGCCAGCAGCCGGGCCAGCTCCCCGGGCGCCCCGGCGAGGGTGACGGTCCGCGCCTCGGCGAGGCTCCGCTCGGCGTCCGCCAGGGCGGTCAGGGCCTCCTCGGGCTTCGGCGGCACGGGATCGGCACTCACCACGGGGGCGCCGGCCGCGGCGGACGACGGCGTCGCGGACGGCGGGGCGGAGCCCGGGGTCCTGCCGGGCGCGGCGTCCGCGGAGGCCAGTGCCCCCGCGTGCGCGGCGACCGCGGAGCGCAGCGGCGAGAGGCGCGCGGCCAGGGCCGGATGGGCGGCGGCCGTGGCGTCGTAACGTTCCAGCAGCCGTTCGCTCTCCCGAACGGCCGTCTCGCGCATCCGCCGTTCGAGTGGAAGCCCGCCACCGGTGTCCGGTGAGCCGCCCCCGTCGGAGCACCCGGTGAGCAGCGCGGCGCCGGCCACGCCGGCGGCGCCGGCGAGCAGGCTCCTGCGAGAGGGCCGCGAAGGCGGAGTCCAGGGCACGGAAACGTCCTCGAAGGTGGTGGCGGGGCAGGGTGTGATCACCGTACCCGGGGCTCCGTCTCCACGACGGACGGCAACACCCTCCGCGACCGGATACCCTTTGACCTGACACGCGACGTAAACACAACAGCACACGCGGCCGAGGAGTCACCCGGATGAGCACCACCCAGAGCGACAGGCTGCGCGGATTGCTGGAGCCGCTCGTCGCCGCCAAGGGCCTGGATCTCGAGGACGTCGAGATGTCCAAGGCCGGCAAGCGCCGGATGCTGCGCATCATCGTGGACTCCGACGAGGGCGTGGAACTGGACGCGTGTGCCGAGCTGAGCCGTGAGGTCTCCGAGAAGCTCGACGAATCCGACGTGATGGGCGAGGAAGAGTACGTCCTCGAGGTGAGCTCGCCGGGCGCCGACCGCCCGCTGACCGAGCACCGTCACTACGTACGGGCGATCGACCGCCTCGTGAAGTTCCAGCTCGCCGAGGGCGGGGAACTGATCGCCCGCATCCTCGACGTGGACGACGAGGGAATGGACCTGGAGGTCCCGGGCGTGAAGGGCCGCAAGGCCACCGCCCGACGCATCGCTTTTTCCGACATCGCCAAGGCGCGGGTCGAGATCGAGTTCAACCGCAAGGACAAGAAGGAAGAGGAGGCGTAGCCGTGGACATCGACATGAGTGCCCTGCGGGGTCTGGTCCGCGAGAAGGAGATCTCCTTCGACCTGCTCGTCGAGGCGATCGAGTCGGCCCTCCTCATCGCGTACCACCGCACCGAGGGAAGCTTCCGGCGGGCGCGCGTGGTGCTCGACCGCACCAACGGCCACGTCGTGGTGTGGGCGACGGAGGACCCGCGGGACCTGGAGGAGGGGCAGGAGGCCAAGGAGTTCGACGACACCCCGTCGGACTTCGGCCGGATCGCCGCGACGACCGCCAAGCAGGTGATCCTGCAGCGTCTGCGCGACGCCGAGGACGACCTGACCTTCGGCGAGTTCGCCGGCCGCGAGGGCGATGTCATCACCGGCGTCGTCCAGCAGGGCAAGGACCCCAAGAACGTCCTCGTCGACATCGGCAAGCTGGAGGCCATCCTGCCGGTGCAGGAGCAGGTCCCCGGCGAGGACTACACGCACGGCCTCCGCATCAAGGCGTACGTCGTGCGGGTGGCGAAGGGTGTCCGCGGTCCGTCCGTGACCCTGTCGCGCACCCACCCCAACCTGGTGAAGAAGCTCTTCGCGCTGGAGGTCCCGGAGATCGCGGACGGCAGCGTCGAGATCTCGGCGATCGCCCGCGAGGCCGGCCACCGCACCAAGATCGCCGTCCGGTCCACCCGCTCGGGGCTCAACCCCAAGGGCGCCTGCATCGGCCCGATGGGTGCCCGTGTGCGCAACGTCATGGCCGAGCTGCACGGTGAGAAGATCGACATCGTGGACTGGTCGGACGACCCGGCGGAGATGGTCGCGAACGCGCTGTCACCCGCCCGGGTGAGCAAGGTCGAGGTCGTGGACTGGGACTCGCGCTCCGCCAGGGTGACCGTGCCCGACTACCAGCTGTCGCTGGCCATCGGCAAGGAGGGCCAGAACGCCCGCCTCGCCGCGCGGCTCACCGGCTGGCGCATCGACATCCGCCCCGACACCGAGGTGTCCCCGGACGCCGACCGGGCCCGGGGCGGGGAATAAATCCGTACCGGTCGGAGCTGTCCGGCCGGTAGACAGGATCAAGACAGCAGATCTCGACAACATCCGTTCGATTTTTCGCCCGAAGGGGTGAGGTCGGTGCGGGGAGGTAGACTTAGGCGTGTCTGGCCGGACGCAAGCCCGCGCATGCCCCGAACGCACCTGTGTGGGGTGTCGGGAGCGAGCGGCCAAGAGCGATCTGCTGCGCATCGTGGCGGTCGAGGACGAATGCGTCCCCGATCCAAGCGGTACGCTGCCCGGCCGGGGCGCCTATGTGCACCCTGCCGTGGTCTGTCTGGACAAGGCGGTCCGTCGCAGAGCGTTCCCCCGGGCCCTTCGGTCCCCGGGAGCACTCGACACGACCGGACTGAGCAAAGCCGTGGCCGTCGTGGCCGAGGCGACACCGTAAGAAGTAGTACGGCACGGATACCCCGTGCGGTCAGGTACCTCGCGAGTTGGAAGTAGGTCGAGATTGCGATGAGCACTCGATGAGTACGCGATGAGTACGCCCATGAAGTAGCGACGGTCCGGCGTAACCCGGACCTAAAAGGAGCGAAGTGGCTAAGGTCCGGGTATACGAACTCGCCAAGGAGTTCGGAGTTGAGAGCAAGGTCGTCATGGCCAAGCTCCAGGAACTCGGTGAGTTCGTCCGTTCGGCGTCCTCGACGATCGAGGCGCCGGTTGTACGCAAGTTGACTGACGCACTGCAGGGGCCCGGCGGCAACGCCGGCAAGTCCGCTGCGAAGCCGGGCGCGCCCCGCAAGGCCGCGCCCGCCAAGCCCGGGGTTCCCACCCCGGGTGCCGTTGCACGTCCCGGTGCGCCGAAGCCCGGCGCACCGGCCCCCAAGCCGGCCGCTGCCGAGGCTCCGGCCGCGGCTGCCCCGGTGACCCCGGCCGCCTCCGGCCCGCGTCCCGGCCCGAAGGCCCCGGCCGCCCCGAAGCCCGCTCCGGCGGCTCCCGTGGCGACCGAGTTCTCCGCGCCTCCGGCGGCCCCGGCGGCCCCGGCCGCCCCGGCGCGCACCGAGCGTCCCGCCGGTCCCGGTGCGACCCCCGGCCCGCGTCCGGCGCAGCAGCGTCCCGCGGCCCAGGGCGGCCAGGCCGGCGCCCGTCCCGGCGCCCCGCGCCCGGCCGGCACCGCCCCCGGTCAGGGACAGCGTCCCGCCGGTCCCGGTTCCCAGACCCCGCGTCCGCAGGGCTCCCGTCCGGCCGGTCCCCGTCCGGGCAACAACCCGTTCACCTCTGGTGGCTCCACCGGTATGGCGCGCCCGCAGGCGCCCCGTCCGGCCGGCGCTCCCCGCCCCGGTGCCCCCGGCGGCGGCGGTGGCCAGGGTGCTCCCCGCCCGCAGGGTGGTCCCGGTGGCGCTCCGCGTCCCCAGGGTCCCGGTGCGGGTCGTCCGACCCCGGGCGGCATGCCCCGTCCGCAGGGCGGCGCCCCGCGTCCCGGTGGTGCTCCCGGCGGTAACCGTCCGAACCCGGGCATGATGCCGCAGCGTCCCGCTGCCGGTGGTCCCGGTCCCCGTCCCGGCGGCGGCCCCGGTGGCCGTGGTCCCGGTGCCGGTGGCGCACGTCCCGGTGGCGGCGCAGGTCGTCCCGGTGGCGGCGGCTTCGCCGGCCGTCCGGCCGGTCCCGGCTCGCGTCCCGCGGGCGGCGGCGGCTTCGGCGGCCCCCGTCCGGGTGGCGGCGGCTTCGGCGGCGGCCCGGCCGGCGCCGGTGGCGGCGGTCGTCCCGGCTTCGGTGGCCGTCCCGGCGGTCCCGGTGCCCGTGGTGGCACGCAGGGTGCCTTCGGCCGTCCCGGCGGGCCCGCCCGTCGCGGTCGCAAGTCGAAGCGTCAGAGGCGCCAGGAGTACGAGGCCATGCAGGCCCCGTCGGTCGGCGGCGTGATGCTGCCGCGCGGTGGCGGCGAGACCGTGCGCCTGTCGCGCGGTGCCTCCCTCACCGACTTCGCGGAGAAGATCAACGCCAACCCGGCGTCGCTCGTCGCCGTGATGATGAACCTCGGCGAGATGGTCACTGCCACGCAGTCCGTCTCCGACGAGACGCTCGAGATGCTGGCCGGCGAGATGAACTACGTCGTCCAGATCGTCAGCCCGGAGGAAGAGGACCGCGAGCTCCTCGAGGGCTTCGACATCGAGTTCGGCGAGGACGAGGGCGGCGAGGAATTCCTCATGCCGCGTCCGCCGGTCGTGACCGTCATGGGTCACGTCGACCACGGTAAGACCCGACTGCTCGACGCCATCCGCAAGACGAACGTCGTCGCGGGCGAGGCCGGTGGCATCACGCAGCACATCGGTGCGTACCAGGTCTCCACCGAGGTCAACGACGAAGAGCGTCGCATCACCTTCATCGACACCCCGGGTCACGAGGCGTTCACCGCCATGCGTGCCCGTGGTGCGAAGTCGACCGACATCGCGATCCTCGTGGTCGCGGCCAACGACGGCGTCATGCCGCAGACGATCGAGGCGCTGAACCACGCCAAGGCCGCCGGCGTCCCGATCGTCGTCGCGGTCAACAAGATCGACGTCGAGGGTGCCGACCCGGTCAAGGTGCGCGGTCAGCTCACCGAGTTCGGTCTGGTCGCCGAGGAGTACGGCGGCGACACGATGTTCGTCGACATCTCCGCCAAGCAGGGTCTGCACATCGACTCCCTGCTCGAGGCCGTCGTCCTCACCGCCGACGCCTCGCTCGACCTCCGCGCCAACCCGGAGCAGGACGCTCAGGGTATTGCGATCGAGTCCCACCTCGACCGCGGCCGCGGTGCCGTCGCCACCGTCCTCGTCCAGCGCGGTACCCTCCGCGTCGGCGACACGATGGTCGTGGGCGACGCCTACGGCCGAGTGCGCGCCATGCTCGACGACAAGGGCAACAACGTCGAGGAAGCGGGTCCGTCGACCCCCGTCCTGGTCCTGGGTCTCACCAACGTCCCCGGCGCCGGCGACAACTTCCTCGTCGTCGACGAGGACCGCACCGCCCGTCAGATCGCCGAGAAGCGTGCTGCGCGTGAGCGCAACGCCAACTTCGCCAAGCGCGTCCGCCGGGTGTCCCTGGAAGACCTCGACTCGGTTCTCAAGGCCGGTCTGGTGCAGGAACTCAACCTCATCATCAAGGGCGACGCGTCCGGTGCGGTCGAGGCCCTCGAGTCCTCGCTGCTCCAGCTCGACGTCGGTGAAGAGGTCGACATCCGCGTCCTGCACCGCGGTGTGGGTGCGGTCACCGAGTCCGACATCTCGCTGGCGATGGGCTCCGACGCCATCGTCATCGGTTACAACGTCCGTGCGGCCGGCCGTGCCGCGCAGATGGCGGACCGCGAGGGTGTCGACGTCCGCTACTACTCGGTGATCTACCAGGCCATCGAGGAGATCGAGGCGGCCCTCAAGGGTCTGCTCAAGCCGGAGTACGAAGAGGTCGAGCTCGGTACGGCGGAGGTCCGCGAGATCTTCCGCTCGTCCAAGCTGGGCAACATCGCGGGTGTCCTCATCCGCTCCGGCGAGGTCAAGCGCAACACCAAGGCGCGGCTCCTGCGCGATGGCAAGGTCATCGCCGAGAACCTCACCATCTCCGGTCTGCGCCGCTTCAAGGACGACGTCACCGAGATCCGCGAGGGCTTCGAGGGTGGTATCAACCTCGGTTCCTTCAACGACATCAAGATCGACGACGTCATCGCGACGTACGAGATGCGCGAGAAGCCCCGCGCGTAAGCGCGAGGCGGTTCGTACCGTGTCGTAAGCCCGGGGCCGGTCGGCGGAATATCCGTCGATCGGCCCCGGCCGTTGCGTGTACGGTTCTGGTGACCCTGCCGCGCGACGGCTGGCAGGCCACCGAACCCGAACCGGCGGGACATCCGGAACTGAATGTACGTGGGGACTCTGTCCTTCGACCTGCTCCTCGGCGACGTCCACTCGCTGAAGGAGAAACGCTCTGTCGTCCGGCCCATCGTCGCCGAGCTCCAACGCAAGTTCTCCGTGAGCGCGGCCGAGGTGGGCGACCAGGATCTGCACCGCAGGGCCCGTATAGGGGTCGCTCTGGTCAGCGGGGACGCGGGGTTCCTCTCGGATGTACTGGACCGCTGCGAGCGGCTGGTCGCGGCACGTCCGGAAGTGGAGCTGCTGTCGGTGAGACGGCGGCTGCACGGTGATGAAGACTGACTGCAAGACATAAGAAGGAGACGGACCAGTGGCCGACAATGCGCGGGCGAAGAAGCTGGCGGACCTCATCCGGGAGGTGGTGGCCGAGAAGCTGCAGCGCGGTGTCAAGGACCCCCGCCTCGGTACGCACGTGACCATCACGGACACCCGGGTCACCGGAGACCTGCGGGAGGCCACGGTCTTCTACACGGTCTACGGTGACGACGAGGACCGCGCCAGCGCGGCGGCGGGCCTCGAGAGCGCCAAGGGCGTACTGCGCTCCGCGGTCGGCCGGGCGGCGGGCACCAAGTTCACGCCCACCCTGACCTTCGTCGCGGACGCCCTCCCGGAGAACGCCAAGGCCATCGAGGACCTCCTCGACAAGGCGCGCGCCTCCGACGCCCAGGTGCGCGAGGTGTCCTCCGGCGCCCAGTACGCCGGCGACGCCGACCCGTACAAGAAGCCGGGCGAGGATGACGACGAGGACGCAGCCGCGGAATGAGCACCAACGCAGGGAAGACACCGGACGGCCTTGTCATCGTCGACAAGCCGTCCGGCTTCACTTCGCACGACGTGGTCGCCAAGATGCGCGGGATCGCCAAGACCCGCCGCGTGGGCCACGCCGGCACGCTCGACCCGATGGCGACGGGTGTCCTCGTCCTGGGCGTCGAGAAGGCCACCAAGCTCCTCGGCCACCTCGCGCTCACGGAGAAGGAGTACCTCGGCACGATCCGCCTCGGCCAGGACACCCTGACGGACGACGCGGAGGGTGAGATCATCTCCTCGACGGACGCCTCCGCGGTGACCCGCGAGGCCGTGGACAAGGGCATCGCCAAGCTGTCCGGCGAGATCATGCAGGTCCCCTCGAAGGTCAGCGCCATCAAGATCAAGGGCGTGCGCTCCTACAAGCGCGCCCGTGACGGCGAGGACTTCGAGATCCCGGCCCGGCCGGTGACCATCTCGTCGTTCCAGGTGTACGACATGCGGGAGGCGGAAGCCGAGGACGGCACCAAGGTCGTCGACCTCGTCGTCTCCGTCGTCTGCTCCAGCGGTACGTACATCCGCGCGCTCGCCCGTGACCTGGGCGCAGACCTCGGCGTCGGCGGGCACCTCACCGCGCTGCGGCGCACCCGGGTGGGCCCGTACAAGATCGACCGGGCGCGGACCCTGGACCAGCTCCAGGAGGAGCTGACCGTCATGCCGATCGGCGAGGCGGCGGCCGCGGCCTTCCCGCGCTGGGACCTCGACGCCCGCCGGGCTTCGCTGCTCGCCAACGGCGTGCGGATCGACATGCCGGACGCGTACCCCGCGGGTCGGACGGTGGCGGTCTACGGACCGGACGGCGTGCTGCTCGGGCTCGTGGAGAGCAAGGGCGGCAAGGCGAAGTCGCTGGCGGTCTTCGCCTGATCCGCGGATCCGCCGGCCGCCCGACCCCGCTGATCTTCCGATCCGCTCCGACGTGGAGCGGTGAGCGCACATCGTCTGCCGCTCACCGCTCCACGACCCCCCTCGGGTAGGTCTCTATCCAGCAGGGCCCTCGTATTCACCCGTCCGGGCAGGCGTGCGGAGTGACTGGAGGGAGCGTAAGGGGGCGCTTTCGCCACCCCTGCCCCCTCCCCGCCGGGGCGCCGACCGTCCGATATGACGGAGACAGAACCCAGCCAGATGCCGATGCCGACCCCCGGGCACGGGCATGGCAGTCTTAGACCAGCAATCGGCAACCAGTACAAGGGCCTACACGGTTCGGGCGAGGAGCGGTCACAGTGCAGCGCTGGCGTGGCTTGGAGGGCATCCCCCAGGACTGGGGACGCAGCGTCGTCACCATCGGCTCGTACGACGGTGTGCACCGGGGCCATCAGCTGATCATCGGGCGGGCCGTGGCCAAGGCCCGCGAGCTCGGCGTCCCGTCCGTCGTCGTCACCTTCAGCCCGCACCCGAGCGAGGTCGTGCGCCCCGGCAGCCACCCGCCGATCCTGGCCCCGCACGACCGCCGTGCCGAACTGATGGCCGGGCTGGGTGTGGACGCACTGCTGATCCTGCCGTTCACGGCGGAGTTCTCGCAGCTCTCACCGGCCGACTTCATCGTGAAGGTGCTCGTCGACAAGCTGCACGCGCGCGCCGTCATCGAGGGTCCGAACTTCCGCTTCGGCCACCGGGCCGCCGGGAACGTCGACTTCCTCCGCGAGCTGGGTGCCACGTACGGCTACGAGGTCGAGGTCGTGGACCTGGTCGAGCGCGGCGAGGCGGGCGGCGGCGTGCCGTTCTCCTCCACCCTGGCGCGCAGGCTGGTCGCCGAGGGCGACATGGACGGCGCGGCCGAGATCCTGGGCCGTCCGCACCGGGTCGAGGGTGTCGTCGTACGCGGTGCCCAGCGGGGGCGCGAGCTCGGCTACCCGACGGCCAACGTCGAGACGCCCCCGCACACCGCGATCCCGGCGGACGGCGTGTACGCGGGCTGGCTCACGGCGGGCGGCGAGCGGATGCCCGCCGCGATCTCGGTCGGCACGAACCTGCAGTTCGACGCCACCGAGCGGACCGTGGAGGCGTACGCGATCGACCGGGTCGGCCTGGACCTGTACGGCCTGCACGTGACCGTGGACTTCCTCGCCTACGTGCGCGGCATGGCAAAGTTCGAATCGCTGGACGGCCTCCTCGAAGCCATCGCGGACGACGTGAAGCGGGCGCGGACGCTGACCGAGTCGTACGACGCGGAGCGCTGAGCCGGCCCGCGGGCGGCTGACCGCCCCCGAACGCGCAAGGGCCCGTACCTCCCAGGGGAGGTACGGGCCCTTCCTGCTGTCGTGGCCGTCAGCCGAGGCGCGGGTCGCGCGGGGGCTGCTGGGGTTGCTGCGGGTGCTGGGGCGGCTGTTGCTGGGGCTGCCAGGGCTGGCCGGGCTGCGGGTAGGGCTGGGCGTAGGGCTGCGGAGGCTGCTGGTACGGGGACGGGCCCTGGGGCTGGACGTACGGCGGCTGGCCCTGCGGCTGCTGCGGAGGCAGCTGGTACGCCTGGGGCTGCTGGGGCTGGGGCTGCTGAGGTGCTCCCCAGTGGCCCTGGGGGGCCTGCTGGGCGGCGCGGACGAAGTCCTCGGCGACGAGCGCGGAGAGGTTGAAGTACGCCTCCCGGGTCTTCGGCCGCATCAGGTCGAGGTCGACCTCGGCACCGGCCGCGAGGTGTTCGTCGAACGGCACCACGACGACGCCCCGGCAACGGGTCTCGAAGTGCTGCACGATGTCTTCGATCTTGATCATCTTGCTGGTCTCGCGGACCCCCGAGATGACGGTGAGGGAGCGGGAGACCAGGTCGGCGTACCCGTGTGCGGAGAGCCAGTCGAGCGTGGTGCTCGCGCTGCTGGCGCCGTCCACCGACGGGGTCGAGATGATGATCAGCTGATCGGCCAGGTCCAGGACGCCGCGCATCGCGGAGTAGAGGAGACCGGTGCCCGAGTCGGTGAGGATGATCGGGTACTGGCGGCCGAGCGTGTCGATGACGCGGCGGTAGTCCTCGTCGTTGAACGTCGTGGACACGGCCGGGTCGACGTCGTTGGCGATGATCTCCAGACCGGAGGGGGCCTGGGAGGTGAACCGCCGGATGTCCATGTACGAGTTCAGGTACGGGATCGCCTGGACCAGGTCCCGGATCGTGGCACCGGTCTCGCGGCGGACGCGGCGCCCGAGGGTGCCGGCGTCGGGGTTCGCGTCGATGGCCAGGATCTTGTCCTGGCGCTCGGTGGCGAGGGTGGCGCCGAGGGCGGTGGTGGTCGTGGTCTTGCCGACGCCGCCCTTGAGGCTGATGACGGCGATGCGGTAGCAGGACATGACCGGGGTGCGGATCAGCTCCAGCTTGCGCAGGCGCTCGGCCTCGGCGGCCTTGCCGCCGAACCGGAAACCGGAGCGCTGGGGCCGGGGCTTCTGCTTGCCGCGCAGCAGGCGGTCCGAGGACAGCTCGACCGCGGCGGTGTAGCCGAGGGGCGCGCCACCGCCGGTGCCGGGGCCGGGCTGGTAGCGCGGATCGTGCGGCTGCGGGCCCGGCTGGGGCCCGGCGGGCCACTGGACGTTGGCACGGGGGTCGTACTGGGGCTGCTGGTGGGGCTGGGGCTGGGGCTGCGGCTGCTGCGGCTGCTGCGGTACGGGCGCGGACTGCGCGGGCGGGAAGGCGTAGTCGCTCGCGTCCACGGGCGGCTGGGGCTGCGGCATCGGCTGCGCCGGTGCGGGGGCAGGGGGGAAGCCGTACCCGTCCTGCGGCGCGGGCACGGGCGTCGGCGCGGCAGGGCCGGGGTTCGGGGGGAACCCGTAGCCGTCCTGGGGGGCCGGCGCGGCCGGGCCGGGGGAGGGCGGGAACCCGTACCCGTCCTGCGGTGCCGCGGTGGAGGGGAACGCGGGCGGCAGCGCCGGGAGTTCGCCTCCGGGTCCCCCGAAGGGGGCTCCCACGGGCGGGTGAAACGCGTCCGCGGGGCTGACGGGCGTCAGGGCCTCCGGTACGGCCACGGCGTCGCGGGACTCGCCCTCCGCAGCCGCGGGCTCGGGGCCCGCGAACGGGACGGGGGTCCCGTCGGGCGGCGTGTCCTGCCGCTGGACGGGGTCGGGCGCAGGGAAGGAGGCCTCGACGAGCTGCCCGGGCGCGTCCGTGTGCTCCGGAGCCGGAGCCGGCAGCACGGGCGCGTCGACCGGCGCCAGGAGGGCCGGGGGCGCGAAGGGGGCCGGGGCCGCCGGAACGGGCACCTCGGCGACGGGAGCGCCGGCGCCGTCGGCCGGGACCGGCGCGGCCGCGAAGGCCGGCGGCGCAGGTGCGTCGGCCGGGGTGGCGAAGGGAGCCGGGGCCGGTGCCGGGACCGGCGCGGCCGGGGCGGCGCTGTCGGCCGGGGCAGGGGCCGGGAACGGCGCGGGCGCAGGCGTGTCGGCCGGTGCCGGGAACGACGGGGGAGGCGTGTCAGCGGGGATGCCGAACGGGGCCGGCGCCGGGAACTGCGCGGCCGGGGCGGCGCTGTCGGCCGGGGCCGGGGCCGGGGCCGGGGCAGGGGCCGGGAGCGGCGTGGCCGGGGCCGGGAAGGGGGACGGTACGCCCGCGCCGTCCGACGGGGTGGGCGGGGCCGGAGGGGCGATCCGCATGGTCGCGGGCGAGGCCACCTCCGACGGGTGGTGGGGCTCGAAACCGCTGCCCTCGGGGAGCCCCGGTACGGGCGTGGCCGGGGCCGCACCCTGCGTGTACCAGGCCGGCGGGGTGTAGTCGATGGTGAACTCGCCCGTCACCTCGGGCTCCGCGTCGGACTGATCGTCCGTCGGGACGTCCCAAGTCCCGCCGCGCCTCTCGTTCCGATCGCCGCTCACTGGTCCTCCTGGTATGTCGAACACTGGTCCGGCGCCCACCTCGACGCCGCGCCCACGCTCAGCCTAATCGTGCGCGCCGACGCCGGTGTCCGCCCCCGTGGACGCGCCGCGGCCGGGCCCCGGGGGCCGGCTCGGTGGCCTCGTCCTTCCCGTCCTGCCTACAGGGTGGCCGCCTCCTGAGCAACCGTCACCGGCCCTCGCCGGGGTTCGCCCCGGATACGGCTCAGTCGATGCGGCGGGAGGGGCCCAGGAGTCCGGTTTCGGCCTCCGTGCCCTGGGTCATCACGAACTGGCGGTCCCGCGGCGTGCACCACAGGGTGACCCCGTCGCCCAGCGTCGGCAGTGAATCCACCGCCGCCTGCGGCAGGTTCATCAGACGGCCGAGCTGCTCCGCCTCGTCCGGGGACACCCGCTGGACGCCCACCAGCGAGGAGTTCTGCAGCAGCCGCGGCGCCGTCGGGCTCAGGTACGGCAGCAGGGTCAGCACCGACTGCCACGGCCCCGCCACCACGCGCCCGCGCGGCGGCCGCATCCCGCAGTCCCGGATCACCAGCACCGGGCTGCCCGCCGACGCGCCCTGCGGCGGCACCCGGCCCACCTCGTGCAGGGTCACGCACTGCTGGCCGCCGCCCGCCGCCTGGGCCAGCCCGGACCACACCTGCCCGCGCCCGGTCTCCACCGCGACCCGCGCACCGGTCGCCGCCGCGCGCAGCGCCAGCACCTGCGCCGTCCACAGGCCGCCGATCAGCGTCACCTCGTACGGCGTCGGCCGGTTGATGCCGAGCACCGCCGGACGCCCCTCGGCGTCCACGCCGATGACGACCCCGTCGTCCCCGATGGGCAGCGCCAGCCCGTCCAGATCCGCCGCCTGGACCACGTGCCGTTCCCGGCGCGGGCCGATCAGCCCGAAGCCGCCCCTCATCGCGCCCCTCCCAGCGGCAGCGAAGCCAGCAGCCCCGGTACCTGTTCGCGGTCGAGCCGGACCAGCCCGGTGCGCACGCCGCGGGCCGTCCGTTCCAGTTCCCGGCGGGCCGCGACGAGCTCCTCGTCGCTGCGCCCGGTGACCCGTACGTGCCCGGTCAGCGTCACGCCCTGGCGCTCCGCCGGGGCCATCGTCAGGCTGAAGTTCGTCGCGAGCGCCGGCAGCGAGGTCAGCAGCGCCACGAACTGCGGCAGGGACGCCGCCCCGCCGCCGCCGAGCTGCGGCCAGCGGGCTATCCAGTACGTGGTGTGCCGCCGGTCGTCGCAGCGCCAGATCCGCGCCGTCTCCTCCGTCCGCCGGCCGGTGCTCGCGGTGCGCCCGGCCTGCGTGATCGCCATCGGGTTCGCGCACGAGGAGGTGGCCAGCGCGCCCGTCAGCTCCTGCTCGGTGAGCACGGTGGCCCGGAACCCGGCGCCGGTCAGCCGGCTCGCCAACTGGTCGGCCGCCCGCACCACACAGCGCTGCGCGCCCGCGAGGCCGCCGCCGCGCGCGGTGACCGCCTCGGGGCACAGCTCCGGGTCGAGCTTGAGCGCGATCCACGTCAGCCGCACCGCCGGGGTGCCCGTGGCGGCCTGGAGCGGCGCGTAGTTGCGGGTGGCCATCGACTGGGCCGGCAGGTGCGGGGCCGGCGCGGGCTGCGTGTGCTGCACGAGCTGCGCCGACTCCAGCCGGATGCCGTCGACTTCGAGGATGTCCCGTACGAGCCCGAGCGGCAGCGGCCGCGCGCCGCGGTCGGGCCGCAGCGCGGTGGCGTCCATGTCCACCTGGACGACTGCGGTCAGGAACGTGCCGTCACCGACCATCCCGACGGGCCGCCGGTCGCGGTCGCTGAACGTGAGGGTCCGCAGCGCCGGATCGGCCTCGACGAGCGGGGCCAGCCCGGGCTCGGTGCCCGCGGGCACCGTGAACGACGCGGCCCGGCGGCGGCGCGAGCGCAGTTCGAGGGCGCCGCCGAGCCACTCGGGCAGGGAGCGCTGGTGGCGGCGTACGACGGCGAGCACCACCAAGGCGAGCGCCAGCACACCGGCGGGCACCAGCAGCATCGGCTCCACGACCCAGGCCACCAGCAGGGCGGCCACGGCGATCTGGAGCAGTACGAGTTGTTGCAATCGGAACGGGCCGAAGCGACCCGGGCTCGACTTCGGATACGGCGTCACCCCGCCGCGTGCGGGTGCGGGCGCACCCGTCTGCGGCTGCGTCGCGGTGGCCATCATGCGCCCACCTCCCCTTCCCGGGGCCGTACCCCGTGAGTGCCGGAGCCGGACGCTGCCCGCCGCATGACCCCGGAATCTCCCCAATCCACCCCAACAAGCCCTGATGTCCCGAGGACCCGCGAATTCGCGCGGTCCGGAAGGCAGGAAGCGGCGGCCTCACCCTACCCGGCCGGTACCCACCCTCCGTCAAGAGGCATAGTAGGTGCCCGGTCCGACAATCGAGGCCCGGGGACCGTACTCACCGACCGGGCCGTGCGGGGAGAAGCAGGCGGTCATGGCATCACGACGTGATGAACTCAACGCGTACACCTTTGCGAAGCGGCGCACGGTGGCCGCGTTCCTCCAGCCTTCCGCCACGGGCTCCGAGGAAGGCGCGCCGCGGCCGCTGCGCGCGGTGCTGCCCGGGCTGGTGGCGGGGGCGCTCGTGCTCGCCGCGTTCGGTGCGTGGGGGATGTTCAAGCCGCAGGCCCCCAAGGGCTGGGACGAGGCCGGTACGAAGGTCATCGTGGGCAAGCAGTCGACGACCCGGTACGTGGTCCTGACGACGAAGGTGAACGGCAAGGACCAGACCCGGCTGCACCCGGTGCTCAACCTCGCCTCCGCCCGACTCCTCCTGGATCCGCAGAAGTTCAAGGTCATCCAGATCGACGACAAGGTCCTGGACGCGGGCAGGCCGCCGCGCGGGCCCATCATCGGCATTCCCTACGCACCCGACCGGCTTCCGGCCCCGCAGGACGCGGGCAAGGCGAAGCGGTGGGCGGTCTGCCAGGCGCCGGGCGGCAACGGCAACACCGTGCAGACCGCGACGTTCGTCCTCGCCGACCGCGAGGCGGGGCTGATGGACGACGCCCGCAAGGTCACCGACACGCAGATGCTGTACGTGCAGAGCACGGGCGGGGCCAAGGAGCGCTACCTGATCGACGCCTCGGGGACGAAGTACAGGTTCCCCGAAGCCGGCCCGGACGCGGGGAAGATGACCAACGCGCTGGTCGGCAGCACCGGAGCGACCCCGCAGCAGGTCACCGAGTCGTGGCTGGCCACCCTCAACTCCGGCGACGACCTGGCCTTCCCGCAACTGCCGGTCCCGGCCGGCACGAAGGCGGACGTCCAGGGCCTGACCACCGCCGACAACAAGGTCGGCATGGTGCTGATGGCGCAGACCGGCTCCGGTGCGCAGCACTACGTCGTGCTGCCCGGAAAGGTCGCACCGGTCTCCGACTTCGTGGCGTGGCTGCTGATCTCGGCTCCCGCGACCGACGGCCTCAACATGCACGGAAAGCCCCACGAGGTCGACCTCCAGTCCCTCAACCCGGACACCGCGGCGTTCAAGGCCGAGGCCAAGTGGCCGCAGAAGAAGTCCGACCGGATCAACATGACGGCCGCCCCGGCGGACGCCGCCGGTGCGCAGGGCGCGGCTTCGCAGGGCGCCGGCGCGCGCGACACCGTCTGCAACGTGCTGCGCTCGGTCGACGGCAAGGGCAACCAGACGCTGAGCACGTGGGTCGGCACCGGATTCCCCATCGACATCACCGCCAGCGGGACCAGCGCGTACGTCACGCCGGGCTCGGGGCTGCTCTACACGCAGGTCCAGGGCAAGCAGACGACCGCCGGCGGCGCCCTCTTCCTGGTCACCGACACCGGCCTGCGGTACGCGGTGCAGGCCAACGGGGACAGCGACGCGGAGAAGTCGAAGATCGGCGCCCCCGACCAGCCGAACGGCCAGGCCACCGCGGACGGCCGGCCCGAGGCCAGCCAGGCGCAGATCCGGCTCGGCTACGGGACCGTCACCCCGGCCCTGGTGCCCATCGCGTGGTCCGAGTTCCTCTCGAAGGGGCCGCGCCTGGACACCAACTCCGCCCGCCAGCCCCAGGGTTCGTGAGGAAGCCGCCGATGCCGATCCCCAAGTCCCCGTACGCGCGCGGTGCGCTCGCCACCGCCGCGCTCGCCGTCGCCGCCCTGTCGGGTACGACGGCCACGTCCGGCGCCGCCGCGGCGGCCCCGTACCCGGACCCCGTCCGCACCCCGGCCGCCACCCCGCTGGAGCTGGCGGGCGCGGGCGAGTGCACCTTCCCGATGAAGAAGCAGATCGCCGACCGCCCCTGGGCACTGCAGCGGCTGCTGCTCGACGCGCTCTGGGCACAGACCAAGGGCAAGGACAAGAGCGGCAAACCCGTCCGCGTCGCGGTCATCGACACCGGAGTCGACCGGGCGAACCCGCAGCTCAGCAGCGCCATCGACGTGGGCGCCGGCAAGGACTTCATCGACCCCAAGGGCGGTGACGGCACCACCGACACCGTCGGCCACGGCACCAAGGTCGCCGGGCTGATCGCGGCCCGCCCGCAGGACGGCACCGGCTTCGTCGGCCTGGCCCCCGACTCCGTGATCATCCCGATCCGGCAGAACGACGGTCAGGGCAAGGGCAACGCCCTCTCGCTCGGCCAGGCGATCGACCACGCGGTGGCCAAGGGCGCCCAGGTCATCAACATCTCCCAGGACACCGACGTCCCCCTGAGCGCCGACTCCGATCTCGGCAAGGCCGTCCAGCGGGCCGTCGACGCCAAGGTCGTGGTCGTGGCCTCGGCGGGCAACGACGGCATGACCGGCGAGAGGCGCAAGACCTACCCGGCGGCCTTCCCCGGCGTCCTCGCGGTGGCCGCCTCGGACCGCAACAACGAGCGGGCCGCGTTCTCCCAGCCCGGAGACTTCATCGGGGTCGCGGCGCCCGGCGTGGACATGGTCTCCACCGTCCCCGGCTTCGGCCAGTGCATCGACAACGGCACCAGCTTCTCGGCCCCGTACGTCGCCGGGGTCGCCGCCCTGCTGCGCGCCAAGCACGAGGACTGGACCCCGCAGCAGATCATCTGGCAGATCCAGGGGACCGCCGAGCGCTCGGTCAACGGCCGTGACGACTACGTCGGATGGGGAGTCGTCGACCCGGTCCGCGCGGTCACCCAGGACCACGAGGCACCCAAGGCCCCGGTCCCGGACCCCGGGCCGCCCCCGGCGGCCGCGCCCGAGGCGGCGGCGCTGCGGATGACCGAGACGGCGCAAGAGCGCGAGGAGCGGTTCGGCACGTACGCTCTCGGCATCGCGGGCGTGCTGATCGCGGTCATCGCGGGCACGGCGACGGTGGTCCGCGACGCCCGCAAGCGCCGGGGCCGTTTGCAGTGAACCGTCACAGTTCATCAACGGTAGCGGCCCACCGGTGTTGGGGCTGTCAGATGAACTGGCTAGAGTGACACCAGGCTTCACGACTGTGATCGGGGGATCGCGTGAGGCGGAGGGGATTTCCGGCGGCGCGTGACTCGCATCCGCGCCCGGAACCTCCCTTCCGCTGCGCAATCCGCCGGTTATGCCGGCGAATTGAGAAGTGAGGAGCTTCGGATGAGCAATTTCGGACTCGCAGACGATCCGATCGTCCAGGCGAAGAACAAGATCGAGACGACGGCCCGCGCCGTCACCACCCAGTCCCGTGAGCTGGCCGACATCCTCGCCACGGTGAGCGCCGGCTGGACCGGTGTGGGTGCCTCGGGCTTCGTCTCCGCCCAGACGGTCGTCAACGAGGACCACGACGAGATCCGTCGTCTGCTCGGGGTGCTGCACAACGCGGTCGCGCAGACCAAGAACCTCAGCAACGCGCAGGACGACGACGTGCGCGCGGCGTTCAAGACGGTCCAGGCCGGCGCCGGCCAGGGCGGCTCGGGCCTCAACGGCATCTGACCTGCCGCCCGGGTCTCACACCGTCACGTCGTTCCCACTCAACTCAGCGCGAAGGAGCACAACATGTCCGGTGACAGCGGGCACACCAAGGTCCGGTATGAGAGCGTCCAGGAGATGGCGAACCGCATCCGCGTCGTCTCGAAGAAGATCATGACGGACCTGGAGGACATGGACCAGGCCCTCAAGGTCGTCACGGACACCTGGGACGGTGAGGCGCACCAGGCCTACGTCACCCTCCAGGGGAAGTACAAGGGCAAGGCCGACCACATGCACAAGCAGCTGGAGCAGGTCGCCACGCTGATCGAGCGCGGCAAGGGCGACTACCGCGCCACCGACGTGAAGGCCTCGCGCCTGTTCACCGAGGCCTACTGAGCCCGGTCGGCCACAGCCGCATGACGAAGGGGCGCGCCCGACCGGGCGCGCCCCTTCGTGCGATTCCGCCGTACGGTCCTCAGCGCGGTCCGCGGTCGAGGTCGAACTCCCCGTCCCTGGCCCCGAGCACGAAGGCCTCCCACTCGGCCGCCGTGTAGCGCAGGACGGTGTCCCGGTCGAGCGAGGAGCGCATGGCCACCGCACCCTCGGGCAGCCGCGCGATCTCGACCCGCTCCTCGTCGGGGCTGGACCCCGGGGGGCCCTCCCACTCGACGCCGCTGATGTCGAGCGCGTACAGCTCGTCCTTCTCCTGCTGAGTGCCCATGTGCGGCCTTTCCCTCGGCGGTGCGGTGCTCCCGCGGTCTTCCCTCCCGATTATCGGCGCTCCGGCCCGCCGCGGGGGAGTCTTTCCCGTCGATCACGAGAAAGCGGGGCCCGGCCGCCGGCCGGGCCCCGCTCCGTGTCGGTGCCGCTGCTCCGTCCCTACGCGCCCGGCAGGCGGCCCAGCTGGACCAGGGACGTGCCGCGCTTGCGCGAGGAGAAGTACGCGCGGCCCGGGGGCATCGGGCGGGGGCGGACGTTGCCGATCAGGTCTCCCTCGGACGGATCGCCCGACAGGACCACGCCCTGCGCGCCGAGCTCCTTGAAGCGCTGCATGAACGGCTCGTACATCGAACGCGAGGCGCCCGCCGAGTTGCGCGCGATGATGAAGCGGACCCCCGTGTCGCGTGCGAACGGCAGGTACTCCACCAGCGGGGCCAGCGGATTGCCCTGGCTGGTGGCCACCAGGTCGTAGTCGTCGATGACGATGAACACGTCCGGGCCCGTCCACCAGCTGCGATCGCGCAGCTGCTGCGGAGTGACGTCCGTCGGCGGCTGCCGACGGGAGAACACCCCGCCCAGCGCCTCCATGTGCGTCTGCAGCGAGCTCGCCATCGGCGCGTACTCCAGCAGGTGCTCCTCCGGCAGCGCCCCGAGCAGGCTGCGCCGGTAGTCGCCGACGACGAGGCGGGCCTGGTCCGGGGTGTACCGCTCCGCGATCTGCTGGCAGATCAGCCGCAGCAGGTTCGTCTTGCCGGACTCGCTCTCACCGAACACCAGGAAGAACGGGTCGCTCTCGAAGTCGACGAACACCGGCTCCAGGTCCGTCTCGTCGATGCCGATGGCCAGCCCGCGGCCGGGCTGGTCCCCGCCCCGGGGCAGCTGGTCGGCGTGCAGCAGCCTGGGCAGCAGCCGTACGCCGGGAGCCGCGGCCCCCGCCCAGTTCTGCTTCACCGCCGACACGAACGAGGCGGTGGCCTCCGACAGCTCCTCCGGGTCGTGCGCGCCGTCGATCCGCGGCAGCGCCCCCAGGAAGTGCAGCTTCTCCGCGACCTGGCCGCGACCGGGCATGCCCGTCGGCACGTTCGCCGCGACCTTGCGGTCGAACTCGGAGTCCATGACGTCGCCGAGCCGCAGCTCCAGCCGGTTCAGCATCTGGTCCTTGAGCGCGGCCCGCACCTCCATGTACCGCGCCGCCGTGATCACCACGTGGATGCCGTAGCCCAGACCCCGCGAGGCGATGTCCGTGACCACCGGCTCCAGGCCCTCGTACTCGGTCCGGAAGCCGCCCCAGCCGTCGATGACGAGGAACACGTCGCCCCACGCCTCGCCGGGCAGGTCGCCCGCCGCGCGCCGCCGCCGGTACGTGCCGATCGAGTCGACGTTGTTCGCGCGGAAGAACTCCTCGCGGCGGTTGAGGATGCCCCCCACCTCCGCGACCGTGCGCCGCACCCGCTCCGGGTCCAGGCGCGAGGCGATCCCGCCCACGTGCGGCAGCTCGGCGATCGACGACATGCTGCCGCCGCCGAAGTCGAGCCCGTAGAACTGCACCTCGCGCGGGGTGTGCGTCAGTGCGAACGAGGAGATCAGCGTCCGCATCAGCGTCGACTTGCCCGACTGCGGGCCGCCGACCACCATCATGTGGCCCGCCGCACCCGAGAAGTCCCGGTACAGCACCTCGCGCCGCTGCTCGAACGGCTTGTCGATGAGGCCGAGCGGTACGACGAGCCCGCCGGGCCGCGTGTACCCCTCCGCGTGCAGCCCCCGCTCCGCCGAAGGCGCCAGCGCCGGCAGCAGCTGGTCCAGCGGCGGGGCCTGGTCGAGCGGCGGCAGCCACACCTGGTGCGCCGGCACCCCCTGCCCCTCCAGCCGGCCCACGATCACGTCCAGCACCGTGTCCGCGAGCGCGTCGTCCTCCCGCTGCGACTGCGCCGCCAGGTACGCCGGGTCCGGAGCCGCGTACACGACCGGCACCGGCGTCGCCGTGAACAGCGCGGGGCGCCGCTCCACCGGGAACAGCCCGACCGACAGGTCCGGCCCGCCCGAGCGGTAGGTGCCCGAGACGTACGCCGCCTTGAAGCGCGTCATCTCGTCCGTACCGAACTTCAGGTAGCCCGAACCCGGCACCGACGGGAGGTGGTACGCGTCCGGCACGCCGATCGCGGTCCGCGACTCCGCCGCCGAGAAGGTCCGCAGACCGATCCGGTACGACAGGTACGTGTCCAGCCCGCGCAGCTTGCCCTCCTCCAGGCGCTGCGAGGCCAGCAGCAGGTGCACGCCCAGCGAACGGCCGATGCGGCCGATCTGGATGAACATGTCGATGAAGTCGGGCTTCGCGGTCAGCAGCTCGCTGAACTCGTCGATGACGAGCACCAGCGAGGCCAGCGGCTCCAGCGGGGCGCCCGCGGCGCGCGCCTTCTCGTAGTCGTGGATGTTCGCGTAGTTGCCCGCCGAGCGCAGCAGCTCCTGCCGGCGCTGCAGCTCACCGCGGATCGAGTCGCCCATGCGGTCCACGAGGGTGAGGTCGTCCGCCAGGTTGGTGATGACCGCGGCCACGTGCGGCATCTGCCCCATGCCCGTGAAGGTCGCACCGCCCTTGAAGTCGGCGAGCACGAAGTTCAGCGTCTCCGAGGTGTGCGTGACCGCCAGGCCCAGCACCAGGGTGCGCAGCAGCTCCGACTTGCCGGAACCGGTCGCGCCCACGCACAGGCCGTGCGGGCCCATGCCCTCCTGCGCTGCCTCCTTCAGGTCCAGCATGACCGGCGCGCCGCCCTCGCCGACGCCGATCGGCACGCGCAGCCGCTCACCGGCCGAACGCGGCCGCCAGGTCCGGGCCACGTCGATCGAGGCCGCGTCACCCAGGTTCAGCAGGTCCGTGAAGTCCAGGTTGGCCAGCAGCGGTTCGTCGTCGTCCCCGCCGCCCGTGCGCAGCGGCGCCAGCTGCCGCGCGAGCGCTTCCGCCGCCGGCAGCGACAGCGTGTCCGGCACGCCCTCGTACGCGATCCCCGCGCCCGACTCCAGCCGCAGCCGGCCCGGCCGCACCACGACCGACAGTCCGCCGCGCGGCTCGTCCAGCTCGCCCGCGACCACCTCGACGATGGTCACGCCCTGCAGCCCCTCGGCCGCCGCGAACGCCGAGTCCGGCGGCACCAGACCACCGCGCGAGTTGGCGTCCAGTACGACGACCAGGTGCGGCTGGTCCAGCACCGGGGACACGTCCCGGCTGAACCGCGGCCGGCCCTCCAGCCGGGGCGCCAGCAGCCCCTCCAGCTCGGTCAGGTCATCGCTGAACAGCCGCTTCGTACCGGCCCCGTCGACCTGCCCGGGCACCTGCGTGTGCGGCAGCCACTTCGTCCAGTCCCAGGACGGCACCGCACCGGGCGCGGCCACCACGGCCACCACCAGGTCCTCGGGGGAGTGCAGCGTCGCCAGCTGCGCCACCAGCGCCCGCGCCGCCCCGCGCGCCGACTCCGGCTCACCGGACACCGTCACGTGGTAGAACGCCCGCAGTGACACCGCCACCGGCAGCCCGTCCAGCGAGGAGTGCACCTTGAGGAAGCGCTGCATCGCGCCCGCCGTCAGGGGCTCCAGTTCGTCCACCGGAGCCGTGTCCGGCGCCACCAGCGGAGTCGCGAGACGCTGCGCGCCCAGCCCGAGCCGGGCCTGCCCGAAGTCCTCGTCGCCGACGCGCCGCTCCCACAGCCGCGAGCCCTCGGCCACCACCGACCACAACTGCTCGGGGGCCGGGTGCAGATACAGCTGCGCGTCGCGCTGCGCCCGAGCGGTCCTGCGGACCTGACGGCGGGTCTGAGCGAGGTATTTCAGGTAGTCCCGTCGGACATCGGCCATTTGCCCCTGCGTACCGCGCCGGTGGCGCACCAGCTGGGCCAGGACCATGCCCACCGTGGACACCAGCATCAGCACACCCATGATGCGCATGAAGGGCGCCGCACCCGGCATGAAGAAGAAGACGACCGACGAGCCCATGCCGAGCATCGGCAGGAGCTGCATCAGCATGCCCTCCTGCTGCCCGCGGGGAAGCTCCGGCGGAGCCTCCAGTCTCAGCTCGTCCGAAGGGACTTCGGGCGGCAAGGACCGCGGCGGGCGTTTGACGACGATCTGACTCACCGGAGCATCAATCCCTCGAAAACGGACGGGACGTCGCTACCGGCGCCCCCAAGTCCCGGGCGCGAAGGGGGTCTCCCCTGCGCGACGGTGATCCTACTTGCCGACAGTCACTCATACGCCCGGTAGGGTGACCCGCGCAGCATGCGCATCCGCGAATCCACGGCGAATCCACGGCGAATCCACGGCAGAGGTGCATGCACCCGCTTCGCCAACCAGGGGGTCACACAGGTGAGTACGGCCGCAACGACGGGCTTCTGCAGGGTCACCGTCGTGGCTCCCGACAGCCGCATCGACGTCGCCCTCCCCGAGGACATCGCCGTCGCCGACGTCTATCCCGAACTGCTGCGCCTCACCGGCCAGACCCAGCCCGTCGGCGCCCCCACCGGCTTCCACCTGGTCCGCCGCGACGGCACCGTCCTCGACGGCGCCCGCACGCTCGCCGCCCAGCAGGTCCTCGACGGCGAGGTGCTGAGCCTGCGCCCGTTCGCCGACTCGCTGCCGCCCGCCGTCTTCGACGACGTCTCCGACGCCGTCGCCTCCGCCGTCGTCCGCGACCGCCACCGCTGGAGCGACGACATGCTGCGCGGCGCGGGCCTGATCGGCGCCGCCCTGCTGCTCGTCCTGCTCGGCTTCGTCCTCTGGTACGCCGACCCGGTCCGCCACGACATGCACGGCCTGCCCGGCATCATCGCCGGCGCCGCGGGCGTGCTCCTGACCGCCGCCGCCGGCGTGCGCGCCGGGGTCTACCGCGACCGCGGCTCCGCCGTCGCCCTCGGCCTCGGCGCCCTCCCGCTCCTGCTGATCGCCGGCTCCGGCATCGTCGCCGCCGGCGCGGGCGAGGGACCCGGCCGGCTCCAGTTCCTGCTCGGCTGCGTCTGCGTGCTCGTCGCCTCCGTCGCCCTGGTCGCGCTCACCCCGAACGGGGACGCCCCCTTCGTCGCGGCCACCTTCCTCGGCGCCACCGGCACCCTGGCCACCTTCGTCGCCATCGTCACCGAGGCCTCCGCCACCGCGACCGCCGCCGTCTGCGCCCCCGTCGCCATCGGCCTCGTCGCCTTCCTGCCCGGCCTCTCCGCCCGCTTCGCCCGGCTGCCCATCGGCTACGCCGCCCCGCAGAGCGCCGCCGACGAGTACGTCGACCACGCAGGGACCCCCGACCGGTACGAGAGCGAGCCGTACGCCGACTCCTCCGCCGAGCAGCACGACCCGGGCGCCCCGCTCGACGCCGAGGCCATCGCCGCCCAGGCCCGCCGCGGCCACGAGATGCTGCTCGGCCTGGTCGGCGGCTGCGCCGCGATCGCCGTCGGCTCCGCCGCCGTACTCGGCTTCTCCGACAACACCTGGGGCCGGCTCCTGGCGCTGACCACCGGGCTGGCCATGCTGCTGCGCGCCCGGCTCTTCCGGTACACCTCCCAGGTCGTGTGCACCCTGGTCGCCGGCCTGGCCGCCATCGCCCTGCTGATCCTGGGCCTGGCCCTGCACCCGCCGGCCGACCTGGTCCGCGAGCTCGTCCAGTACCACGACCGCGGCGGCCTGGACCTCCGTACGATCTGGCTCTCCGCGGCCGTCGCCGCCGGCGCGGCCCTCCTCGCGGGAATTGCGCTTGTCATCCCGCGCAAGGGCCTGTCACCCTTCTGGGGACGGCTGCTCGACCTCACCGAGGCGGCAGTACTGCTCAGTCTTGTCCCGCTGGCCCTCGCCGTGCTGGACGTGTACGCCCGGGCCCGCGCTCTCACCAGCTGAGACAGGGGCCGTGCGGCAGCCTGGTACGCTGTGTGACGGCCGTTTGTGTACGCGCCCCCGGAAATCCTCTGGAGGCTGCGCTCAGCGGACCCCGCCTCCCGAGTTACGGAAGATCCCCAGAGAATTCGACCTGGGGCACTCGGTGGCTACGAAGACCTATACGAGGAGTACGCGTGTCGCTCGACGCCGCTACGAAGAAGCAGATCATCGCCGAGTTTGGTGCCAAGGAGGGCGACACCGGCTCCCCCGAGGTCCAGGTCGCCATGCTGTCCAAGCGCATCTCGGACCTGACCGAGCACCTCAAGACCCACAAGCACGACCACCACTCCCGTCGTGGTCTGCTGATCCTGGTCGGCCAGCGTCGCCGCCTGCTGCAGTACCTGGCCAAGAAGGACATCCAGCGCTTCCGCGCGCTGGTCGAGCGCCTCGGCATCCGCCGCGGTGCGGCCGGCGTCAAGTAAAGACGCTGTGAAGGGAGCGGTTCCCACACTGAGGGGGCCGCTCCCTTTGCTGTACGTGCTGACGCTCTACGTGCGGGACGTACCGGACGCTTTGTAGTCTGGACGCACGTGCATGGCGAACCACGTGCACAACTGAAGAGGAGGAGCGCCCTCCCAGGCCGCCGGTCCTCGGTAGTGGTACCCGGAATGCCCCACGGGCACCGAACCGGGTACTTCGATCGAAGACCGGCCCGCACGCAAGGAGCGCTTCTCCGCAACCGTCCGCAGCCACACGGGCAGCGGACGGAGACGACGAAAATGGAGAAAACGCTAGTGGAGAACGAGACCCACTACGCCGAGGCCGTCATTGACAACGGTTCCTTCGGCACCCGCACCATCCGCTTCGAGACGGGCCGTCTGGCCCGCCAGGCCGCCGGCTCCGCCGTTGCCTACCTGGACGACGACACGATGGTGCTTTCCGCCACCACCGCGTCGAAGAAGCCCAAGGACCAGCTCGACTTCTTCCCCCTGACGGTGGACGTCGAGGAGCGCCAGTACGCGGCCGGCAAGATCCCCGGATCCTTCTTCCGCCGCGAGGGCCGCCCCTCCGAGGACGCGATCCTCACCTGCCGCCTGATCGACCGCCCGCTGCGCCCGTCCTTCAAGAAGGGCCTGCGCAACGAGATCCAGGTCGTCGCCACCATCATGGCGCTCAACCCGGACCACCTGTACGACGTCATCGCGATCAACGCCGCGTCCGCGTCCACGCAGCTGGCCGGCCTGCCCTTCTCCGGCCCGATCGGCGGCGTCCGCGTCGCGCTGATCCGCGGCCAGTGGGTGGCCTTCCCGACGCACACCGAGCTCGAGGACGCCGTCTTCGACATGGTCGTCGCGGGCCGCGTCCTGGAGGACGGCGACGTCGCGATCATGATGGTCGAGGCCGAGGCCACCGACAAGACCATCGCCCTCGTCAAGGGCGGCGCCGAGGCGCCGACCGAGGAGATCGTGGCCGCCGGCCTCGACGCCTCGAAGCCCTTCATCAAGGCCCTCTGCAAGGCCCAGGCGGACCTGGCGGCCAAGGCCGCCAAGCCCGAGGGCGAGTTCCCGGTCTTCCTGGACTACCAGGACGACGTGTACGAGGCCCTCGCGGCCGCCGTCAAGGGCGACCTCGCCAAGGCGCTGACCATTGCGGGCAAGCAGGACCGCGAGGCCGAGCTCGACCGCGTCAAGGACATCGCCGCCGAGAAGCTCCTCCCGGCCTTCGAGGGCCGCGAGAAGGAGATCTCCGCCGCCTACCGCAGCCTGACCAAGGCCCTGGTGCGCGAGCGCGTCATCAAGGACAAGGTCCGCATCGACGGCCGCGGGATCACGGACATCCGTACCCTCGCCGCCGAGGTCGAGGCCATCCCGCGCGTGCACGGCTCGGCGCTCTTCGAGCGTGGCGAGACCCAGATCCTGGGCGTCACCACCCTCAACATGCTCCGTATGGAGCAGCAGCTGGACACCCTCTCCCCGGTGACCCGCAAGCGCTACATGCACAACTACAACTTCCCGCCGTACTCCGTCGGTGAGACCGGCCGCGTGGGCTCGCCCAAGCGCCGCGAGATCGGCCACGGCGCGCTCGCCGAGCGCGCGATCGTGCCGGTCCTGCCGACCCGCGAGGAGTTCCCGTACGCGATCCGCCAGGTGTCCGAGGCCCTCGGCTCCAACGGTTCGACGTCCATGGGCTCGGTCTGCGCCTCCACCATGTCGCTGCTGAACGCCGGTGTGCCCCTCAAGGCCCCCGTCGCCGGCATCGCCATGGGCCTGATCTCCCAGGAGATCGACGGCAAGACGCACTACGTCGCCCTCACCGACATCCTCGGTGCGGAGGACGCCTTCGGCGACATGGACTTCAAGGTCGCCGGCACCAAGGAGTTCGTCACCGCGCTCCAGCTGGACACCAAGCTCGACGGCATCCCGGCCTCGGTCCTGGCCGCCGCCCTCAAGCAGGCCCGCGACGCCCGCCTCCACATCCTCGACGTGATGATGGAAGCGATCGACACGCCGGACGCCATGTCCCCGTTCGCCCCGCGGATCATCACGGTCAAGATCCCCGTGGACAAGATCGGTGAGGTCATCGGCCCCAAGGGCAAGATGATCAACCAGATCCAGGAGGACACCGGCGCCGAGATCACGATCGAGGACGACGGCACCATCTACATCGGTGCCTCCGACGGCCCGGCGGCCGAGGCCGCCCGCGCCACGATCAACTCGATCGCCAACCCGACCATGCCGGAGGTCGGCGAGCGCTACCTGGGTACGGTCGTCAAGACCACCACCTTCGGTGCCTTCGTCTCCCTCATGCCGGGCAAGGACGGCCTGCTGCACATCTCGCAGATCCGCAAGCTCGCCGGTGGCAAGCGCGTGGAGAACGTCGAGGACGTGCTCGCGGTCGGCACCAAGGTCCAGGTCGAGATCGCCGAGATCGACCAGCGCGGCAAGCTCTCGCTGGTCCCCGTGATCGACGGCGAGGCCGCCGGCGACGATGCTGACAAGGACGACTCCGACAAGTGACGTCGCGTAGTTCCCGTGTGACGGCCCGCCCCTCTTCGGAGGGGCGGGCCGTCGCCCGTACCCAAACCCTCCTCAAGGGCGAGAACGGCATCGGCACCGTCCGGCGCACGCTCCTCCCCGGCGGACTGCGCATCGTCACGGAGACACTGCCCTCGGTCCGCTCCGCCACCTTCGGCATCTGGGCGCACGTGGGCTCCCGGGACGAGACGCCCACGCTCAACGGCGCCACGCACTACCTGGAGCACCTCCTCTTCAAGGGCACGCACAAGCGCAGCGCCCTCGACATCTCCTCCGCGATCGACGCGGTCGGCGGCGAGATGAACGCCTTCACGGCGAAGGAGTACACCTGCTACTACGCGCGGGTGCTCGACACCGACCTGCCGCTGGCGATCGACGTCGTCTGCGACATGCTCACCGGCTCGCTGATCCGTGAGGAGGACGTCGACGCCGAGCGCGGCGTCATCCTCGAAGAGATCGCGATGACCGAGGACGACCCGGGCGACATGGTCCACGACCTGTTCGCGCAGACCATGTACGGGGACACCCCGCTGGGCCGCCCCGTCCTCGGCACCGTCGACACGATCAACGCCCTGGGCGCCGACCGGATCCGCCGCTTCTACAAGAAGCACTACGACCCCCGCCACCTGGTGGTGGCCGCGGCCGGCAACGTCGACCACAACAAGGTCGTACGCCAGGTCCGCGCGGCCTTCGAGAAGGCGGGCGCCCTCGGGCACACCGACGCCGAGCCCATCGGCCCGCGCGGCGGCACCAAGCGCATCCGCACCTCCGGCCGGGTCGAGCTGGTCAACCGCAAGACCGAGCAGGCCCACGTGGTCCTCGGCATGCCGGGCCTGGCCCGCACCGACGAGCGCCGCTGGGCGCTCGGCGTACTGAACACGGCCCTCGGCGGAGGCATGTCCTCCCGCCTCTTCCAGGAGGTCCGGGAGAAGCGCGGCCTGGCCTACAGCGTGTACTCGTACACCTCGGGCTTCGCCGACACCGGCCTCTTCGGCGTGTACGCGGGCTGCCGCCCCAACCAGGTCCACGACGTGCTGCGGATCTGCCGCGACGAGCTCGACAAGGTCGTCTCCGAGGGACTCGCCGACGAGGAGATCAAGCGGGCCATCGGCCAGCTGTCCGGCTCCACCGTCCTCGGCCTGGAGGACACCGGCGCGATCATGAACCGCATCGGCAAGAGCGAGCTCTGCTGGGGCGACCAGATGTCCGTCGACGACATGCTCGCCCGGATCGCGTCCGTCACCCCGGACGACGTCCGCGCGGTCGCCGCCGACGTACTGGCCCAGCGGCCGTCGCTCGCGGTGGTCGGCCCGCTGAAGGAGAAGCAGGCCGCCCGCCTCGACGAAGCGGTCGCCTGAGACGCTGACACCCCGAGGCCGGGCACCGGCCGCCGCCGGCCGGTGCCCGGCCCGTACGACAGGAAGCGAAGAAGCATGAGCAGCAAGCTGCGGGTAGCGGTTCTCGGCGCTCAGGGCCGCATCGGCTCCGAAGCGGTCAAGGCCGTCGAGGCCGCCGAGGACATGGAGCTGGTGGCCGCCCTCGGCCGCGGCGACAAACTGGAGACGGTGGCCGAGGCCGGCGCGCAGGTCGCGGTCGAGCTGACCACCCCCGATTCGGTCATGGGGAACCTCGACTTCCTCATCGGCCACGGCATCCACGCGGTCGTCGGCACCACCGGCTGGAACGAGGAGCGCCTCGGCCGGCTGGACACCTGGCTGGCCGGCTCCCCGCGGACCGGTGTGCTCATCGCCCCGAACTTCTCCATCGGCGCCGTCCTCACCATGAAGTTCGCCGCCCAGGCCGCCCGCTACTTCGAGTCCGTCGAGGTCGTCGAGCTCCACCACCCCAACAAGGTCGACGCCCCCTCCGGCACCGCGACCCGTACGGCGCAGCTCATCGCGGCCGCCCGCGCCGAGGCCGGCTGCGCCCCGCAGCCCGACGCCACCGCCACCGCCCTCGACGGCGCGCGCGGCGCGAACGTCGACGGGGTCCCGGTGCACGCGATCCGCCTGCGCGGCCTGCTGGCCCACCAGGAAGTGCTCCTCGGCGGCGAGGGCGAGACCCTGACCATCCGTCACGACTCCCTGCACCACAGCAGCTTCATGCCGGGCATCCTGCTCGGCGCGCGGCGCGTCGTGCAGCACCCGGGCCTCACGTTCGGCCTGGAAAACTTCCTCGACCTCGGCTGATGAGCAGGCAGTAGTACCCATGCGCGCGAAGATCACTTACTTCCTCACGGCCGCCGTCCTGGTCGTCTACTTCGTCCTGGCCGGCAGCCGCGGCGTCCTGCTGATCCGGCAGGGCACCCCACTGACCGTGGTCTTCGGTGCCGCGGTGCTGATCCTGCCGGTCATCGGCGTCTGGTTCCTCTGGAAGAACACCCAGTTCGTGACCAGGGCGAACCAGCTCGCGACCGAGCTGGAGGCCGAGGGCGGGCTGCCCGTCGACGAGCTGGAGCGGGACCAGTACGGTCGGATCCTGCGCGACTCCGCCGACGAGGTCTTCGCACGCCGCAAGGCCGAGACGGAGGACGCACCGGGGGACTGGCGCAGCTGGTTCCGCCTCGCCGTGGCCTACCACGACGCCCGCGACACCCCGCGGGCCCGCAAGGCCATGCAGCGGGCCATCGCGCTGCACGGCGGACCGCGCCGCCAGGCCGCCCGGCAGTAGGCCCGCAGGCCGCGTAGAACCCGTAGAACCCGGAAGCCCGTACGGGCCCGCCTCGGCGGATCCCGTACGGGCTTCCAGGGCTCTGGAGGTCCGCGTCAGGCGGGCACGGTCCGGTACTCCTCGGCCCAGGCCTCGACCATGTCGGCGGCCCGGTCGAACGCCTCGGTCCGCGACAGGAAATCGGCGTTGTGGTCGGTCAGCAGCACCGGCAGCTCCGCACCGCCGGGCCCGGCCGCCGTCAGGGCCTGGCCCTGGACGGTCCGCGGCAGCCCCAGCCAGCGCACCGGCTGCTGGACCGTACGGACCTCGGTGATCTCGTTCCAGGTGATCGAGCGGGTCCGGAAGAAGGACACCTGGCGCAGCCCCGCGGGGCTCACCCAGACGCCCGACATGAGCATCCGCAGCGCCGACCCGATCACGCAGAGCGCGGCGGCCAGGCAGACGAGGGCTCCGGACCAGGTGCCCGCGAACGCGATGATCATCGTGGCGAGCAGCATGAACGCTGCCAGCAGGAGCAGCAACGCGGCGCCGGCCACCCGCCAGGGCCCCGGCCGGTACGGCCGGCGCCAGCGGTCGGGGTCCTCGTGGGCCAGTACGTCCTCGCCGGCACTGTCTTCGTGCGCGTCGAACGCGCGGTCGGCCGTCAAGAAGGGCAGGGGCACGGCTGTACCTCACTCACATGCACGTTCGGTTGGGCTTGACCGTGAGGCTACCGCCCCTCGGAGGCCTCCGACTGCTGCGACTTGGCGGGCGCCCGGTGGGGCTGCAGTGCCGGCATGCCGAAGAGCAGGGAGCCGACCAGCCCGGCCACCACGGTCAGCCCGACCAGACTACGGGCGGCCATCTGGGCCACGCCCAGACGCTCGCGCGGCGGCGGAGTGACGTTGCTGCGGAAGCGGTCGGCCTCGGCGACGAAGGCGAACGGAACGGGCTCGCTCCGGCGAAACATAGAGCGACTCTCCTCACGGTCGGGCCCGGGGGCGGTGATGACGGATGCGTGTGGCGTGTACTGGGAAAGACGTACGAACCGCCCAATCGGTGCCGGAATTCGGGACATTAACCAAATTTTATGGCCGGGCATCAGCCGAAAGGGTGACCGGGTCGCCCCCGGAGCCGGCCGTAGAGCTGCGCGTCGAGCCGCGAGCCGCGCCGTAGAGTGGGCGCGCCCCAAGAGAGTCGTTCGGAAGGACCCCCGGTGAGCGAGACCGCCGCTTCAGACCTGAAACCCAGCTTCCGCAGTGATGTGACGGTGGAGCTGGTGAAGCACTCCGCCGCCGACTCCGACGTGCTGTGGGCCGCCCGTGTCTCCACGGCCGGCGAGCAGTCGCTCGAGGAGCTCCAGAAGGACCCGGAGCGCTCCAAGGGCCTCATCAACTACCTGATGCGCGACCGGCACGGCAGCCCGTTCGAGCACAACTCGATGACCTTCTTCATCAGCGCCCCGATCTTCGTGTTCCGGGAGTTCATGCGGCACCGCGTCGGCTGGTCCTACAACGAGGAATCGGGCCGCTACAGGGAGCTCGAGCCGGTCTTCTACGTCCCCGACGCCGAGCGCAAGCTCGTCCAGCAGGGCCGTCCGGGCAAGTACGTCTTCGTCGAGGGCACAGCGGCCCAGCAGGAACTGACGGGCCGGGTCATGGAGGACTCGTACCGTCAGGCCTACGAGGCCTACCAGGAGATGCTGGCGGCGGGCGTGGCACGGGAGGTTGCCCGTTCGGTCCTGCCGGTCGGACTTTTCTCCTCGATGTACGCCACCTGCAACGCGCGCTCCCTCATGCACTTCCTCGGCCTGCGCACGCAGCACGAGCTCGCGACCACCCCGTCCTTCCCGCAGCGGGAGATCGAGATGGTCGGCGAGAAGATGGAGCGGCACTGGGCCTCGCTCATGCCGCTCACGTACGCCGCGTACAACGCCAACGGACGGGTCGCCCCGTAAGGGCCGGTACGGCCCGATGGGGACGGATGAGCCCATCGCGTACGGATGTGCGGAGTCAAGTCCGAAGTGTCCGTATTGCCACGTTTCGTAAAGTTCATCTAGGCTGATCAAACGGACCCGGCACTGCTTGAACCCCCGAGCAGGCAGTGCCGGGATCCAACAACCCTCCCGGCCAGTGCCGGGAGCCACACCCTCTTGACGTCCCCCGAGGGGACAACGTGAGCATGGCAGCGAGTAGCGTGTTACCCATGGCTCCGATCTCGACTCCGCAGACCCCCTTCGGGCGGGTCCTCACCGCCATGATCACGCCGTTCACGGCGGATGGCGCACTCGACCTCGACGGCGCGCAGCGGCTCGCCGTCCACCTGGTGGACGCAGGCAACGACGGCCTGATCGTCAACGGGACCACCGGTGAGTCCCCGACCACCACCGACGCGGAGAAAAACGACCTCGTACGAGCCGTCCTCGAAGCGGTCGGCGACCGGGCCCACGTCGTCGCCGGCATCGGCACCAACGACACCCGCCACACCCTGGAGCTCGCCCGCCAGGCCGAGCGCACCGGCGCCCACGGCCTGCTCGCGGTGACCCCGTACTACAGCAAGCCGCCGCAGGAGGGCCTCTTCCGGCACTTCACGGCGATCGCCGACGCCACCGAGCTTCCGGTGATGCTCTACGACATCCCCGGCCGCAGCGGTGTCCCGATCAACACCGAAACCCTGGTGAGGCTCGCCGAGCACCCCCGTATCGTGGCCAACAAGGACGCCAAGGGCGACCTCGGCCGTGCCAGCTGGGCCATCGCCCAGAGCGGACTCGCCTGGTACTCCGGCGACGACATGCTGAACCTGCCGCTGCTGTCCGTCGGCGCCGTCGGCTTCGTCTCCGTGGTCGGCCACGTGGTCAGCCCCGAGCTCCGCGCGATGCTCGAAGCCCACCTGGGCGGCGACGTCCAGAAGGCCACCGAGATCCACCAGAAGCTGCTGCCCGTCTTCACCGGTATGTTCCGCACGCAGGGTGTGATCACCACCAAGGGCGCGCTGAACCTGCAGGGCCTGCCCGCGGGCCCGCTGCGCCTCCCGCTGGTCGACCTGACGGCCGAAGAGACGGCCCAGCTCAAGATCGATCTTGCCGCCGGCGGGGTAGAGCTCTGACACCAGACTTCACAACTGAATAAGCAAGACGAACACAACAGACGAATGCAAGTGCACGAATGACATGCGCGCCACGTGCCTTACGACGAGGTACGTGGCGTGTGTGGTGAGGAGATACTTTTGAGCCATCCGCACCCTGAACTCGGCCCGCCGCCGAAGCTCCCCAAGGGCGGCCTCCGGGTCACCCCCCTGGGCGGTCTCGGCGAGATCGGCCGCAACATGACCGTCTTCGAGTTCGACGGCCGCCTGCTGATCGTCGACTGCGGCGTTCTCTTCCCCGAGGAGGAGCAGCCGGGCATCGACCTGATCCTGCCGGACTTCTCGTCCATCCGGGACCGGCTCGACGACATCGAGGGCATCGTCCTCACGCACGGCCACGAGGACCACATCGGCGCCGTCCCGTACCTCCTCCGGGAGAAGCCGGACATCCCGCTGATCGGATCCAAGCTGACGCTGGCCCTCATCGAGGCGAAGCTCCAGGAGCACCGCATCCGCCCCTACACCCTCGAGGTGAAGGAAGGCGAGCGCGAGAACCTCGGCCCCTTCGACTGCGAGTTCATCGCGGTCAACCACTCCATCCCGGACGCCCTGGCCGTCGCCATCCGCACCGGCGCGGGCATGGTCGTCTGCACCGGCGACTTCAAGATGGACCAGCTCCCGCTGGACAACCGCCTGACCGACCTCCACGCCTTCGCGCGTCTGAGCGAGGAGGGCATCGACCTCCTCCTCTCCGACTCGACGAACGCCGAGGTCCCGGGCTTCGTCCCGCCGGAGCGCGACATCTCGAACGCCATCCGCGGCGTCTTCGCGAGCGCGCAGAAGCGGATCATCGTGGCCTCCTTCGCGAGCCACGTCCACCGCATCCAGCAGATCCTGGACGCCGCCCACGAGTACGGCCGCAGGGTCGCCTTCGTCGGCCGCTCCATGGTCCGCAACATGGGCATCGCCCGTGACCTGGGCTACCTGCGCGTCCCGGCCGGCCTCGTCGTCGACGTCAAGACCCTCGACGACCTGCCGGACGACGAGGTCGTGCTGGTCTGTACGGGCTCCCAGGGCGAGCCGATGGCTGCCCTGTCCCGCATGGCCAACCGCGACCACCAGATCCGGATCGTCCCCGGCGACACGGTGATCCTCGCGTCGTCGCTGATCCCGGGCAACGAGAACGCGGTCTACCGCGTGATCAACGGCCTGACCCGCTGGGGCGCCAACGTCGTGCACAAGGGCAACGCCAAGGTGCACGTCTCCGGCCACGCCTCCGCTGGCGAGCTGCTGTACTTCTACAACATCTGCAAGCCGCGGAACCTCATGCCGGTCCACGGCGAATGGCGCCACCTGCGGGCCAACGCCGAGCTCGGTGCCATGACGGGCGTCCCGAAGGACCGCATCGTCATCGCCGAGGACGGCGTGGTCGTCGACCTGATCGACGGCAAGGCCCGGATCTCCGGCAAGGTCCAGGCGGGGTACGTGTACGTGGACGGCCTGTCGGTCGGCGACGTCACGGAGGCCTCGCTGAAGGACCGCCGGATCCTCGGTGACGAGGGCATCATCTCGGTCTACGTGGTGGTGGACAGCACCACCGGCAAGGTCGTCAGCGGCCCGAACATCCAGGCCCGCGGCTCCGGCATCGAGGACTCCGCCTTCGGGTCCGTCATGGTGAAGATCGAGGAAGCCATCGCCCGCGCCGCCGCCGACGGCGTCGCGGAACCGCACCAGATCCAGCAGCTCATCCGCCGGACCATGGGCAAGTGGGTCTCGGACGGCTACCGCCGCCGCCCGATGATCCTCCCGGTCGTCGTCGAGGTCTGAGCCTCGCCGTAGCGCCGTCACCGGAGCGGGGCAACCGGATTTGCATCCGGGGCCCCGCTCCAGTACGTTTACGTCTCCACCTCGCACAACACCCGGGCACACACGTGTGCCCGCACGTGTCATGTGCGGGCGGGTGGGATTCGAGACCAGGGAAACCTGATAAAGTCTGGTCCACCCGAAAGGGAAAGGCCCTCCAACGGCCACCGAATTCAATTCCACTCCGGAAACGGAGCGGAAAGAATCTGGTAAGGTTGGAATCGCCGGAAAGGGAAAGCGCGAAAGCGAAGACCCCGGAAAGCAAGCGGAACTGACTCTGATAGAGTCGGAAACGCAAGAACGAAGAGCGAAAGCCCGGAGGAAAGCCCGAGAGGGTGAGTACAAAGGAAGCGTCCGTTCCTTGAGAACTCAACAGCGTGCCAAAAATCAACGCCAAAAGTTGATACCCCGTCCACTTCGGTGGATGAGGTTCCTTTGAAAAAGACCTGTGAGGTCGCCTTCGGGTGATGCTTGCAGGCAATTACACAGCGAGGACGCAGTGGTCAGTCGGTCATATTCCGAC
>NZ_JBHYXN010000046.1:0-72470 GCF_042752335.1 Streptomyces sp. NPDC059355 | reverse complement strand
CGGTCGCACTCGGCCGCACCCGCTCACCGTTCGGCCGGGTCCCTGTCCGCCCCGATCCGTCTCCGCCCCGAACCCGAGGGGATCGCTCAGCGGGTGGTCACCAGCAGCCGGGCCGAGCCGTCGGGCAGGCCTGCGATGGCGACCTGGTCGCCCGCGAAGCTCCCGGACCCCTTCGGGCCGGGCACCGGGCGGAAGGGGGTCCAGTCGCCGCCGCGGCCGCGAACGGTGTGCCGGACGTTGCCGTCGAGGCCGATCGCCGCGATCCGGCTCTCACCGCCGGGCAGAGCCGCGATCGCCAGGGCGGGCCCGCGGAAATCGGGTGCGCCGACGCCCGCGATCACCGCCCGGCCCGTCCAGGAGCCGTCCGCCCGGCGGCTGCCCAGCCGCATCCGGCCGTCCTCCCCGTCGGCCAGGAACCGGGCCGAACCGTCGGCCGTGCCCGCCGCCGACAACTCGGTGATCCGCAACGACCCGGTGCCACCGTCGCCCGCCACCGCCGACCAGCCCTGCCAAGACCCGTCAGCCCTGCGGATGTCGTGGTAGAGGTTCCCGTCGAGACCGCGTCCGAGTACCTGGGTGCCGCCGTCCGGCAGAGCGGCCGCGGAGCCCCGCGCACCGGCGAACCGGAACGAGCCGCCGTGGCCGGCCAGTGGCGCGGGCGCGCTCCACGACCCGTCCGCGGCGAGCCCCGCACCGTAGAAGGTCCGCGGCGTGGTGGCTTCGCCGGTACCAGCGGGTTCAACCGGTGCTCCAGGTGCAGGAGGTACTGGTCGGCCACCGACGACGGGATGACCCCGGTCTTCTCCAGGCCCTGGGCGAGGATCAGGTCCGGGATCGGCAGCGACGGGTCGATGATGTCCTGCAGGACGAAGAACTTCCCGGCGTCCCCCGGGTCCGGCGCCCGGTCGAGGACCTGATCGCCCCGGCGCAGCACGGCGTCGAAGTTCTTCCGCAGGGTGTGCGGGTCGAACAGCGCCTTGACGTAGTCGGTCCAGGCCGTGTCCGCCTGCACGTAGCTGCCCCGGTACGTCTGCGCGCCGGGACCCCAGGCCCACGGATGTCCGGTCGTCGCCATCTCGTCGATGAGCACCACCCGCCTCCCCGCCGCCAGGTACTGGCCGTACGTCGACGCCGGGCTCAGCGACCCGTCGGCGAGCTACGGGTTCCCGGCACCGCCGCCGATCGCGGCGACCGGCGCGGTCACCGCCTCGCTGTTGTCGGCGCGCGCGGTGTCCGACGGGGCGGCCGTCGAGAGCCGGATGATGACGACCTCCTGCGGATGGGCCCCGATCCACTCCGCGATCCCGTTGACCTCGCCGCGCACCATCGCGCCGCGCCCGTCCGGCGCATCGAAGAACTGACCGCCCATCGGCCCGCCGTGGTACGTGAACCACCGCTCGCCCCGCTTGCACAGGCGCGCAGGTCGAAGTAGCGTGCGCCGCCGACGAGTTGGTCGACGATGGTGCCGCTCTGGGCACGCGACGGGCTCGCCGCGATCGACGGGAACCGGTTGGCCGGGTCGGCCTGGTCCCCGTGACTGCACACCCCGCTGTCGCGGCTGACGCTCCAAGGACCCCGAGTCGTGGCTGCCCGGCATCACGATCCGGGTCGCGGACGGTCGCCGAGGACCGCCTTCAACCCGCCCATCCAGCCCGCCAGATCCCCGCCGGCGGTGGTGGCCGGTGCCATGGCCGGTGCCGGTGCCGGTGCCGGTGCCGGTGCCGCCCGTACGGCCTGCGGCGCGGCGGCGACGGCCGGGCTCGAAGCCGCCGCGGGGAGTCCCGTCGCCCCCGTACCCGGTACCGCGATCAGCGCCCCGGTGGCCAGCCGGCCGCGAAAAGCCATGTCAGTGCCCGCTCTCCGCGGTGGAAGGCGCGGGGGAGCGCCGGTACGAGCGGACCAGCGCGAGGTAGTCCGCCGCCAGGCGGTGGCAGTCGCCCGGCCAGCGGGCGGAGACGTAGTTGCCGTCCTGCACGGTGAACCCGCGGCGGGGACGCGCCGCGGTGTCCCGGACCGGAAGGGCAGGGCCGGCCAGGAAGTGGCCCGGTTCGGCGAGGGCCGCGGTGACCTCCGCCTGGACGGTCGCCGGATAGGTCCGGTAGTAGCGGCCCAGCCACAGGCGGGTCAGATTCCAGGCGGTGAGTTCCAGCAGCGAGGTCAGCGCCGTGGTCCGCCGGCCGTGCAGCACCGAACGGCCGGTCGTGGGGTCCTTCGCGCGCGGCCAGGAGCACACCGTGGCACACCGCCCCCACCGGCAGCCCTACCAGGAAGACCCGCGCGAACAACCGCTGCGCGACCGCGTCCTCCAGCAGCGTACGCATCCCCGGGGCGTGCCCGCCGGGGACGAACAGCCCCGTCAGGCGCGCCGGATCGACCTCGGCGTAGGACAGCGGGGCACGGAACCAGGGGTCCTCGGTCAGCCGCCGGTAGGCCTCCAGCTCGGCGCGGCGGGTCATCAGCCACGGGGAGAGCCAGGAGAAGCCGGTGTCGGTCAGCCGGCGGTCGGCGAGTGCGACCCGCCCGTCGGGCGTCGCGAACCGTACGTCGTGTCCGGCGTCGCGCAGCGCGGCCCAGGGCACGGCCGCCTCGGTCGGGTCGTAGCCGGACGAGGGCAGCAGAAAGACGATCAAGAGGTGCTCCTTCAGGTGCATACGCGGCGAACTGCCGGCGCGCCGGCGTGGAGGCGTACGGGCCTGCCGCAGGGGGCAGCCCGACCTTAGAGGCGCCGCCGGGCCCGGTCATTGACCCTGGCGGCCACCTCGTTGACTCCCGGGCCCCCGCCGCCGGTTGACGGTGGGCCGCCCCGGGCATTGACTGACCGCCATGCCCAGCATCGAGCCGTCCACCGTCGCCGCGTCCTACGCGCGCGCCGTCCTGAACGCCACGACGGACGCCGCGGCCGGCGAGGCGGGCGAGTCCGAGCCGGGGGCCTGGGCCTCGCCCTTGGCGCGGCTCCCGTTCACCGAGGTACGCGCCCTCTGGGACACGGTGATCGGCACCCGGGGCGGCGACCCGTACGCCGGTCTTCGCGTCGGGGACGCGATCACGCCGGGCAGTCTGCACGTCCTCGGTCATGTGGTCCTCACCAGCGCGAGCCTCGCGGAGGCCGCCGAAGCGGCGGTCCGCTACCACCCCTTGGTCAGCCAGGCCGGTACGGTCACCGCGCACCGCGGCGGCGATACCACCCGCATCCGCTACCGGCCGACCGTCGACCCCGCGACCATGCACCCGCAGCAGGTCGAGGCGGTCCTCGCCGGCATGGTGCGGGCCGCCCGCTGGATCGCCGGGGACGGCTGGGCGCCGATGTCGGCGTCCTTCACCCACACCCGTACCGGCTCCGCCGAACCGTACGCCCGGATCCTCGGCTGCCCCGTCGCCTTCGGCGCCCCCGAGAACGCGATCACCGTCGCCAACCGCGACCTCGACCGGCCCCGCGCCCCGCACGACCCCGAACTCGGCGCCCTGCACCGGGCCTACGCCGACCGGCTGCTGCGCGAACTGTCGACGTCCGTGACCCTCGCCGAGCGGGTCCGGCAATGGCTGGACCACGCCCCGCTCGACGGCACCGGCCCCGCCGACGCGGGCAGGGACGTCCACCTCAGCCCCCGCACCCTGCGCCGGGCCCTCCAGGAGGAGGGCACTTCCTGGAGGGCCCTTCTCGACGACGCCCGGCACCGCCGGACCCGCCGGCTGCTGGAAACCACGGACCTGCCGCTCGACCGGATCGCCCCCCTCGTCGGCCTGAGCGGAGCCACGGCCCTGGTCCGCGCGTTCAGCCGCTGGGAGGGAGTCACCCCGGGCACGTACCGGGCCCGGACCTCGGGTGTCGCGTGATGGGGCAGGGCCCCGTCACGCGCCCTGGACCGTCGGGGCGAGCACGCTTCTGGGTGAGCGCCGACCGTTTCGGTGACAGCAGGCGGGTACGGATCAGCCGGCCGTCATGTCGAGGACGGCGCGGAAGCGCGCCCGTCCGGACATCATGCGCTCGTAGGCCTTCGGCGCCTCGGCCAGCGGGAAGATCTCCGTCATGGGGCGGATGCCCTGCCGGACGGCGAAATCGAGGTTGTCCTCGTTCTCGATCGACGTGCCTGTGAGACTGCCCGTGATGCTGCGGCCCCCGAAGATGAGGTCTGGCGTGGCGACTTCGACGGGATCCGCGGCGGCCCCGAGGACGATCATCTTTCCGCGCGGGGCGAGTCCGGGAATCAGAGGCGTCATCGAGGCGCCGCTCGCCGCCGTCGCCACGATGGCGGCCGCGCCGCCCAACTGCCGCAACGCCGCGCCGGGGTCCCCGGCGGCGCTGTCGATGTATTCGTCCGCCCCCAGCCGCAGCGCCAGGTCGCGCTTCTCCGGGCCGCGGGCGATGGCGACGACCCGGTGGCCGAGCTTGTCGGCGTACTGCAGTCCCAGGTGGCCGAGGCCGCCGATGCCCTGGACGGCCACCAGCGCCCCCGGATGGCCGTCAGCCTGCCGGAGCGCGCTGTAGACCGTGAGACCGGCGCACAGCAGAGGGGCTGCGTCCACGGCGGACATCCCCTCCGGCATCCTGACCAGGCCGCTGCTCTTGGCGGTGATGACCTCGGCGTATCCGCCGTCGCTGGTGGTCCCCGTCTGATGCTGGTTCTCGCAGTTGACGAAGTCGCCGCGCCGGCAGCCTCCGCACTCCCCGCAGTGGCCGCCGAGGTAGCCGACGCCGACGCGGTCACCGACCCGCCAGGCGGTCACGCCTTCCCCCACGGCGTCGATGACCCCGACCACCTCGTGGCCGGGTACGACGGGCTGCGAGGGGTCGGCCCGCATCCCCTCCACCGCGAGGACGTCCGAATGGCAGACGCCGCAAGCCTCCACCTTGATCCGTACATGCCCCACCGGTGGCGGCTCGACCTCCCGGGTGACGAGCTCGAAATTGCGGGATCCGGTGACTTGGACGGCGCGGTACTCGGACATGCCTCACCTCAAGCAGAAGCCGTTGCGCGCCGCTTGCGGCGGCGCTGCGGAATGCGCGCCGGGGGGGCGGCATACGGAGAACAGCACACGCCCCGCCTCGGGATCGCGCACCGGCGCGGTGCCGACCCGGCTGTCAGCCGGATGGCCCGACACCCGACGAGCCGGCCGACTCCCTTGCAGCCATCCCGGCCACCCTGGCCTCTGCACATGCGGCCGCTGCCACCAGCTGCCTCGCCACGTACCGGGTGGACGGCCGTGCCCGTCACCCGGCGGGTACGGCCTGAACCTCGCTGCGCGTCGCCCGCTCCTCCGCGTCGGCCAGCCGGAAGAAGACCGGCGGCAGGCCGAGTTCGAGCGCCGCCAGGGCGATCTGGAACCAGTGCGGCCAGCCGTGCACGGCGAGCGAGAGCACCCTCCCCGCGCCTCCCAGCAGAAGGATGCCGGCGAGCCACCGAATCGCCGAAGCCGGGATCGGCCGCTGCCGCGCCGCCCAGAGCCAGGCCGCCCCGTATCCGGCGAAGACGGCCCCCATGAACCGGCCCCAGCTGTCGATCGTGGCGCCGGCGCCGCCGGCGCCGGGGATCGCCGCGTTGCCGAGTGCCACGTGGAGCAGGCCGATCGCCACGTTGGCCCAGCCCATCAACTGTGTGAGCACGCGCAGAGTCCTGGCCATGATCCCTCCAAGCAGTCTTGGTGGAGCCTAGTAGACACACGTCTACTACCACCTTGAGGGCAGTAGTAGACGTGTGTCAACTAAGCTGGATCCATGTCTCCCCGCAAGCGACTGGCTCCCGCCGACCGCCGCGCCAAGCTCCTCGCCGTCGGCGCACGGCTCTTCGCCGCCCACCCGTACGCCGACGTGCTGATGGAGCAGGTCGCCGAAGAGGCCGGTGTCTCCCGGGCCCTGCTCTACCGGCACTTCCCGAGCAAGAACGCCCTCTTCGCCGCCGTCTACCAACAGGCGGCGGACCAGCTGCTCGCCGGGACTCGGCTCGCCCCGGCCGATTCCCTCGTCGAACAGCTCATCCAGGGCATGGACGTCCATCTCGACTACTTCGTGGCGAACCGCAACGCCGTTCTCGCCGCGAACCAGGCCCTCGCGGGCGATCCGGTGATCCAGACGATCATGGCGAACGAGCTCGACGCGCTCCGCGCGCGGCTGCTGGCCGTGCTCCCCTTCATGGACGCGGGTGCCCGTGAGGCCGTGTCCGGCGTCCTGAAGAGCTGGCTGGTCTTCGTTCAGATCCTCTGTGTCGACTGGCTCGCCCACGAGACCTGCACCCGCGACCAGTTGCGTGACGTCTGCATCGGAGCGGTCCTCGGCGCCCTCAGGCCGCTCCTCACCGAGGACCCGGCCCCGGAGTGGCCGCGCTGAGGACGCGGTGCGGCCCGCGCCCGCCCGGGTCCCGGGTCCCGGGACCCGGGCTACGACGCTCCGGGCGGCCGGGCCGGACCCGTTCGACGGCGGATCACGTACGGCGAGCTCAGGCGCGGTGCCCGACCGCCGCCAGCGCGTCCTTGACCTCCTGCGCGACGCGGGCCGCGTCCTCGGGGTTGTTCACCACGTCCGTGTGGTTCATGTCCACGATGAGCACGTCGCTGGCCGAGTAGTGCTTGTGCACCCAGTCGTCATAGCCGGACCACAGGGTCCGGTAGTAGTCGACGAGGCTCTCGTCCTGTTCGAAACCGCGGCCCCGCAGCCCGATACGGTGCAGCACCGTCTCGAAGTCCGCCTTGAGATAGACCATGAGGTCGGGCGCCTTGCGGTACGGCAGGCCGTCGATCTCGCGCATCATCTCGGCCAGCAGGCCCTCGTACACCTGCATCTCGAGGGAGCTGATCCGGCCGAGGTCGTGATTGACCTTGGCGAAGTACCAGTCCTCGTAGATGGACCGGTCGAGGACGTTGTCGCCCTGCTTGTACGCCTCCTTGATCGCGGCGAACCGCGTCTGCAGGAAGTACAGCTGGAGCAGGAAGGGGTAGCGCTTCGCCTGGATCTCTTCGGGGCTCGCCGTGTAGAAGAGCGGAAGGATCGGGTTGTCGTCCACGCTCTCGTAGAAGACTTCACTGCCCAGCTCCTTGGCGAGCAGTTCGGCGACACTCGTCTTGCCGATTCCGATCATGCCTCCGACGCAGATCACTGGCATCCCTCACTTCTCCCTGGGGGTCTTCTTGTTCGTGGGCGGGTGGGCTGGGCGCCCCACGCCACTGAGACGCACGCCGGTGGTCACACGATTCCCCGGGATCTTCATGATCAGCGTCATGTGGTCCCCATCGGGACCAGGGCTCTGACTCAGGCCGCTCTCGTCGACCGGCCGGCCTGACCGTTCCACGGCCGCCGCGCAGGGTGACGAGCCGCAGCCCAGCGGCCGTCTTGAATCTTAAATGACGATTGGCTCCACGTCGGCCAGAGCGCCGCCCAATGCCGGTCAGCGGTGGTCTGGCAAGATCAGCGGCATGAGCGACCCGCCTTTCGACGCCGTGCTCTGCGACTTCGACGGGGTGCCGCGCCTGTGGGATCCGGACGGCATGACCGCGCTCGACCGTGCTGCGGGGTTGCCCGAGGGGACGCTCGCGGCTGCGGCGTTCCGCCCCGGCCTGTTGGATGCGGCGGTCACCGGGGCGATCAGTGACGATCATTGGCGGGCCCAGACGGCTTCGGACCTCGCCGGGGTCTGCGGGTCGGCCGATCGAGCCGCGGAACTCGTCGAGAAATGGAGCGCCTTGACCGGCCGCCTCGACCGCGCCGTCCTGGACCTCCTGGCGGGGGTCCGCGGCCGGGTGCCCGTGGTCCTGGTGTCCAACGCCACCACACGGCTGGAGGACGATCTCGTCGCGCTGGACCTGGCCGAAGCGTTCGACGCGGTGGTCAACACCGCCCGCCTCGGGGCCGCGAAGCCGGACCCCCGGGTCTTCGAAGCGGCGGCCCGGCTGGCCGGTGCGGATCCGCGCAGGTGCCTGTTCGTCGACGACACGCTCGGCCATGTCTCGGCCGCCCGGGCAGCAGGGATGACAGGGCACCACTATCGGCACGCCGACCGGCTGCGGAGCATCACCGCGCCGCTGCTGGGCTGATCCGGCCGGACCACCACGACGACGCAGAGAGCGCGGCCCGTGATCGGTGTGGGGGGCGCGGGCGTACGGGTCAGCCGGCGCGGGTGCCGCCATCCGGCGGGAGGGCACGGGTGTCTTGGCCCTGGATCGCCGCGGCGGCGCGGTGCAGCTCGGCGAGGACCGTACGGACGGCTCTTCGTGCGGTGCGCTCGGGCCGGTGGAGCACGTCGATGCGGCGTCGGGCGTGCACCCCGCTCAACGGCCTGAGGACGACTTCGGGGTGCACGCGGGCGGTCCAGCGCGGCATCAACGCCAAGCCGCCGCCGGCGGCCACGGCCTCGGCCACCACCGCGAACTCGTTGATGCGGTGGACGATGTCGAGCCGGCGGTTGGCGGCGCCGGCGATGGCCTCGATGGTGGCCATGAGCGGGAAGCCGTCGTGGACCGTGATCCAGGGCTGGCGGCCACGTCCTGTGGCGAGAGCCAGGGACGGGAGGCGAGCGGGTGGCCGACGGGCAGGGCGACATCGAGGGGCTCGTGCAGCAGGGTGGTGGCGGTCACGGTGCGCGGCCACGGCGGACCGTGGTCGAGGCGGTGGGCGAGCACGAGATCGTAATCGCGGGTGAGAGTGGGGAAGCGGTCCTGGGCGACGTCTTCGTCGGCGAGGGTCAGGCGGGGGCGGTCCGGGCCGGCGAGGCTGCGCAGCATCAGGGGGAAGAACGCGGAGCCCGCGCTGTGGAACGCGGACATCGACACGCTGCCTTCGGGTTGCTCCGCGAAGTCGGTGATGGTGTGCCGGGCCCGGGCCAGAGCGGCCTCCACCTCGATGGCCGCCCCGGCCAGGGCCTGCCCGGCGTCGGTGAGCACCACCCGCCGCCCGGCGCGTTCGGTCAGCGGGACGGGAATCGACCGCTGCAGCAGCCTCAGCTGCTGCGAGATCGCGGAAGGGGTCACGTGCAGTGCCTCGGCGACCGCCGTGACACTCCCCAGTTCCCCGAGCTCCCGCAGGATCCGCAGCTGCCGCTCATCCATGCGCACAGTGTAGTGCTGCTACAGGTTGCTTTAAGAAGTTGGTCGTAGCCTTCAACATCATCGATCGTGCAGCGTGTGGGCATGCCTGTTGCCCGCCGTACCGATGCGGTACTCCTGCTGGTTGCGCTCGTCTGGGGTTCCAGTTATCTGGCAGCCAAGACGGCCACCGTCGTCCTTCCGGTCCTGGTGGTCCTGTTCGCCCGGTACGCGATCTCCGCGCTGGCGTGTGGCGCCCTGGTCGCCGCACGCCGCCGGACGCGCCCCTGGACGCGTGCGGAGATCCGCATCGGGTCCCTCCTGGGGGTCACCCAAGCGGCCGTTCTCGTGCTGGAGACGTACGGGGTGGCGCACACCAGCGCCGCCAACGCCGGACTGATCATCAGTTTGACGATCGTGCTGACACCGCTCATGGACCGGACCGGGGGACGCCCGGGAATGCCGGTGACGTTCTTCCTCGCCGCCGGCCTCTGCGTCCTGGCCGTCGGGCTGCTCATCTCCGGCACCGGACTGCACGCCCTTCGACCGGGGGACGGGCTGATGCTCGCCGCCGCGGTCGTCCGGGCCGGGCACGTCGCGCTCGTCGGAAGGCTCACCGCCGGCCGCGCCGTGGACCCGTTGCACCTGACGACGGCCCAGACCGTCGTCGGGTCGGTGCTGTGCCTGCCGCCGGCCATCGCCCACCTGCCGGACCTCGCCCGGAGCAGCGCCACCACCTGGACCCAGCTGATCTATCTCGCCCTGTTCTGCAGCGTGTTCGCGTTCCTCGCCCAGACCTGGGCCGTGCAACGCACCTCCGCCAGCCGGGCCAGCCTCCTTCTGGGCACCGAACCGATCTGGGCGGTCGCGGTCGGGATCACCCTCGGCGGCGAACGGCTCACCCCGTGGGCCTTCCTGGGCGCCGTTCTCATGATCACCGGAACGTACTGGGGTCAGTCCGTCGAACGCACCCACCGCACCGCGGGGCAGACCGCGAAGGACGACCCGGCGGGCCGCCCCATGACACCTGCCGGCACCTGATCGCCGCGAGGGTCATCGCGTCAGGTTTCAGGAGGCGGTCGCGGAAGGACGCAGCCCCTCACGGTGCGCCTGAGCCGTGGCCATCAGCCGGTCGAGTGCGTCGCGGGTATGGATGAGGCCGGTGATGTGCTCGGAGAGCCGGTCGCGTTCCTGGAGCATCCGCTCCAGCGCGGCGTCGGAGTTCTCCTCGCTGGGCGCGTCGACGCACGGCAGCAGTTCGGCGATGGTCCGGCTGGACAGGCCCGCCGCGTACAGCCGCTGGACGAACGCGACGCGCTCCACCTCGTCGTCCGTGTAGTGCCGCTGTCCGCCGGCGCTGCGGGTACTGGTGAGCAGCCCCTGCTCTTCGTAGTACCGCAGCGACCGGACGCTGACTCCGGCCCGCGCCGCGAGCTCCCCGATACGCATCTCGCCCTCCCGGCTGTGATCCGCGGCACACAGCTTGCCTCTGACGTCAATGTCAGATTTTAGCGTAGCTGCTGTGCCCGACTCTTGCGGGCGCTGCGGATCGCGAAGGAGCCTTACGGTGTCAACACTCTTCGACAGCAATCGACTCGGTGACCTGACCCTGCCGAACCGGGTGGTGATGGCCCCGATGTCACGGGTCCGGGCCACCGCGGACGGTCTGGCCACACCGTCGATGGCCACGTACTACGCCCAGCGGGCGACCGCCGGTCTGATCGTGACCGAGGGGGTTCAGCCGAGCCTGATCGGGCAGTCCAATCCGGGTACCCCGGGGCTGCACACCGATGGCCAGGTCGACGCGTGGCGCCCGGTGACCGCCGCGGTACACGCCAACGGCGGACGGATCTTCGCCCAGATCATGCACGGCGGCCGCGTCTCGCACCCCGACACCACCGGCATGCAGCCGGTCGGGCCCTCCGCCGTACCCGCCACAGGCGACGTGTTCACCCCGGCCGGACCTCGGCCGGCGCCCGTGCCGCGCGCGCTGGACACCGGCGAGGTGCCCGAGCACACCCGGTCGTATGCCGAGGCCGCCCGCCGCGCCGTCGACGCCGGCTTCGACGGCGTGGAGCTGCACGGCGCCAACGGCTACCTGATCTCGCAGTTCCTCTCCTCGAACGCCAACCTGCGTACGGACCGCTACGGAGGCTCGTCGGCCAACCGGATCCGGTTCGCCGTCGAGGCGACGGCCGCCACCGTCGATGCCGTCGGCGGCGCCAGGACCGGCATCCGCCTCTCCCCGGGCGGGACGTTCTGGGGCGTCGCGGAGACCGAAGTCCCCGAGCTCTACACCGCGCTGCTCACCGAGCTCGCCCGCCTCGAAGTGGCCTACGTCCACCTCGAAGCCACCATCGACGAACACGTGCTCCTCGGCCTCCGCCGTGCCTGGCCGGGCACCCTCATCGTGAACCCGACCCTCCCGATGGGACCGAAGCAGACCGGCCGGGCCGACGCGGACCACTGGCTCGGGCAGGGCGCCGACCTCATCAGCTTCGGCCGCGCCTACATCGCCAACCCCGACCTGGTCGAGCGACTGCGCCTCGCACTGCCCGTAGCCCCGGTGGACGAGGCCACCTTTTACCAGGGCGGCGACGCGGGGTACCTGACCTACTCGACGTACCAGCACGCGAACTGATCCCGATCCGACCTGCGGACCATTTCCTACGTGCCTCCTCCCGCCCGTTCGCGTCCGGGCCCCTGCTTCCTTGCGGACAGAACCTGTCCGCAAGGAAGGGCATGGTGACTGTGTCGGCGCATCCGGGCCCGTGGCAGGGGCGGAAGGCGTTCCGGCGTGCGCTGGCGGCCGTCCGGCCGCGCAGGCGTCCCCCACCCCATTCACGGACAGGCGCGATCATCACGTTCCAGGACATCCAGCTGCTGGAGAAGGCGCTCACCCACGCGGCGCAGCTGCTGGGCAACGTCACCCCCGCGCAGTACGGGCAGCCCACCCCGTGTGACGACTTCGACGTGCGGGCCCTGGCCAACCACCTCGTGGCCGGCAACCCGTACTACGTGGTGCTCGCGCAGGGCGGCGCTCCCGAATTCTCCCTGTTCGCCATCGACCGGATCGGTGAGCGGCAGCCCGGAGAGGTCTACGCCGAGGGGGCCAAGGAGGTCCTGGCCGCCTGGCAGACCCCGGGTGCGCTTCAGCGGCGGATGCCGCTGCCGGGCGGTGGGTCGGGTCCGCGCTTGGCCGACCTGCACCTGCTGGAGGCCGTCCTGCACGGCTGGGACCTGGCCACCGCCACCGGCCAGGACCGCGCGGGCGACCCGGACGCCGTGGAAGCGGTGTTCCGCACCTGGTACGGCAACCACCCGGACGAGATCCGCCCGCAGGCCGCCATGTTCGGTTCGTCCGAGGCCGCTCCCGAGGACGCCCCCGCGCTCGACCGGCTCGCCGCGTACTTCGGCCGCACCGTCTGACCGGCCGGCCGCCCAACGGCGAACCCCCGCCCTTCCGTGCCGGAAGGGCGGGGGTTCGCGGTGGTGCCGGCAGGGCCGGGCGATTTCACATCCGCCCCGGGGCGGGTCAGCCGGCCTCGGCGTCTTCGGCGTCCTCGGCCTCCCAGCGCAGCAGGTCGCCCGGCTGGCAGCTCAGCACCTCGCAGAGCGCGGCGAGCGTCGCGAAGCGCACCGCCTTGGCGCGGCCGTTCTTGAGCACCGCCAGGTTGGCGGGCGTGATCCCCACGCGGTCCGCGAGCTCGCCCACGGACATTTTCCGTTTGGCCAGCATCACGTCGATGTCGACGCTGATCGGCATCAGATCACCTCGTCCAACTCGGCCTGCATCCGCGACGCTTCGACGTCGCGCGCGACGGCCTGGGCGAGCAGCATCCGCAGTACGAGGACCATGAGCGCGACCCCCAGGATGGCCACTCCGATCCCGCCCATGATGACGGTGACGCCCGGGTCCTCCCGCTGGCCCGGCGCATTGACGGCCGTGACCGCGAACCACACGAGGGCGGCCGACACGATCGCGCCGATCATGACGTCCACGTACCGGAAGGCGGCGTGGGAGAACACGGTTCCGCGGCGCACCATCGTCACCAGCCGCCAGACGCAGACCAGGACGACCTGGGCCGACCCCAGGCCCAGGATCGTGATCACGCGCAGCGGAGTCAGTGGGATCGACCCGTCCTCCGGGTCGCTGCCGCTGATCAACGTCCACACCATCAGCGCCTGTACGAGCACGGTTCCGGTGAGCACCACCACGAGCACCGCGCGCAACGCACCCACGGTCAGCTTTCCCATGGCCCATCCTTCCATCGATTCACGATGGGAATCTATCGAATATCGATAGGTGAGGCAAGGGCTGGAACATGGCGGACCCCGCCCTCGCGGAGGCTCCCGACCCGTCCCACCGGACGGGCCGATCCTGCGCGAAGGCGGGGTGTGTCCGTCCGGCTACCGCGAGGCCATGGCCGCGGCCGGCGAGCGGTGCGACGCGGTGTCGGATCCGAGCGCCCCGAGGATGTCCTCCATCCGCTGCTTGGCATCGCCGAAGAGCATCTGGGTGTTGTCGCGGTAGAAGAGGGGATTGGCGACGCCCGCGTATCCGGTCGCCATCGAGCGCTTGAACACGACCACGTTCTCCGCTTCCCACACCCGCAGTACCGGCATACCGGCGATGGGGCTGTTGGGATCTTCGGCGGCGGCGGGGTTGACGGTGTCGTTGGCACCGATGACGAGCACGACCGTGGTGTCGGAGAGTTCGTCATTGATCTCGTCCATTTCCAGGACGATGTCGTACGGCACCTTCGCCTCCGCCAGCAGCACGTTCATGTGCCCCGGAAGTCGTCCGGCCACGGGGTGGATGCCGAACCGCACGTCCACCCCTCGCTCGCGGAGCTTGCGGGTCAGCTCGGCGACCGGGTACTGGGCCTGCGCGACGGCCATTCCGTACCCCGGGGCGATCACGACGGACGAGGCGTTCAGGAGCATTTCGGCGGTGGCTTCGGCGGTGATCTCGTGGTGCTCGCCGAGGTCGGTGTCGTCGCTCGCGGCAGCCTCGACACCGAAGCCGCCCGCGATCACGGAGATGAACGAGCGGTTCATCGCCTGGCACATGATGTACGAGAGGTACGCGCCGGAGGATCCGACCAGCGCTCCGGTCACGATGAGCAGGTTGTTGTTCAGCAGGAAGCCGGACGCGGCCGCGGCCCAGCCGGAGTAGCTGTTGAGCATCGACACCACGACCGGCATGTCGCCGCCGCCGATCGAGGCGACCAGGTGTACTCCGAGGGCGAGCGCCACCGCGGTGACCGCGATGAGCAGACCGAGGCTCGGGTGGATGACGAAGAAGACCGTCAGCACCGCGAACGCGGCGAGGGCGCCCAGGTTGATCAGGTTCTTGCCGGGCAGTACCAGCGGGCTGGACTTGATGCGCGCCGACAGCTTCAGGTAGGCGACGATCGAGCCGCTGAAGGTGACGGCGCCGATGAATATCCCGATGAACACTTCGGTGTGGTGGATGCCGAGCAGGTCCTGCGCCACCGCGGCGTGCCCGGGACCCTCGGCCTCGACCTCGAAGTAGCCGTTCCAGCCTACGAGTACGGCGGCCAGGCCGACGAAACTGTGCAGGAGGGCGATGAGTTCGGGCATGCCGGTCATCTCGACCACGCGGGCGCGCCAGAACCCGACACCCGCGCCGATCAGCATCGCGACGACGAGCAGGGTCAGCCCCGTCGCGGTGATGCTGCGCGAGGCCAGGCCGATGGTGGCGGCGAGGGCGATCACCATTCCGGAGGCGCCGAACACGAGCCCCGAACGGGAGCTTTCGTGCTTCGAGAGTCCGGCGAGGCTGAGGATGAACAGGAGTGCGGCGACGATGTAAGCGGCCTGCGCGGCCGTGGCGGCAGTCATGGGGGGATCAGCCTCTCGAGAACATGGCGAGCATGCGGCGGGTGACCGCGAATCCGCCGAAGATGTTGATGCTGGCCAGCAGGATCGCGGCGGACGACAGCACGGTGATCGTGATGTCCGTGTGGGCGATCTGCAGGAGGGCGCCCACGACGACGATCCCGGAGATGGCGTTCGTCACCGACATGAGTGGTGTGTGCAGGGCGTGGTGGACCTTGCCGATGACGTAGTAGCCGATGACGATCGCGAGAACGAATACGGTGAAGTTCCCGATCAGCTGGGACGGGGAGAATGCGGTCAGCAGGAAGAGCGCCGCCATCCCGGCACCGGCGAGCCCGTACTTGGCCGCCGGGGACATCGGCCCCTTCTCGGGTACGACCGGCTTCGCGGCCACCGGCGCCTGCGCCACCGGTGCGGCGGACACCTGTACCGGTGGCGGCGGCCAGGTCGTCTCGCCGTCACGCACCACGGTCATGGACCGCTGCACCACGTCCTCGAAATCGATCACGTGCCGGCCGTCCTTGGCCGGCGTGAGCAGCTTCATCAGGTTGACGAGGTTCGTGCCGTACAGCTGGGACGCCTGGGCCGGCAGTCGGGCGGGCAGGTCGGTGTAGCCGATGATCGTGACGCCGTTGTCGGTGACGACCACCTCTCCCGCGACCGTGCCGGCGACGTTCCCGCCCTGCGACGCGGCCATGTCGACGATCACGCTGCCGGGCCGCATGCTCGCGACGTCCTGAGCGGTGAGCAGCTTCGGCGCCGGACGTCCGGGGATCAGGGCGGTGGTGATGACGATGTCGACGTCGGCGGCCTGCTCGCTGTAGATCTCCGCGGCCCGGCGGTCGTATTCCTCGGAGGTCGCCTTGGCGTACCCGTCGGTGCCGGCCTTGTGCTCCACCTCGACGCCGAGGAACTCGCCGCCGAGCGAACGGACCTGCTCCGCCACCTCGGGCCGCGGATCGGTGGCCCGGACGATCGCGCCCAGGCTGTTGGCGGCGCCGATGGCGGCAAGGCCTGCCACGCCGGCGCCCGCGACGAGAACCTTGGCGGGCGGAACCTTTCCGGCCGCGGTCACCTGACCGGTGAAGAAACGTCCGAACGCGTGTGCCACCTCGACGACCGCGCGGTAGCCGGCGATGTTGGCCATGGAGCTGAGCACGTCCAAGGACTGGGCCCGCGAGATGCGCGGGACCGCGTCCATGGCGAGCACCGTGATGGGACGCCGCGCGAGCTCCTCGACCAGGCCGGGATTGAGCGCCGGGCTGATCAGGCTGACCAGCGTCGCGCCGTCACGCAGGCTCCGGATCTCGTCGCTGGACGGTGCGTTGACCTTCAGGACGATGTCGGCGCCCCAGGCGTCACCGACCTTCGCGCCCTGCGCGACGTACGCGTCGTCGGAGAAACCGGAGGCCCTGCCCGCTCCCGACTCGACGATGACCTCGTAGCCCAGCGCGACCAACTGGCGCACGGTCGACGGCGTGGCCGCCACGCGCGTCTCTCCCGGGCTTGTCTCGGCTGCGGCACCGATCCGCTGCGGTACGGGATGACCCATGGTTTACCTCCCTTGTGATGCATGTGAACAACGTGGATGTGGAACGGAGCCGACAGCGGCTGCAGTCCTAAGTCGCGGCCGATCAGTTCCCTCCTGACCGCGTGCGAGCCCGCCCAGATCTTGGTCACGCGAGAGCCCGTCCGGGCACATGAAGGCCGGTACTCCGTCAGCTGTCCGCGCCTGCCGAGGATCCGGCCGCGGGCATCGATCACCTCGGCCCGCACCTGGTGGCCCAGAGCGCGGTGAACCGTCCGCATCCGCGGTACGGCGACATATCCCGCTCGCGTTCCTAGGACCCCTAGGTTTAAGCTAGGGGTCCTAGGAATCGGATCGGGAGGGTGCATGGCGAGGGCAGGACTGACGGCTGAGCGCGTGACCGTCGCAGGCGCCGAGCTGGCGGACGAGGTCGGGCTCGACCAGGTGACCATGTCGCAGGTGGCGCGTCGGCTGGGCGTGAAGGACGCGAGCCTCTACGCGCATGTCCGAGGCCTCGAGGATCTGCGCGGCCGGATCGCGCTGCTGGCGGCGGACGAGAAGACCATCCGCATCGCGGAGGCCACCTCGGGGCGGGCAGGCAAGGAGGCGCTGGTGGCGTACGCCAACGCCTGGCGGGAGTACGCGCTCACGCATCCGGGCCGCTACACGGCGACGCAGACTCCGATCCGTATCGACCCCGAACTGGCCGCGAAGGCGCCCGGACCACGGCGCGCGATCCAGCTGACCTACGGCATGCTGCGCGGCTACGGACTGGCCGAACCGGACCTGACCGACGCGGTCCGGTTGCTGCGCAGCACGTTCCACGGCTTCGTCGCCCTGGAGGCCGCGGGCGGGTTCGCGCACGAGCGTTCACCACAGGAGTCCTGGATCCGCGCACTCGACGCCCTCCACACCCTCCTGGAGCACTGGCCCCCGTCCCGGGAAGGAGACGCCGCATGACGACCGCCCCGACCACCGGCAGCCTGCGCGTGAACGGCGCGACCCTGCACTACGAGGTGCGCGGCCGCGGCCCGCTCCTGCTCCTGATCCCGGGAGGGACGGGCGGCGCGGCCTCCTTCGACGGCATCGCCGACGACCTGGCCGCCGCCTGCACCGTCGCGACCTACGACCCGCGCGGCATGTCCCGAAGCGCGCTGGACGACCCCGAGGCCGAGCAGCACGTGGCGGAACACGCCGACGACGCCTTCCGGATGCTGGAGCTGCTGTCGCCCGGTGAGCCCGCACGTGTCTTCGGCTCCAGCTCGGGCGCGATCGCCGCCCTGCACCTGCTCTCCGCTCATCCCGAACGCGTCGAACTCCTCGTTGCGCACGAGCCGCCGGTGGTGGAGGTCCTTCCGGACGCCCCCGAACATCGCGTGCTCATCGAGCGCGTGCAGGCGACGCTCCGCACCGAGGGGCTCATGCCGGCGATGGCCGTGTTCGCCGCGGGTCTGAAGAAGGACGGCGATGCCGATGGGCCGAAGGCCGAGATCAAGCTTCCGCCGCAGGCGGCGGCGCGGGTCGAGCGGACGATGGCCGACCTGCCCTACTTCGTCGGGCGCATCGTGCCGAGCTTCATGTCCTACGCCCCTGACGTCCACCGGCTGGCGGCGCTGTCCGGCCGGCTCGTGCTCGCCTGCGGCCAGGACTCACGCGGCGAGCTGCCCTACCGTCCGGCCGCTCTGCTGGCCGAGAGCCTCGGTACGGAACTCCTGCACTTCCCCGGCGGGCACACCGGCCTGACCACGCACCCCACCGAGTTCGGCGAGCTCCTCCGCAAGGTCTTGCGCGTCTAGGCCGTGTCTTTCGACTCAGGGCGTCCCACCCGCCGCCCCGGGACCCGCGCACGCGATGGCCTTCTCGATCAGGCCGCGCAGTTCCGCGTCGTGGAGGATCATCGGATATCCCCCGTCCGCGGACAGGCGACGCTCCGACCGCCTTACCACCAGCAGGGCTTCGCGGATCGCCGGGCTGATCTCGCCCATCCGGATCAGGGCCCGCAGGGCGTCGCCGAAGAACCCGAAGCCGTCACCGCCGTCGGCGATCGGCAGGACGAACTCCTCCAGGACCCGCATGCTCGGTTCGACCCGGCCCGTGATCTCCCAGAGCGTGATCGCCGCCGTGAGCCGCGGCCAATGCGTCGAGCCCTCCATCGCGAACCGCACCCGCTGCGCGTACGGCGCCGCGTCCCGGCCGAACCCGCCCAGTTCGCCGATCGGCCCGAACCCGGGTTCCTTCGCCCTCATGACCGCCCCGCCGACGAGGCGCAGGGCTGCGTCGCGATCGGTGCCGAGAAGGGCGGCGGTGTAGGCGACGAAGTGGTGATTGCCCGGGTGGTCCAGCACCTGACCGGTGAGCACCGCGGGTACGGCGGGGGCGGCGGCCGGTCCCATCGCCCGCAGCACCCCCATCACAGGGGTCGAAGTCCAGGTGTCCGCCAGCAGCGGGATGAGATCGGGCAAAGCGGGCAGCGCGTCCTCGCCCCAGGCTTCCAGTACCGGGAGGAAGCTGCGGGTCGCACCACGTCGGGCACCGCATTGCCGGATCGTCTCCCGTATCGCGGGCAGCAGGGTGTCCGCGTGTGCGCGCAGCGGAATCAGCGCGTCATGCGTGCTCGGTCGCCGAGGATCCCCGATGCCGTAGCCGCGGCCCTGCTCCTCCTCCTGCGCGCGGAACTGCTCGACCAGCCCGGGGAGGCCGCGAAGGTCACCGATCCGGGTCAGTGCCCACCGGGCGATTTTTCGGACCGTTCCGTCGAGGTACAAGTCGGACGCGTCGTCGTCGAGCAGGTCGGCCAGCCGGTCCGCGTACGGCGCGGCCGCCGGGCCCAGCACCGCGAGGATGTTGGCCGCCCGCAGCCGCACGGCGCCGTCCGGATCGGCCAGCAGCCCGCCCGCGAGTGGCAGCAGGGCGGCCTCCACGGAGCGCCGCTCGGTCAGGAGCCGCCACGCCACATCCAGTGCCTCCCGGCACAGCGCGGCGTCCCCGGAGCGTTGCGCGCTCTCGACCAGCCTTACGGTGAAGGAGAGTTCCACCTCGGGGTCGTGTCCGAGCAGCCACGCCGTGGATCGGACCAGGTCCTCTCGGGTCCAGGGAGTCTCGATGTCCGGGGTGTACCAGACGCTTTCGAAGCGCGGTCGCAGAGCGAGGTCCGAGAACACCTCGATCAGCCGGTCCAGTTGCCGGGCCGGCAGCTCTCGGTCGCGCTTCGCCGAGGCGTGAACGGCGGCGACCCACAGCACCGGGTCATCGCCGTCCAGTACGTCGGCCAGGACCGCTCGCGCCTCGTGGGCGGGCTCTCCGGCTCCTTCGGGAGCGGCTTCTCCCGAGGCGGCCTCTCCGGAAGCGGCCTCGCCGAGGGCGAGCAGCAGCGGCAGCCGTACGGTCGGGTCCGCCTCGACCCGCCACCGCTCCAGCAGTCGCGCGACCCCGACCGGCAGCGCCGTCGCCGCCCGTCGCACCGTAGGCTCCGGATCCGCGAGCAGAGCCCACGCCCCCGACCAGTCCTCGCCCGCCAGGGCCGGCGAGTGCATCGCCGCCAGCAGATCGACGAGGTCGACCCGTACACCCATGGCCGGGTCGGCGGCGAGCGCGATGACGAACGGCAGGGCGACCGCCGCCGCGGACGGCGTTTCGCACCCGTCCCGCGTGACGAGGGAGCCGAGCGGGTAGCAGTCCTCCTCCACCGCCTCCGACCCCGCCGAGACGAGCCGACGAAGCGCCCGCGCCACGTCCTCGACCGGTTCCTTCGGGGAGCGCGTCTCGAGCCCGTCCCACACCACGGCATCCAGAGCCTCCGGCAACGTTCCCCTCACCACTGCCTCGTTCACCACCACGTCGTCGTCCTCGCCGTCCACCGCCCGTCATCGTCCGGCAACTCCGGCGTCCTGTCGCCTCATTTGCGTTTGAGACCGGCGGAGCGGCTACAGCAGGCCGGAGGTCGGTGATGTTTGGGTGAGGAGGTGGGCATTGGCCGGATTTCGGCGTCCGGCTTTGGGTTTGTGGATCACCGACCGCTAGCCTCCCGCTAGTTGCTCAAGTCAACCAATGGGGATCGGTATGGACGACACCACCGAACACTTCCGCGGCCACGTGGAAGAGATTCTCGACGCCCTGGGAAACGAACCCGGCCGCGAGGCCCTGGTACACCGGGGCCGGCGCGTGAGCGCGGGTGAATTACGCGGCCTCGTCTACGGGATGGCCCGGGCGCTGCGCTCCCAGGGGGTGCGGCGCGGTCAGACGGTCACCCTCCTCGCCGGCAACCTTCCCGAGACGATCGCTGCCCGCTACGCCGCCGGCCTGCTCGGCTGCGCCGTGAACCATCTCTACGCCGGCCTCTCGGCCGACGTGCACGCCGACATCCTCCGGGACGTCGAGACCCGGGCGCTGATCGTCGACCCGGCCCACCGCGAGCGCGCCGCCGAACTGTCCCGGCGGGTGCCGTCGGTGCGGGTGCTGGTTCTCGGGGGAGGCGTCGGCGCGGGCCCGGACCTGGTGACGCTCGCCGCCGAGGAGTCCACCGAGGCGTTCCCGGGCTCGGCGCTTGCGCAGGACATCTGCATCATCCGTCACACCGGTGGGACCACTGGCCATCCCAAGGCCATCTGCACGACCTTCGAGCAGTGGGTGCCGGTCGGATCGGAGTGGTCCGAGGGCGGACCGGTCAGGACCCTGGTGTGCACCACCCTCGCGCATGCGGCGGGCCTCATGGCGGACACCACGCTGCACCGCGGCGGCACCGTCGTCCTGCTGGACGAGTTCGAGGCGGGTGCCGTGCTCGCCGCCCTCGAGCGCGAGCGCATCTCCCACGTGTTCCTGCTGCCGCCGCTCCTCTACCAGTTGATGGACCACCCCGAGGTCGACCGTACCGACACCTCCGGCCTGCGCTCGCTCACCTACGGAGGCTGCGCCTCCTCCCCGACCCGCCTCGCGGCTGCGGTCCGGCGCTTCGGCCCCGTGCTGAACCAGTTCTACGGCCAGAACGAGGCCGGCGGGATCAGCATGCTCCCGCCCGAAGACCATGATCCGCGGCGCCCGGAGCTGCTGCGAACCGCCGGGAAGATCATCGAGGGCGTCGAGGTCGCCGTCCGTGACGCCGGCGGACGGCACCTGCCCGCCGGCGAGCGCGGCGAGATATGCGTACGTTCCCCGCACGTGATGAAGGGGTACTGGAAGCAGCCCGAGCTCACCGCCGAGGTGCTGCGGGACGGTTGGCTGCACACCGGCGACGTCGGCTTCGCCGACGCGGACGGCTACGTCACGATCGTGGACCGGCTGAAGGACCTGATCGTGGTGGTGGGAGGCCACGTGTACACGGTGGAGCTGGAGGACGTCCTGAACTCCCATCCGCAGGTCCTGCAGAGCGCGGTGCTCGGGGTCCCCGACGCCAATCTCATGGAGCGGGTCCACGCGGTCGTCGTCCGCGCGCCGGGCGGCGAGGTCGGCGAGAAGGAGCTGCGCGCCATGGTCCGGGAACGGAAGGGCGCCATGTACGAGCCCTCGAGCATCGAGTTCGTCGACGCGCTGCCCCTGACCGACGCGGGCAAGCCGGACAAGAAGCTCCTCCGCAGCCGGGCGCTCGACGGCCCGGGCGAGTGACCGCCCCGCCCCGGGCCGGCGGCCGCGGATCACACCCCGCACGTCCTGTACCGGGGCTCTGACCTGTGGTCCCTCAGCAGCCCGTCTCATGGCGACGGCCGCGTTCCCGTCTCAGGGACGCGGCCATCGCCTGGATCTCGTGCCGGGGCCGGCCGGCAGAGGCGCTCAGGCAAGGGCGGTGACCAGCAGGGCGAAGGCGGCGATGATGACGGCGACGCGGACGTGGTGGAAGCGGTCCCAGCGGTTCATCTGCTGCTTCCAGTCGGCCGGCAGACCGTCGGCGGTCCAGGTCTTGACCCGATTGTTGATCGGGACGAGCAGAAGGATCGACATCACCACGCTGAGGATCAGCAGGGCGGCGGCGGTGACGACGAGGACGGCGCCGTCGTGGTTCCGGCCGGCGACAGCCCAGACCGCGGCGAGGGCGAGCGAGCCGATGTACCAGAACGGCATCACGGCGCCGAGCAGCCGGGCCCCATGGGTGCGGCCGCGCAGGCCGTTGTCGCCGGGGAGGCCGTCGAGGATCGGGTTGACGAAGAACGCGACGGAGAACTCCACCCCCACCATCACGCCGACGACCACGGTGGTGAAGACCTCGAGTGCGTTGAGCATGGCGACCCCTCCAGAAATCTAGCGGTGCTAGCTGTCGAGGCAACGCTATTACTGCTGCCGCTCGATTGTCTAGCGGTGCTAGGATCGAATCATGTCGGTACAGGAACGCAAGGAGCGCGAACGGGCGGGCCGCGAGCGCCTCATCTTGGCAACGGCCCGCGAACTCGCAGAGCAGCAGGGCTGGGACGCGGTCACCACCCGCCGGCTCGCCGAGCGCATCGAGTACAGCCAGCCCGTCCTCTACAGCCACTTCCGCGGCAAACGCGAGATCATCGGCGCCGTCGCCCTCGCGGGCGCCGCCGAGATGGCCGCGGCGCTGAGAGCCGCGGCCTCCGCCGCGGACGGTCCGCGCGCCCGGGTCACCACCCTCGCCCGCACCTACCTCGGCTACGCCGAACGCAACCCGGCGGTCTACGACGCCATGTTCCAGCTCGACGGCGGCCTGGCGTTCGCGCAGGAGGACACCCCGGAGCCCCTCAAGGACGCCTTCGCCGCCCTGCTGGAGAACCTCGGCGAGGCCGCCGGGGACGGCGTCCACCCGGCGCTGTTCACCGAGCTGTTCTGGGCGTCCCTGCACGGCCTGGCGACCCTGACCCGCGCGGGACGGCTGCCGCCGGGGGACGCCGACCGGAGGGTGGAACTGCTGGTGGACCGGCTCGCCGTGATCTGAGCCACCGCAGTCCTTCGGACGGCGTGGCCGACGAGGAGGTCGGCGAGCTTGTCGAGGCGCTTGACGGTGCGGTCCTCGGTGGCGGCCGGGGCCGGGGCGACGCGCTCGGAGCGGTCGTAGGAGGAGCCGTTGACGACGCGGCCGCCCGGGTCGCTGGTCAGCGCCGGCGCCGGCAGGTTGGTGAGGAGGTAGTGGGCCAGGAAGTTCACCTGGAACGCGCTCTCGTTGCCGTCGGCGGTGAGGGTGTGGCGCTCGGGGGCGGCCATGGCGGCGTTGTTGACCGGCGCGTGCAGCAGGGGGTGGTCGCGGACGACAGCGGCGCCGAGGTTCTCGACCTCCTCCAAGCGGGAGAAGTCGGCGGCGAGCGGGCGCAGGAGAGCCCCTTCGATGCCCACCGTTCGGCGGTGCGGCCGTGGAGGAGAACGGTGGCGCCGCTCTCGGCGAGCATGCGGGCGGCTTCGAAGCCGATGCCGGAGGTGGCCCCGGTGACGAGGACGGTACGGCCGGAAAGGGTGGAAGACATGTCGGGTTCCCGGATACAGGCATGAGGCGTACGCCCCTCACCCGGCGCGGAGCGCGGGGCGTGGGCTCAGGTCATGCGGGGAGAGGGGGGAGCTCCTACGCCGCCGCTGCCGCGGGATTCAGTGAACAGGAGGCAGGTGCGTGGAGCGGATGACGCGCGGCCCGAATCAGAGGGTCGGGCGGGCAGCGGGCGCTGCCGGCTGCGCCGACGCCGTCACGGCACGGCTTCGCCATGGCGGTGGCCGGTCTTCGTAGCGCGGACCGCTGTTCATGGAGCCGTCCCAGCGCATCGGCATGCGGCCGGGCAAGGTGCCGGACGTGCCTTTGACACGCCCCTGACGTGCGGTGACGGGGAGTCGTCAGGGCGGCGTCAAAGTCGGACAGGGCGCGGAAGGGACGCGTAAAGAAGGGACGTCGAGGCTCGTGGGCGTCGCACTACACAAGGGCCGCTCGGCTCGCAGCCTCAAGCGGGCGCTGCGACCGGGCGGCCTACGTGCGTACGGGGGCGGGACTATCCGAGGCCCGGGACGGCGGAGACCGCGAGGTCGATGAGCTTGATGCCGACGAAGGGCAGGACGAGGCCGCCGAGCCCGTACACGGCGAGGTTGCGGCGCAGCAGGTCGTGGGCGGAGGCCGGGGTGTAGCGGACGCCGCGCAGCGCGAGGGGGATCAGGGCCACGATGATCAGGGCGTTGAAGATGATCGCCGAGGTGATGGCCGAGGTGGGGCTGTGCAGCCCCATGACGTTGAGCGCGCCGAGTCCCGGGTATGCGGACGTGAACATCGCCGGGATGATCGCGAAGTATTTCGCGACGTCGTTGGTGATGGAGAACGTGGTCAGGGCGCCGCGCGTGATGAGCAGCTGTTTGCCGATCCGCACGATCTCGATGAGCTTGGTGGGGTTGGAGTCGAGGTCCACCATGTTCCCGGCCTCTTTGGCTGCCGAGGTGCCCGTGTTCATCGCCACGCCGACGTCCGCCTGTGCCAGCGCGGGCGCGTCGTTCGTACCGTCGCCCGTCATCGCGACGAGCTTTCCGCCCTCCTGCTCCCGTTTGATCAGCGCGAGTTTGTCCTCGGGAGTGGCCTCGGCGAGGTACTCGTCGACACCGGCCTCGGCGGCGATCGCGGCCGCGGTCAGCGGATTGTCGCCGGTCACCATGACCGTACGGATTCCCATGCTGCGCAGCTCGGCGAACCGTTCCCGGATGCCGTCCTTGACGACGTCCTTGAGGTGGATGATTCCCAGGACCCGTGGCCCTTCCCAGTCGTGGACGGCGACGAGCAGCGGCGTGCCGCCCGACCGGGACACCCGCGCAGACCGGTCGGCGGCCTCGGGCAGTACGTCCCCGCCCCGCATCGTCACCCAGGCGCAGACCTCCTGTACGGCTCCCTTGCGGATGGCGCAGCCGGTGCCGTTGTCCCAGCTCAGGTTGATGCCGCTCATCCGGGTCCTGGCGCTGAAGTGGACGAAGCGCGGGTTGCTAAGCTCGTGCTCCGCGGGTGCCGTCAGGCCGTACCGCTCGGCGAGGGCGACGACGGAGCGGCCCTCGGGGGTGTCGTCGGCGAGGGACGACAGTTGGGCGGCGTCGGCGAGCTTGCCGTGGTCGATGCCGGGCAGCGGGACGAAGCGCTCGGCTTCGCGGTTGCCGGTGGTGATGGTGCCGGTCTTGTCGAGGAGCAGGGTGTTCACATCGCCGGCAGCTTCCACGGCCCGGCCGCTCATCGCCAGGACGTTGCGCTGGACGAGGCGGTCCATGCCGGCGATGCCGATGGCCGAGAGCAGGGCGCCGATGGTGGTGGGGATGAGCGTGACGAGGAGGGCGACCAGTACGGCCGTGGACTGGGCGGCGCGCGCGTGCGCGGCCATCGGCTGGATGGTGACCACGACCAGGACGAAGATCACCGTCATGGCGGCGAGCAGGATGTTCAGCGCGATCTCGTTCGGGGTCTTCTGCCGGCTGGCGCCCTCGACCAGGGCGATCATCCGGTCGATGAAGCTGTGGCCCGGGCGGGAGGTGACCCGTACGACGATGGAGTCGGACAGGACGGTCGTACCGCCCGTGACCCCGGAGCGGTCGCCGCCCGACTCCCGCAGTACGGGCGCCGATTCGCCGGTGACGGCGGACTCGTCGATCATGGCGGCGCCGTCCACGACGTCCCCGTCGGCCGGGACCGTCTCGCCCGCCTCGATCAACACGAAGTCGAACGGCTGGAGTTCGGCCGGCGAGACGGCCTCGGTGGGCGCGTGGCGCAGGTTCGTTCCGTACGTCCAGTGCTGCAGCCGCAGCGCCACCGTGTCCGTACGGGCCTTGCGCAGCGACTCGGCCTGGGCGCGGCCCCGGCCTTCGGCCACGGCTTCGGCGAGGTTCGCGAAGAGCACGGTCAGCCAGAGCCAGACGCTGATGACCCAGGTGAAGACCGACGGATGCAGGAGCGCGGAGAGCGTGGTGAGCACGGAGCCGACGGCGACGACGAACAGCACCGGTTTGCGGACGAGTTCACGTGGGTGGAGCTTGTGCACCGCCTCGCGGGCCGAGGCCGCGAGCTGCTCGGGCTCCAGCATGTTCGCGGGGCCCGGACGCCTGCGGGGCGGCCGGGGCACAGGTGACCGAGGCGGAGTCACGAGACCTGGGGGAGTGTGCTGCGCGGCAGCGGAGGACATGGAGTGGCCTTCTGGTGGATATCGGCAGAGCGCCCCTGGCCGCATGTGTCGCGGCCCGAAGGGGAGCGGCTCCCCGGTGGCGGAACGGGCAGGAATTTACCGCCCGCTCTGAGTGATTCCCCGGACACCCAGGGGAATTGGCGGATCCTTGACGGCCGTGTACGGAGAGCCGTCAAGCGATCGACAACGACGCGTCAATGCACGCCGCGGTTGGCTCAGGACGACGATCGCCACCGACGGAACACCACTGCCGGCCAGGCCGTCAGGAGTGCGTGAAGAGTGGACGCGCCCGCGTATGGAGTGCGCCAAGAGGGCTGGTCACGCCGCGTTCTCGCCCCCACGCTGTCCCTCGTCTTCGCTCAATCGGAGGGACCGGCAACATGGCCACTCAGCTAGGCAAACGAGACACGGCGGCCTCGGTCCCCGGCACGGAGGAGCCTCCCGATACGGGAGCCGACGCCCGTCACAAGCTCACGGCCCTCCAAGGGCTGTCGGCACTGTCCCTCGACGCGATGGCGTCCGTGGCGTACGGGCCGGAGTCGATCGTTCTGGTGCTCGCGGCCGCCGGCGCGTACGGGATGGGGTTCACCCTTCCCGTCACGCTCGCCATCGCCGCGCTGCTGGCGGTGCTGGTGGCCTCGTACCGGCAGGTCATCGCCGCGTTCCCGGACGGCGGCGGCTCGTACGCCGTCGCCAAGCGGCACCTCGGCCGCCGTACCGGCCTGGTGGCCGCGGCCTCGCTGATCCTGGACTACGTGCTGAACGTCGCCGTGTCGGTCACGGCCGGCGCGGCCGCCCTGACCTCCGCCTTCCCGGGGCTGTACGGGGAGCGGGTCTGGATGTGCCTCGGCGTCCTCCTCCTGGTCACCGCCGTCAATCTGCGCGGGGTCGTCGACTCGGCCAAGGCCTTCCTGCTGCCGACGGCCCTGTTCGTCGGCTCGATCCTCGCCATGATCACCGTCGGGCTGTTCCGGGACGGGCCGGTCAGCACCGCTTCCGCCGCCGGGCACGCCTCGGCGCTCGGCGAAGGCGCGACCACGGTCGGCGCGCTCCTGCTGCTGAAGGCCTTCGCGGCCGGCTGCTCCGCCCTGACGGGCGTCGAGGCCGTCGCCAACGCCGTGCCGTCCTTCCGCGCCCCGGCCGCCCGCCGCGCCCAGCGCACCGAGGTCGCGCTCGGGGCCCTGCTCGGCGTGATGCTGACCGGCCTGTCGATCCTCATCGGCCGCTTCCACCTCCAGCCCGTCGAGGGCGTGACCGTCCTCGCGCAGCTCGCGGACGCCTCCTTCGGGCACAACATCGCTTTCTACGTGGTCCAGTTCGCCACGATGGTGCTGCTCGCGCTCGCCGCCAACACTTCCTTCGGCGGACTGCCCGTACTGATGAGCCTGCTGGCCCGCGACAACTACCTGCCGCACCTGTTCGCCTTGAAGGCCGATCGCCAGGTCCATCGCCACGGCGTGCTCGCGCTGGCCGCGATCTCGGCGGCCCTGCTGGTCTTCTCCGGCGGCGACACCAACACCCTCGTACCGCTCTTCGCGATCGGCGTGTTCGTCGGTTTCACCATCTGCCAGGTCGGGATGGTCCGCCACTGGTACACCGAACGCCCCGCGGGCTGGGGCAACAAGGCGGTCCTCAACGCCTTCGGCGCGATCCTCACCGGTGTCGCGGCCCTCGTCGTGACCGCCACCAAGTTCACCGAAGGCGCCTGGGTCATCGTCCTCGCCCTCCCGCTGCTGGTCCTCGGCTTCGAGAAGATCCGGCGGACGTACGGGCAGATCGGGGAGCGCCTGGAGATCGGCCGTATCCCGCAGCCCCCGACGACGTCCCGCTCGCTGGTCGTCGTACCCGTTTCCGGGCTCTCGAAGCTGACCCGGCAGGCGCTGACCGCCGCCCGCTCGATGGGGGACGAGGTGTTCGCCGTCACCGTCACGCACTCCGCGCCCGAGGACCGCAAGAACGCCGAGGCCCTGCGCCGCGACTGGGAGTTGTGGGACCCGGGAGTCGAGCTCGTCGAGGTCACCTCGCCGACCCGCGCGCTCGGCCGCCCCGTCTCGGAGTACGTGCGCGAGCTCACCGCCACCCACGCGGGCGCGCAGGTCACCGTACTGATCCCGGAGACCGAGCCGGCGCACCTGTGGCAGCGGCTCCTGCAGAACCAGCGCGGATCCGTCGTCGCGCACGCCGTACGCCGCGACACCGACGCGGTGATCTGCCGACTGCGCTTCCGCATCACCGACGCGATGCGGTGACAGGCCGCCGGACCCTTTTGGCCAACCGGGCCGGCCCGTTCGAGCCGGGCCGTGGTCCTCCCGTTCACGCCCGGGCCGCTCCTCGCGGTCGCGTGCGCCCTGCTGGTGGTCGGCGTCCGCCGCGACAACCCCGCGCGGCGTACTGCGCGAGCGGCGGCTCAGCGCGTGAGGATGACGCGCCGGCGGGCCCACAGGCCGCTGGTAGCCGCGGAGAGCAGGAAGTCCGCGACGTCGGCACGGTTGATCCTCCCGCCGGTACGTCCCTCGGTTCCGTCCAGCGGGATCGTCCGGTAGGCCCCCGTGGCCGGGCCGTCGCCGAACATGACGGGCAGGGCGATGGTCCAGTCGCGGTCGCTGCGGGCGATGGTTTCATCGGCGATGCCTTTGTCCGCCATGAGCGTGCCCATCACCAGCTTCGATGCCGCGGCCTGGAAGTGGGACTGGTGCCGGGAGGTGTCGCCCGAGCCGAGAGCCGAGAGCCAGACGAGACGCTCCACGCCGGCCGCGGACATGGCTTCCAGGACGGGACCGGCCGTGCGGGTGGCGAGAGTGGACTTGAAGTCCCTGCCCGGTCCGAGGGCACAGATGAGGGCCTGACTGCCCCGTGCCGCCTCTTCGAGGTCCGCGGCCGACGCGGCGTCGCCGATGACGACGGTGACGCGCTCGTGGTCGCGCTGCGGCAGTCGGGCCGGGTCACGGACCAGTGCGGTGACCCGGTGCCCGGCTGCGAGGGCCTGCTGGAGTACCTGCCGGCCGATGGGGCCGGTGGCGCCGAGGAGGGTGAGCTGCACGATCAGGCCTCTTTTCGTGTGCGGGCAGGTCGCCGGACACCCGGCTGTCGCCCTGCCCGGGCAGCGCTGATCAGCGCGGACCGTGGGTGGGTGCAGCCGCCGACCGACGAGTGGTTCGCCACCCATCTGGTTCGCCACCCATCCTCGCCGGGGTCGGCGCGGGGGCCCGGCAACGGCTCGCCCCGATCCCGGGCCGCCTTCGCGAACCCGGCCCCGACCCTGAACCCGGGCCCTGACCCGCTGCAGGGCCGGCCCGACGGGCAGGTGCCCCGGGCTTCTGCCACACCCCTGGGCGCATCACTCCCACTGCCGTGGCGTCCGCGGGAGGCGCGGTGAGGAGGCTGGTAAAGGTTCAACCATGTCCGGGCGGATGCCGATGAGCCCCGCGTCACTTAGGTTAGCCTCACCTTATGCAGCTCATACATCTGGCCGCCTCGGCCGGCTACACCATGCCCGCGTCCTGGAGAGTACTCACCAAGGCCGGATATTTCATCGGGCTGTCCGGGGCCATCGGCTCGACGGTCACGTACGCGGCCTCGGTACGTCCCTCCCTGCGCGAGGCCACGAGCCACGGCGACGACGTGGAGGTCACCAGACGAAGAGCGGCGAGTTACCTGGCCTGGGCCGGGGTGGTCCTGCTCGTCGCGGGATACTTCCAGCTCGCAGCCCGGCTGGCCCGGGCAGGAAAGGGCATGCCGTTCGGCGACGCGCTCTCGCCGGCGCGGATCTGGGACTTCCTCCGGGCCCCGGCGGGGAAGGGCGCCTGGATCGCCCAGGGCACTGTCTACCTCGTCCAGAACATCGTGCTGCTGCTCGCCTCCGCCGTCCTGATCGCACTGTTCCTGCCGCGTGCGCGGCGGCACTTGAACGCGGTCGCGCTGACGGCCCTGCCGCCCAGCCTCGCCGTGACGCTCATCGCGGCGGTGCCGGCCACCGCGCCCAAGAACGCGGACAAAGTGCTGGACCTCGTGTTCGGCCAGGTCCACATCGTCAGCGGCGTGGTCTGGATCGGCGGCCTGGCCTTCCTCGCCGGCCTCGCCGCCTCCCGCCGCCGGCTGGGGGAGAACGCGGGTCTGCTGTGGGCCGACATATGGCGCCGCTTCTCGCTCGTCGCCCTCGTCTGCGTCGGCGCGGTGCTCACTTCGGGATTGTGGCTGGGCTGGAAGCACGTCGGCTCGATCAGCCAGCTGTGGACGACGACCTACGGGCTCTTCGTGCTGGTCAAGATCCTTCTCGTGATCGGCATGGTGGCGGCCGGCGCCGTCAACCAGTTCTGGCTGATGCCCCGCATCGTCAAAGCCCGCCGGGACGATGACGCTTCCTCGCTGCTGCGTCTGACCCTGCGGCACTTCCCCAAGGTCGTCTGGGGAGAGGTCGTCCTCGGGATCGCGGTACTGGGCGTGGTCCCCTTCCTCAGCGGCTCCGCCCGTTCCGAGGCGGGCAGCCCGCCCGCCGTCTCCACCGGCAGCGTATTCGCGGTGGGTGCGCTGCTCGTCGTCACCCTGGCGGGCTCGCTCTACGTCACCTTGAAGATGTCCGACGCCCTCGCCCGGCGCGCGACCCCCACCGCGGCCTGAGCCCAATCGGCGATCCGCGCCACAAGTCCGTGATGCGATTCCCTGACCGGAATTCAAAATCCCCGGTGGACCTTTCCGGTCGGCAATTCCGTGGAAACGTGGCCGACGCCGGATGGAATCCCGGGTGATGACGCTATTGCCTGGGGGCCTTGGCCTCGGTCAGGTCAAGGCCCCCAACGCCCGCGTCCCCATGGCCGGCCAGGTGACCGCGGCCCTGGTCTGCGCAAACATCTTGAGGCAAGCCTCAGTTGGTGTGCCGCCTGACCCAGGAGATGAAATCGCTTTCCGAGGAGAAGGTGTGGTTGCGTTCCCTCGTGATCCCGTTGTTGTCATCCACGGTGGCGTTCCGCAGACTACCGTCCGATTGAAGCTGCCCCGTGGCCTTCCAGCGGCTCCTCGGATCGATCCACATTTTCGTCGTCATGTGTCGCCTCCGCCGTGTACGCGTGAGTCCTGCGAACTTTCGTGAAGGCTAACCGGCACGACTCGGGGTTGTCTCAGAATCCGGCCAATCGACGACGACATCTACGCATCGGCCGGATACAGAGCCCCGGCCGGTCAGCCGCCCACGTAGACGTCCTCCACGTACCGGCCGTCGGCCATCAGCCCTCGCAGCCACTCCGAGGCCGCCGCCCCGTCCTTCCCGCTGTGCCGGACGTACAGCCGCCGGAACGCTTCGCGGACGCCCGGGGCCATGCGGGAGCCGTCCCCGCAGACGTGGATGCGGGCGCCCGCCTCGGTCAACCGCCAGACCTCCTCGCCCTCCGCCTCGATCCGGTGCTGTACGAAGCGGACCCCGCCTTCGGGCGCCAGCGAGAAGGCGGGGCGCATGGAGACGGCGCCGTGGCGCTCGGCGTCCTCCAGCTCCGCCCGGTGGAGGTAGTCCACATCCGGGTGATCGCAGCCGAAGTAGCAGAGCGCCGGTGCCAGTTCGGCTCCCGAAGCACGCAGCGCCCGACGGTCGGCGATCGCCCCCCGGAAGGGCGCGAGGCCGGTACCCGCGCCGATCATGATGACCGGGGTCCGCTCGTCGTGCGGAACACGGAAAGCCTCCCGGCACGGCTGCACCCGCGCGAGGACCGTGTCGCCGGGACGCACCCGGTGCAGGTACGAGGAGCCCGCTCCGCGGAACACGCCGCCCCGGCCGGAGCGGTGAGGGGCTTCGAGCAGCGAGATCATCAGGTCGGCCTGCTCCGGACCTGCCGACGGCGACGAGGAGATGGAGTAGTGGCGGGGCCGCATCGGCTCCAGCAGTTCCAGCAGTACGGGCCACGGCAGCCGGCCCCGCAGCGCGGGGTGCGCCTCGACGAGGTCCACGAGGGAGCCCCGGCGGGCTCCGTCGGCTCCCGCGGCCTGCGCCGCGATCCGTTCCAGCGCGGCCTTCTCCGGCGGGCACGGGTCGTGCGCCGCGAGGACCGCCGCCTGCTCGGCCGTCACCGGGGCCTGGAGCTCGACGTACCGGGCGAGCAGCTCGCGTACGGTGACGGGGCGGTCGAGCGGCAGGGTGGTCCGGCCGGGGCGGTGGGCCCGGATGTTCAGCACCGAGCCCGGGTCGGCGCCCAGGACCCGGGCCGCCCGCTCCACCTGGTCGGGGTCGTTGGCCGGGAGGACGGCGAGGTGGTCGGCGGTGCGGTAGCGGACCCCTTCGGGAAGCCTGACGCGCAGGAAGCGCTTCGACCTGCCCGCCGGGTGGCCGAGGTCGGCGAGATCCCCGGTCTGCGTCACCGTCATCGGCCGGAGGCCGTGGCGTCGGGCCAGCGCGTCGAGCGGCCCATCCGTGATCTCGACGATGTCGTACGCGGGGCCGGATGAGTCCGGAGCCCCGGAGGGAGCCACGGACGCCGGGTCGCCGTAGCGCTCCAGCAGCGTCCGGCGCAGGGCTGCGGTGAAGCCGCGTACCGCTCCCGCGAGGTCCCCGGAGGCGTCGGCCTCGGCGCGGTCCATCAGCCGCGCCGCACCCGCCGAGGCGAGGCGGCCGTCGATGAGCGCGGGCACCTGCTGGTAGGTGGCGGCCCAGTTGCGGTCCCCGACGCCCAGGACGGCGTAGTGCACGCCTTCCGCGGCGCCGGGTCCCGCCTGCGCCAGCCAGGAGACGAATCCGGCCGCGTCGTCGGTGGGTCGTCCGTTGTACGAGGCGGCGACGACGACCACGGGCCCGTCCGTCGGCAGCCCGCCGTCGCGGTGGTCGTCGAGCGGCGCGACACGTGCCTCGAAGCCCAGTTCCGCCGCCGTTTCGGCCAGTTCTTCGGCGTACGTGCGACAGGTGCCGAAGTTGGACCCGTGCAGCAGCGTCAGCGTCGTGCCGGGAACGGCCCGGGTGGGGGAGGCGCCCGTCGCAGGCGCCTCGGTGTCTTCCCCGTGGCCGGCCGGGAGGACCGCACCGAGGGCCGCGAGGTTGCGGGAGCGGTCGGCCGGGGTACGCCGGGCCAGGGACATCGTGAACCCGTCGGGCTTGAGCGTGAGCGTCTCCTTGATGCGCAGCTCGTACCGCCCCTGGTCGACGAAGCGGTAGCGGTGCACCAGCATGCCCAGCAGCATCGTCGCCTCGTGGAGGGCGAACTGCCGTCCGATGCAGGCGCGTTCCCCGGTCCCGAACGGCTTGTACGCGTGCGGGGAACGGGCCGCCTCCGCCTCGGCGGCGAACCGGTCCGGGTCGAACTCCTCGACGTTGTCGCCCCACACCGGGTCGCGGTGCAGCATCGGGGTCAGCACCAGCATCCGCTGCCCGGCCTTGACCGGGTGGCGGCCGCCGATCACGGTGTCGGCGCGCGCCTCGCGTGCGAACGCGGCGGCGGTGGGCCACAGTCGCAGCGTCTCGCCCAGGACCTGGCGTACGTAGCGCAGCCTGCCGACGTCCTCGAAGGAGGGCTCGGGGTCGGGGTCGTCTCCCCACAGCGCGTCGGTCTCGGCCTGGGCCAGGTGCAGCACCGCCGGGTTCTTCATGAGGTGGTACAGCGCGAACGAGAGGGCGCCCGAAGTCGTCTCGTGGCCGGCGATCAGGAACGTGATCACCTGGTTCCTGATGTTCGCCTCGTCGAGCGCCTCGCCGGACCGGGGATGCGGGGAGCCCAGCATCAGGCCCAGCAGATCGTCGGTCGAGGTGTCCCCCGAGGCCTTGCGCTGCTCGATCACCTCGTCGACGACCCGGGCCAGGTAGGCGGCGTCCGCGGCGAACGCCTCGTCCTCGGCGGTGTGGTCCGCGCCGGGCACCCGGCCGAGCTTGGCCTGGCTGTGGGCGAGCGCCCGGACGAGTGCCTGGACGAACGGGTGCGCCTGCTCACGCCCGAAGGAGGCGAAGTCGTAGCCGAAGCCGGACAGGCCGATGGTGTCCAGGGTCATCCGGGTCATGTCCTCGGCGACCTCCACCGGGGCCGACACGTCGGTGCCCGCGGCGAACCGGGCGTCCCAGGAGCCGATGAGCCGCTGGGCGACCCGCAGCATGTGCGGGTGGTAGGTGCGCATCGAGGTGAGGGCGAAGGCCGGGAGCAGGATGTCGTGCGCCTTGGCCCAGTTGGGTTCGTCGTTGTACGCGGTGAACAGTCCGTCGGCGGCGACCTCGCGTACGTTCTCCAGCGCCGGGCCGATGCCCTTGACGAAGCGCTGCTCGTCGGAGAGTTCCTCCACCAGCGCCGCCGAGCTCACGAACACGGTCTCCCGGTCGTGGAAGCGCTGGACGAAGACCGGACCGAGCCGGCGGGCGTGCCCCATGGCCGTCTGCAGGGGGGTGCTCGTCATCCCCGAGTCGCTCACGTCGACGACCGGCGGGTGCGCGGCGGCGTCGTCGAAGGGTCCGGTGCCGGTGGTGTGCGATTCATTCATGGCGTCTGCCTCTTCTGGTCACGTCAGCCGTGGTGTGTCCACGGTGACGCGACCGCCGGGGCGATGGCGTGCGTCGACTACCTATTCTTGTAGGGGTGTTTTGCGTTCCGGGCCTTGATCGGAGGCAGTCGGCCGTGGCAGGGGGAGAGCGCGTGACAGAGCCGTCGGGGCGTGCGCCGGGCGAGGCGGCGGCCGCCTGGCGGTCGCGTTTCGTCAGCCTGTTCGACCGGGCGCCCGTGGCACTGGCGATCAGCGACGCGTACGGCCTGATCCTCGGCGCGAACCCCGCGTTCGCCTCCGCGTGGCAGCTCCAACCGGGAAAACTGGAAGGCCGCCGGCTCCTCGACATCCTCACTCCGACCAACGACCGGCAGCTGCACAGACTGGACGAGGCCCTGCGCTCGCGCCGCAGGTCCCGCTACCCGGTCGAAGTGAGCTGGCAGGTCCGGGGAACGGCCCGCCACGGCCGGGTCACCGTCGAACCGGTCTCCGATCCGCAGGACGACATCCCCCGCCTGCTGGTCTCGCTGACCGAGGAGCTGACCGGGGAAACGGGCGGAGGCCGGCCCGGACTGCCTCCGGAGGACCCGGCCGACGGCCTGAGCCCCCAGGAGGCGCGCATCCTGCCGCTCGTCGCGGCGGGGGCGTCGGGATCGGCCATCGCCCGCGAGGTGGGCCTCACCGTCGACGGGGTCAACTACCACGTGACCCGCCTCTGCCGACGCCTCGACGTACCCAACCGCCCCGCTCTGGTCGCCCGTGCCTACGTCCTCGGCCTGCTGGATCCCTCGGCATGGCCTCCGCGTGCGGCGGCGACCGGCCCGGAGCGGCCCTGAGGCGGCGACTGCGGGCCCCGCACCTCAGGTGCCGGGCGCACGGCCCTTGGGCTGGCGGGGTTCGGGGGAGTCGGGTGCGGGCGGGACGGGCAGGTCCGTCGGCGTGTCCACGGTGAGCGCGACCCGGGTGCCGTGATGCAACACCGTGAGGGGCTCTCCGGACAGGAGCGTGTAGCGGGCCGTCGACTGGCCCATGACGACGCGGATCAGCCGCTCCTGGAAACGGACGTTGAAGGCCAGCCGGGTCAGCGAGGACGGCAGGCGCGGCGTGAAGCGCAGGGGAGCCGGCGGTTCCTCGGCCTGCGGGATCCCGGACGGCCGGTCCTGCGGGGGCGCGTCCGGGGCCGGACGGATGAGCCGCAGCCCGCCGAGGCCCTGGACCAGGCCGATCCAGGTGCCGGCGAGCGAGGCCATGTGGAGGCCGTCCCGCGTGTTGTGTTCGAGGTCGTCCAGGTCCATCAGCGCCGCCTCGCGGGTATAGGCCCAGGCGAGGCGCAGGTGGCCGGTCTCGGCGGCGAGCACGGCCTGGCAGCAGGCGGAGAGGGAGGAGTCCCTGACCGTCAGCTGCTCGTAGTAGGCGAAGTTGCGGGCCTTCTCCTCGGCGGTGAACTCGTCCGGGCACGTGAACATGGCCAGGACCAGATCCGCCTGCTTGACGACCTGCTTGCGGTACAGGTCGAAGTACGGGAAGTGCAGCAGCAGCGGGTACTGGTCCTCGGAGGTGCCGTCGAAGTCCCAGGGCTCCTGGTCGGTGAAGCCGTCCGACTGCTCGTGCACCCGGAGCCGCTGGTTGTAGGGGATGGCCGTCCGCTCGGCGGTGTTGCGCCAGTCCGCGATCTCCTCGGCGTCGACGCCGAGGTCCGGTGCCCGGTCCGGGTGGCGCGATACGGCGTCCGCTGCGGCGAGGAGGTTCCGCCGGGCCATGGCGTTGGTGTAGAGGTTGTCGCGTGCGATGGCGCTGTACTCGTCGGGACCGGTGACCCCGTCGATGTGGAAGACGCCGTCGGCGTCGAAGTGGCCGAGCGAGCGCCAGAGCCGCGCGGTGTGCACCAGCAGGTCGAGTCCGGGACCGCGGTAGAACTCCCGGTCGCCGGCGGCGAACACGTACCGCTCGACGGCCGCGGCGATGTCGGCGTTGACGTGGAAGGCGACGGTTCCGGCAGGCCAGTAGGCCGAGCACTCGGCGCCGTTGATCGTACGCCAGGGGAAGGCCGCGCCGTCCAGGCCGAGTTGACGGGCTCGCTCCAGCGCGCGGGGGAGCGTGGAATGCCGCCAGGCGAGTGCGGAGGCGACGGCGTACGGCGCGGTGTGGGTGAGGACGGGCAGGACGAAGGACTCGGTGTCCCAGAAGGCGTGGCCGTCGTAGCCGGTGCCCGTGAGGCCCTTGGCCGGGATGGGGCGCCGCTCGCCGCGCGCGGAGGCCTGGTAAAGGTGGAAGAGGCCGAACCGGACGGCCTGCTGGACCTCTTCGTCGCCCTCCACCTCGACGTCGGCAGAGGACCAGAACTCGTCCAGGCAGGCCCGCTGTGCGTCGAGCAGTCCCTGCCACCCTGTGGTGCGGGCCCCTGCCAGCCCGCCCTCCACCTGGTCGCGCACGGCGGGCAGGGAGCGCTCCGCCGACCAGCCGTAGGCCACGAACTTGACGAGTTCGAGCCGTTGTCCGGGTTCGAGGGTGGCGGTCACGGTCAGGCGGGCGACGTCCGGCTCGCTCTCGGCGGCCCACGCGGTGCCGGCGGGGCCTTGCACGAGGTGGTCGGCCGCCACCGCGACGCGCTGCCCGCTCGTGGCCGTGCAGTGGACGAGGCGCAGCCGGGTGCCGTGCGCGTAGTGCTCCTCGGGGAGCAGCGGGGATTCGACGGCGGCGGCCATGCGCGGGTCGTCGGAGGCGGTGGGCAGCTGCTCGTTGGCGACGAGCTCGGACTGCACGGCGATGGTGGCCGGACCGTTGACGGTCTCGACGCTGTACGAGATCGCCGCGACGGCCCGCTGCGCGAGGGAGACGATGCGGTGCGAGGTCAGGCGTACCGTCCGCCCGGAGGGCGTGGTCCACTCCGCGGACCGGCTCAGGACGCCGGTGCGGAAGTCCAGGACCCGTTCGTGGGAGAGGAGTTCGCCGTAGCGCAGGTCGAAGGGGTGGTCGTCGACCAGCAGCCGGATGACCTTGCCGTCGGTGACGTTGACGGTTGTCTGCCCTGACTCCGGATACCCGTACCCGGCCTCGGCGTAGGGGAGCGGGCGGCTCGCGTAGACGCTGTTGAGGTAGGAGCCCGGCAGGCCGTGGGGCTCGCCCTCGTCGAGGTTGCCGCGCCAGCCGAGATGGCCGTTGGACTGGGCGAACACGGATTCGCTCTGCGCGAGGACGGCGAGGTCGAGGGCCGTCTCCCGCAGCTGCCAGGGCTCGGTCGCGAAGTTCTCGTGAGTGATCATCAGCGGTCCAGCAGCTCGGAGAGGTCGGAGACGACGACATCGGCGCCGTGCGCTCGCAGTTCGGCCGCCTGACCGGTGCGGTCGACGCCGACGACGAAACCGAAGCCGCCCGACTTGCCGGCGGCCACCCCGGCCAGTGCGTCCTCGAACACCGCGGCATCCTGGGGGTCGGTGCCGAAGAGGCGGGCGGCCGCCAGGTAGCTGTCGGGGGAGGGTTTGCCGCGCAGTCCCTGCTCGACGATGGTGATGCCGTCGACACGCTCTTCGAAGAGGTCCTCGATGCCGGCCGCGACCAGCACGTCGCGGCAGTTGGCACTGGAGGAGACGACGGCGCGGCGCAGGCCCGCGTCGCGTGCGGCGCGCACGTAGGCCACGGAGCCCTCGTAGGACTCGACGCCCTGCTCGCGGATGGCGCGGAGCACCAGGTCGTTCTTGCGGGTGCCGAGGCCGTGGACCGTCTCCTGGTCGGGGCCGTCACTCCCCGTGCCATCGGGCAGCGTGATGCCGCGAGAGGCGAGGAAGGTGCGTACGCCGTCCTCGCGGGGGCGGCCGTCCACGTACTCGTCGTAGTCGTGCACGGCGTCGAACGGCACGAAGGGCGAACCGTCGCGCTCGGCCCGCCGCCGCAGGTAGTCGTCGAACATCTCTTTCCAGGCGGCCGCGTGGACCTTCGCGGTCCGTGTGAGTACGCCGTCGAGGTCGAAGAGGCAGGCGCTGATGTGATCGGGAAGTCCCAGCATGCGTCGCCTCACCGCCCGGCGGGCCGGTGTCGTTCGGGCAGGTGCCACCGGTAGGGGGCGGCGAGGGAGGTGATGGCCTCGGGCCCCCAGGATCCGGGCTCGTACGGGACGACGGGTGGAGGCGCGTCCAGCAGCGGCGCGGAGACCTCCCACAGGCGTTCGATGCCGTCGGACCGGGTGAAGAGGGACTGGTCGCCGAGCATGGCCTGCAGGATGAGGTGCTCGTACGCCTCCAGGGCGTTCTCGGTGGTGAAGGAGCTCTGGTAGCCGAAGACCATGTCGGCTTCCGCGAGCTGCATGGTGGGGCCGGGTTCCTTTGCGAGGAAGCGGGCGGTGATGGAGCCGGGGTCGGCGAAGTCGATGACGAGTTCGTTGGCGCGGCCGTCCGCCGCCTCCCGGGCGTCCAGGGGGAACATGCCCAGCACGGGCTCGCGCAGGCCGAGGGTGACGACGTGCCGGCCCTCGGCCAGCGCCTTGCCCGAGCGCAGGTGGAAGGGCACGCCGGCCCAGCGCCAGTTGTCGATGTCGACGCGCAGCGCGACGAAGGTCTCGGTGTCCGAGGCCGGATCGACCCCCTGCTCGGCGCGGTAGCCGCTGTACTGCCCGCGTACGACGCGGGCGGGGTCCAGGGGCCGCATGCTGCGGAAGACCTTGACCTGCTCGTCCCGGAGCGACTGCGCTTCGAGGGCGACCGGCGGCTCCATCGCCACGAATCCGAGCAGCTGGAACAGGTGCGTGACGACCATGTCGCGGAAGGTTCCGGTGCCCTCGAAGAAGTGGGCGCGGCCCTGGATGTCGATCTGCTCGGGCACGTCGATCTGCACGTGGCTGATGTGCTCGCGGTTCCAGAGCGGCTCGAAGAGCCCGTTGGCGAACCGCAGGGCGAGGATGTTGTCCACCGCCTCCTTGCCGAGGAAGTGGTCGATGCGGAACACCCGGGACTCGTCGAAGACGGCGTGGATGGCCGCGTTGAGCGCGCGGGCGGACGCGAGGTCCGTCCCGAAGGGCTTCTCGACGATGACGCGCGCGTCCCGGGCCAGCCCCGTGGCCCCGAGCAGCTCGACGACGGAGGTGAACGCGACGGGCGGGACGGCGAGGTGGAACAACCGCCTGGGAGTGCCGCCGACGGCCTGCTCGGCCTCGCGCACCGCCGTCACCAGCGGCTCGGTCGCGTCCGTGTCGGCCGCGCCGAAGGACAGGGCGGCCTCGAACTCCTGCCACTCAGGGCCCTCGGGGCGCGAGCGGCCGAACTCCGCCACGGCCTGGCGCGCGTGGGCGCGGAACTGCTCGTCGCTCAGGGCCTCGGCCGCCGGGGCCGAGCCGACGATGCGGTAGCGCTGCGGCAGGAGCCCGGCCTTGGCGAGGTGGAAGAGGCCCGGCAGCAGTTTGCGCCTGGCGAGGTCACCCGTCGCGCCGAAGAGCACGACGACGTGGTCGGCGGGGCGCGGCCGGGTCTGGTTCCGGGTCCGGGTCCGGGTCCGGGAAGTGTCGGAATCCGTGTCCACGGCGGGCCCCCTCACGCGTCCGCGCCGGGGCGCTTCTCGGCATGGCCGCCGAACTCGCTGCGCATGGCGGACAGCACCTTGGCGGTGAACTCGCCCAGCCCCCTGGACTCGTAGCGTTCGTAGAGGGAGGCGCTGATCACCGGGGCGGGCACGCTCTCCTCGATGGCCGCCAGCACGGTCCAGCGCCCTTCACCGGAGTCGGACACGCGGCCCGTGAAGTCGTCGAGCCGGGGGGAGCGGGCCAGGGCGTCGGCGGTGAGGTCGACCAGCCACGAGCCGACGACGGACCCGCGGCGCCACACCTCGGCGACTTCGGCCACGTCGATCTCGTACTGGTAGGCCTCGGGATCGGACAGGGGTGCGGTCTCGGCGTCGGTGGTACGCGTGCGCAGGCCGGCGTCGGCGTGCTTGATGATGGCGAGGCCCTCGGCGATGGCGGCCATCATTCCGTACTCCACACCGTTGTGGACCATCTTGACGAAGTGGCCGGCGCCGCTGGGACCGCAGTGGAGGTAGCCGTGCGAGGCGGTGCCGTCGGTCCGGGTCCGGCTGGGGGTGGGCTCGGCGCTGCCGGTGCCGGGCGCGATGGTGCGGAAGAGGGGGCCGAGCCGTTCCACCGGACCCCGCTCGCCGCCGATCATGAGGCAGTAGCCGCGTTCCAGGCCCCAGACGCCGCCCGAGGTGCCGCAGTCGACGTAGTGGATGCCGCGATCTGCGAGGGACCGGGCCCGGGTGATGTCGTCCCGGTAGTAGGAGTTGCCGCCGTCGATGACCGTGTCGTCCGGCCCCAGGAGCCCGACCAGTCGGTCCAGGGTCTCCTGGACCACGCCCGCCGGCACCATCAGCCACACGGCGCGGGGCGGTTCCAGCCGCTCGACGAGCTCCTCCAGCGAGAAGGCCGGCGTCGCGCCCTCCCCTTCCAGCGCCCGTACGGCATCGGGGCTGACGTCGTTGACGACGCACCGATGGCCGTCCTGCATGAGCCGGCGCACCAGGTTGGCACCCATCCGGCCGAGTCCGACCATGCCGAGCTGCATGGGTGCGTCCGATGTCATCGCCGTGCTCCCGTTCTCCCGTACCGTGGCCCGGCCGCGAGCCCGCGTCACGCAGTACGTGCCGTCCCGCGTGCGCGGCGCCGCCCGCGCCGCCTTCCCCCCTCCGCGCCCACTGTGCCCGCCCACCCCGACCCCGGCACCCGGAGCTCCGCCACTCGGCCCTGTCGGCCGACCGACTGCCGGGTGGGCCGCAGCCACGGGCGGGTCGCATGACAGGGATCTCGGATCCTTGCGCATGCCAGGAGGACGACGGGGCAGGCGGCTGTCGGAGGTGGGCTGCGACGAAAGCCGAAGCCCGCCGGACGACTGCCGCCTCCGTCTCCACTGCGCGTAATCGTCCGGTTTCATCTAGTTTGAGCCCGTTGGGATCCCCACACCGAAGGAGTTCGTCATGACTGACAAGGGAAAGATGGACCAGGCGAAGGGCAAGGCCAAGGAGACCGTCGGCAAGGTCACCGGCAGCGACCGGATGAAGGCCGAGGGCAAGACGGACCAGGCCAAGGGCAAGGCGAAGGAAGCCCTGAGCGAGACCGAGGAACGCGCTCGTGGAGCAATGGACTCCCTGCGCGACAAGCGCGACAGGACCTGACGCCGCCCCGTTGAGTCCCCTCAGGGCTCGCGGGTGACAGGATGCGGCCCCCGGCGCCTCGGCGTCGCGGGGCCGCATTCCGTCGTGCGCCTCGCCTCGCCGCGTTGCCGAGGCTCAGGGGTCGCACCCTCCGTGAGGCAAATGATGCGCGGTCCGGTTCCCTGTGTGAGCGTGGAGGCGCCGCCTCCGGGGTCGACCCCGACGCGCGCGGCCGGTGCCCGGCCGGCGGCCGGCGCGGCTACCCGGTCTCAGGCTCCGCACCGAGCTGCACGGCAGGAGAGAGGTCCTCGATGGACAGCCAGAACAAGGACAACCCGGTGGCCGAAGTCGTGGTGGCGGTCGGCGACTGCTCCGAGGAGGACGCGCGCGCCCTCCTCGACCTGCTCGAGCGTTCCTTCCCCGCAGACACCGGGGCGGGCAGCGCAGTGCGGGGCGGTCAGGCCGCGACTGTCTGGAGCGCGACCCTCGATGCGGCGAAGCCGACGGAATCGGCAGAGGGCCAGGCGGTCCCCGTTCGGCTGAAGGGCACTGCCGAAGTCACCCTCCAGGGAAGCCCCCGTGCGGTGGAGCGCGTGCAGGCCGCGCTCGCCGGACACTTCGACGTCGAGGACATGGGAGCCGTGTCGGGTGACCAGGAACGGGAGATCGGACTGCGTATCCGCTCCCGCTCCTCATGAGTGATCGGGCGCAACGGCCGGTTCGCATCGTAGAGCCGCCGACTGCGGGCACGTGCCGTGTACGGGCGGCGACACAGGGCAAACGGAGTGCATGACCGTACCCAAGACAACCGTTCTCGTCCTGGACACTGCCGAGCCCGAGCTGCTGGCACGGTTCTACGCCGAACTGCTCGGTGCCACGACAGGGCCGGCGCCCGGTGACGGGGAACTCCTCCTCGTCACCGGCGGCGCCGGCGTGGTGCTCGGAGTCCGCCGCGATCCGGACCACGTCCCGCCGAGCTGGCCGCTCCCGGAGGGGTCCCAACAGGCCCACGTGCACATCCTCGTCGCGGCGCGATGCCTCGACGAGGCCGAGCGCGAGGCCGTGGCCCTCGGCGCCCGCCCGGTGGACGCGGAGGACGGCGGCGGCTTGCCGGGCAGCCGCACCACCCGGCGCCGATACGCCGACCCTGCCGGCCACGCCTTCGTGCTTTCCGTGGTCGGTGAAGACCTCGCCCCGGACAGCCCGCGCTCAGACCCGCCGGTGCAGCACCGGCGGGTCTGAGCGGTTGACAACGCGTGGATCACGACACTGCTTCCCGACAGGCGGGAGAACGCGTACGGCTCGGTGCCCTCACCGTCACCAATAGTGCCGTCGGCCTCCGACCGCGTGCCCCACAGCGCCGAGCACCCAAAGAACCAGACCCACCAGGAGGAGGATCAGGCCGATCGTCCACAGGATCGACATCCCGAAGACGAAGCCGAGGATCAGCAGAATAACGCCGAGGACAATCATGAGAACCTCCTTGTCCCGCCAACGCGCGGACCCCCTGCGTCTACCACTTCTGAGCCGGTTCACGCCTCTCCGGGGCAAACGGGATGAGGCGGTCCGAGTACGGCAGAAGGGCCCGGATCCTTTGAGGATCCGGGCCCTTCCGGGTAGTAGCGGGGACAGGATTTGAACCTGCGACCTCTGGGTTATGAGCCCAGCGAGCTACCGAGCTGCTCCACCCCGCGTCGGTGAACCCCACCTTACGGCATCGCCGGGCCCGTGTTCGACGGATTTCCCGGCGGTCCGTGTTTCGTGGCGATGCGCGCCTGCGGGAATTCGCCCAGGCCGTCGAGTGCGGCCGTAAGCGGTCGGTGGCGATCCGGAAGCTCTCCGTACGTATGGTTGCGGTCCTGTCAGGCGTAGCGGCAGACCGTCACGCCGGCTGCGGCACCGCACCCCATCTTCGTGTAGTTCTTCTGGACCATGTTCCAGTAGTGGCCCCAGTTCCTGTAGCCGGGGCTGTTCGTGTCCCAGTTCGGGCCGGCCGCGTCATAGGCGGCCTTCTCTCCGCCCCACTGCGATACGGCCTGGGACGGTCCGGCGCCCGACATGTTCTCGGCGCCGTTGTTGAAGCTCGTGTCATGCGCGAGCCCACTGGCGTGGGAAGAGGGGTTGTCGGCCCATGACTGCGAGCCCGAGGCGAGAGCCGCGTCCCAGGCGATGGGTGGCGCGCCTTCCGTCTGGCGTATCGCATTGGTGTCGCTCAGCAGGGCCGCCTGGTCCGCCGGGCTGACCTCGGCGGGAAGGCTGGACGAGACGGCGGCGGACGCCGTTGAGCCCGCCCCCAACACCATTCCTCCGGCCATCAGCGTTGCCGCAATGGCCACGGCTCGACGGCGTGTACGAGAAAGTCTTGTCATTGCGACTCCCTGGTCGCAGGGAAAGCAGCGGAGAGTGCCGGCGCGGTTCACGACCGTCAACGGTCGATGAAAGGGGGCAACACGGCCGGCAAGCGCGATGGTGCCTGAGCCATCGGCAACGCGGTGTTCTTGTGAGGGCGGCCCGTGGCCGCCTCCCCGTACGGCCAGCGTATGTCCGGGTGACGGGGGTGGCGACCGGGGCTGCGCGACAGGCACCGGGCGAAGGCGGACGAACTGCTCCGGCGGGTCGAGGGCCGGGTCTCAGTGCTCGCAGAGGGAGAATTCCCGTTCGTACAGCTGCTCGTTGTGTTCGTCGACGAAGAACTTGCGTTCCTGCATGAGCTGTTCGCGGTAGGCCTTGGCCTGTTCGAGAGTCATGGTCGACGTGTCGGACCATGGTTGTTGCGGCGGCACATCTGACGTCGAGACGATCGTCTCCGACGGGTCGACCAGGAAGAACGCGAGAATTTTGCGGTGTCCCGGGCGGGTGGTGTCCGTGAGGCGGAACGGGCTGACGCGGTGTTGCAGGATGTTCGGGAACGCCAGGCAACGGCCCGCCGGGGTCGACGTCGATCCCAGCATCTGGTTCAGCGCGTCCTCGTCCTCCAAGCCGTAGACCTCGCGCACGCCGTTGTCGTCGTTCTGCTCGTAGTTCGGGTCGTCGAGCGCCGCCCGGAAGCTCAGCCGGCTTTCGGTGGTGTTCTCGCTGTCCCAGTAGTAGATGCCGGTCGAGACGATCCGCTCGTTCATCATTCCCTCGACGTGCCAGGAACCGCCGGGGTACTCGGGCTTGTCCGGGGTGAGGTGAATGGTGGCGAGCTTCACGATGACCTGCAGGCGGCGGCCGCGCAGGTCGACCCGGGCGGATGCGTCGGGCAGCTCGGGAGGCGTGAAGGCCGGGGCGTCCGGGATGACCGGGCGGCGGTTCTCCCACCAGTCGTCCTGGGCCTGTTCCCACGCACTGAGGGCTTCCGCGTAGGCCCCGTCATCGCCGTAGGAGGATTTGCTCGGGTACTCCGGTTCCGAGTCGTACCACCCGTAAGGATCGGCCTCGATGCGCAAGGGCCGCGGATGGCGCAGATCGGTGAGCACGTTCTCCAGCAGTGGCAGCATGCGCGCGAACAAATCCGGCAGGACGGACGCGAGTTCGCTGTGAAGGTCGGGGTGGATGTTGTTGACGTACGAACGGAAGGCGACATCGCCGTCGTCACTGACGTCGACGTCCGTGGGCAGCCACTGGAATTTCTCCGAGAACTCGTACTTCGAATACCGGTCCGTCGGATTCCGCCAAGCCCGCTCGGGCGCGCCGCTCACCTCTCTCACCAGGCAGAACAGCGAGGGGTGAACCAGATTCAGTACCTGGCCGTCGGAGCCGGGATGCCAGTCCTGTTCCGCTTCGGGGACTTGTTCCAGCACCTGAACGGCCTTGCTCAGCCGGGACCTGAGCTTTTCGCCGACCAGCGCGTCCGACTGCCACACCCCGTCGACGCCGGACATCTCGATGCCGGTTCGTCCGTCCCGCAGCGCGGCGTAATGCAGAAGTTCGGCAAGTACATGGCGAACCTGTGCTTCGGTGAGGCCCTGGGCGACCGCTTCCTGCGTCCATCTGGCGACGACGTCGGCATCGTTCATCTTGTCGAACCAGCCCGGCTTCGCCCGAATGTGTGAGCTGCACTGCATCATCTGAAGTTCCCGCAGCGTCCGGGGTGTCGCGAACGATATGGAACGGGATGCGTGAAAGGGCAGTGGGAAAGCTGACAGGCCGGACAATTCTCTGGTTCCTCCGAGTCGGTGTGCGGTGGCGGGAAGGATACTTCAGCGGTCTGACACCGCCGCCGCGGTCCCTGCCGTCAACGATCCAGGGCTTCGGGCTTCCGGGCCCTCCCCGGCGTACCTCTCCGCGCAGCGGGCCGCCGCACCCGAACGCGATCCGAACCTCGTCACGCTGGGCCTCGCGCTGGAAGCCTCCCTGGCCGCACACGGCTACGCACGCGCGGCCGCCCTGGCCCTCGACCTGGTGCGCGCCCGCGGGGAGGCCGATGCCGTGACCCCGGTGCGGGCCGCCCTGCTCCGGGGAGCGCCGGCGGGGGTGGCGAAGGCCCGTACCTACCCGGAGAACACCGCCCTGGTGTGGCCGCTGCTGATCGTGGCCGACTCGGGCGTACGGTCGCCGGGCGAGGCCGGCGCCGCACTGCACGAGATCGGCTCCGGCGGGTTCACCGAGACCGACGACCGCCGGTCCCCGGCGGTCGCGGCGCTGCTGGCCCCGCTGGTTCCCCGGTTCACGGAGGAGGAGCTGGCCCCGGTCCTGGACATCGCCGACGACGTACTGCCGGGCCACCTCGCGGCGTTCCTCTTGGAGGACGCCGGACCGGAGGAGGCGCTGGGACCCGCCCTGCGCATCTGAGAGGACATCCCGAGGGCCCGTACGGTCACCGGCATCCTCACCCACGCGGCGCTGGCGGCGCTCACGGAAGCTCCGCAGCACCTCACCGGCCTGTTCGTACAGGAACCGTATCGGATCGCCCATTCTGGATCCCTTTCCCGCCGGGGCACCAGGGCGCGAGGCGGGGCGGCCCGCTTCCTACACTCGCTCCGTGGAAGCGATGAGATGTACGTACTGCGGTGGCGTCGGCCTGGAGCCGGGTTTCGTCGAGGACGCCGGGGAGGGGGCGCGGGGGTACGCGCGCTGGATCGCCGGGCCGCTGGAACGCGGCCTGTTCGGCGGTGCCAAACGGCTGGGCAGGCCCCGGCGGCGCATCGAGGCGTACCGCTGCCCGCACTGCGCCCACCTGGAGCTCTTCGCGACCGAATCCGTCTGACCGGTAGAGCGCCGGGCCGCCGCGGTCCCGCCTCGGCACGGGCGGCCCGCGCCGTGCGCGCCCGCAGGTGCGCCCGCGCGCCTCCGCACGCCCCCGCGGGGAGGGATGACCGCGGGCCGCCGTCCCACGACCATGACCGTCACCACCACGGTCCGGAACACTCGCTCGTCACGGGGGTAACGATGGGACGACGCTGGCTGCTCACGGGATGCTCCTCCGGCCTCGGACGCGCGCTGGCCTCGGCCGCGGCCCGGGCCGGGGACGAACTGGCGGTCACCGCCCGCAAGACCGCCGACCTGGAGGGCCTCGCCGCCACCTGGCCCGGCCGCATCGTCCCGATCCCGCTCGAACTGCGGGACGCCGCCTCCTGCGAGGAAGCCGTCCGCAGAGCCGCCGACGGTCTCGGCGGCATCGACATCCTCGTCAACAACGCGGGCATCGGACTGTTCGGCGCGGTGGAGGAGGTGTCGGACGCCGAACTGCGCGACCAGTTGGAGACCCTGGTCGTGGGCCCATGGCGGCTCACGCGGCTCGTCCTGCCGCTGATGCGGGCCCAGGGCCACGGCCACGTCGTCAACATCTCTTCCGTGGTCGGCCGGATCGCGTTCCCGGGCATGGGCGCCTATGTCGCCGGGAAGCACGCCCTGGAGGGCATGAGCCAGGCGCTGGCCATCGAGGCCGCCCCGCACAACATCCGGGTCACGGTGGTGGAACCGGGCATGTTCGCCACGCGCTACGGCACGTCCATGGCGGAGGCACGGCGCCGGATCCCGGCATACGACGTGACCAACCGCGAGATGCTCGAGGGCGCCCGCGGCCTCGCGGAAAACCCCGAGACGGGACGCCCCGAGGACTTCGCCGCGCGGGTTCTGTCCATCGTCGGGGCCGAGGGCCCGACACCGCTGCGGATCCCGGTCGGCGACGACGCGTACGGCTACCTGGACCTGGCCGAACAGGCCTCCCGCGAGGAGTTTGCCGCGGCCCGGATCCTCGCACAGGGCCCGCCACCGCCCCTGCCGCCGGTCTGACGGCGGGGCGTGCGGCGGCAGTCCACCCCGGGGTCAGCGCGCGTGGTGCCAGACGTCCCGCTGACCGGGTACTCGGGCCGACCGGGGAGCGCCCGAGCGGCGATGGTCTGCCCGCGCTCGGCGCCCCGGGAAGGGGTTGCGCCGGACGGTGGCGCTCGGAGCCACGATCAGAAGGCCGACGAGGACGAGGGCCACGACGAGGATGAGGACGGCAACGAGGTTCATGTTCCTGCCTTTCGCCGGGTGTTGACTTGCTGTTGCTACTCTTTGTTACCAAATCCCGGCCGTCTAAACGCGGAGGGTGACCATTCGTGGATCTTGCCCGGTGTCCGCGCCGACGGGCCTGCACGGAGGCCCTGGACGGGAAAGGGCTCGGGGTCATCGACATCGACATCGACAGTCCCTCGGTCGGTCATCCGTGAGCCACCGTCATGTTCGGCACGCGCCCGCCGGTCGCCGTGCCGACCAGGGCCCGATAGCGCTCCAGCCGGGGGGCGAAGCCGGAGCGCACACTTCGCGCGCACCGGAGACCCGAACGCCCCCGGGGCCCCGACCTGGCCCGTCCTGCGCCCTTCGTCACCTGACGCGAGGTCGGTGCGGTCGCTCGCTCCCGGATTGGGCGGAATCCATCCCGCCGGCGTGGATTCCGCACACCACTGCTCGTTCTGGGGTCGCCCGCCTCGGTGATCGGTAACTCACCCGTCGGAAGGCGGCTCTCAGCGGAACGCGGCGACGTTGCGGGCGGCCCAGTCGGCGAAGGGGCGTGGGGCGCGGCCGAGGATCCGCTGCACGTCCGGGCTGACGCGCAGTTCGGCCGGGTTCGGGGATCCGAGGATGTCCAGGGTGTCGTCAGCGAGTTCGGCAGGCAGGCTCTGGGTCATGAAGGCCTTGGCCTCGTCGCGGGTGAGGTCGTCGAACCGCACCGGGGACCCCAATGCGGCGGCGATGGCCTCCGCCTGCCGGCGCGGCGTGATCAACTCCGGGCCTGTCAGCTCGTATACGCCGCCGGTGTGCCGGTCGTCCAGAAGGCAGGCCGCCGCGACCTCGGCGATGTCCGCCGGGTCGATGATCGGCACCCCGACGTCGCCGAAGGGCGCGGCGACGACCCGCCGCGTGCGGACGGGCTCGGCCCACCACAGGGCGTTGGAGGCGAAGCCGCCCGGCCGCAGGATCGCCCAGTCCAGGCCGGAGTCCCGCAGTGCGTCCTCCACCGCTCGCATCGCGATGCGCGTCGTGCCGAAGGGCCTGGTCGCCACGCCCTGCGAGGAGAGCAGGACGACCCGTCGGACCCCGGCGGCCGCGGCTCGGCCGATGATGTCGCCCGGCCTGGCCCCGGGGGCGTGCAGGTCGCCGGAGAGCAGCAGGAACAGCGCCTTCGCGCCGGCCAGCGCGGGTTCGAGGCCGGCAGGCTCGCCCAGGTCGGCCACCACGTGGCGGACACCTTCCGGTGCTGCTGCCGCGTGCCGCGACACCGCCGTCACCTGCTGGCCCGCCTCGGCCAGCGCCCGCGTCAACGGCCGTCCCACATTGCCGGTAGCCCCGGTCACCACGATCATGATTCGCTCCTCGTTCGATGTTCTCGACGACGTTCACGCTAGGAGCCGGGCTTACTTTCAGTAAGGACGTACCTGAAGGTAAGCTCATCACATGGCGGGAAGCGCGCAGTTCACACGGACCGAGCCGGGCGAACGGTATGACGTGTTTCACACGGACTGCCCCGCACGCGACATGGTCGACCACGTGACCAGCAGGTGGGGCATCTGGGTGCTGATCTCCCTGCGGAGCAATGACCTTCGGTTCTACGAGCTGCGCGAGAGCATCCACGGCATCAGCGAGAAGATGCTCGCCCAGACCCTGCGTGCGCTCGTCCAGGACGGCCTGGTCTGGCGGAAGGTCGAGCCGACGACACCGCCTCAGGTCACCTACGGGCTGACCGAGTTCGGCCGGGACATCGGCGAGCCACTGACGGATCTGTTCGACCGGATCACACGACGACTGTCGTCAGGCACTCCGAGCTAGGGAGTGTCGTCAAAGTGGCGTCGGCCGCCCGAGAGGGCGGGGCCTCGCCGGCCAGACGGGACTTTGACGACACGACCTAGGGCGTGTCCGCGTAGTCCCGCCTGCCCGCGGCGCTACTTCGCGGACACCCCCAGGCGTGGTGATGGCCGACCGCGCGGCGGCGCATCGGGCATGGCCGGGCACCCGAGGGAGTCGAAGATCTCGAAGCTCTGCCCCGCGTACCGGTTGACCGGTGCGCGGGGCAGTCGCACGTCAAAGGCACCGCCCCTGCGTCAGGAGCCGAGGACCAGGGCGGCGGCGACCGCCGGGCCGAAGGCGCCTCCGAGCTGGTAGCAGAGGGCGAACAGGCCGATGGCGGTGGGCCGCTGGTGCTCGGGGGCGCCGGCCGCGGCGTGCATCGAGAGGCATGCGTTGGCGCCGGTGGCGGCGAAGACCCCGCCGACGGTGGCCGCCAGGAGGAGCGGGCCCCAGTCGGAGAAGGCCGCGGTGGCAGCGGCCAGTGCGCCGACACCGATCAGGACGGCCAGTACGGCCGGGCGGCCCATCCGGGCCGAGGCTGCGGCGAGCAGCCACGACAGAGCCGATCCGACGAGCAGCGCGAGGAGTTGGCCGGCCGCGGCGGAGCCGGTGTCCCAGCCGGCCCGGTCACCGAGCAGCCGCGGCACCGCGAAGAGCAGGGTGAAGTACGAGCCCGAAAGGGCGAGTGCCAGCAGTCCCGAGGTCAGGAAGACCGGCTTGCGCAGCAGAGTGGCCGGGACGAACCCCTCGGGGCGGCGGCGGATGTGCAGGGCGAGCAGGACCGCGGCGGCGAGGGCCGCGCCGAGCGCGGCCAGCGGGGCGTGGGGGAGGGTGACCAGGGCGGTGGCCAGCACGGTCAGCAGGGCGGCGCCGCGGCCGTCGAAGCGGTCGGACGAGGGTGTGATGGCCCCGGCGTACCGGAGCACCGCGGGCACCGCGAGCACCGCGACCACCGACACGGAGAGGGACAGCCGCCACGAGGCGGCGTGCGCGAGCTGTTCGCCGAGGAGCGGGCCGGCCGCGCCCAGCATGCCGAACCCGGCGCTGATGACACCCATCCGGCGGGCCGTGCCGGCGAGGCTCATCGCGGCCGCGACCAGTCCCGCACCCCCCGCGGCCTGGGCGGCCCGGCCGGCCAGGGTGAGCGGGAGCCAGGGGGAGACGGCGACGAGGAGGGTGCCGGCGATGACGAGCACGGAGGCGAGGCGCAGTACGGGTCGCAGGCCGGTGCGGCGCAGGAGTCCGGCGAGCAGCGGGGTGCCGACGGCCATGGCCCAGGCGAAGGCGGAGACCAGCCAGGACGCGGTGGAGGTGGACACCCCGAGCGAGCGGGCCATGTCCGGGAGGATCAGGACCGGGGCGTTGGCCCCGGCGGCGATGGGAGTGGCGAGCAGCGCGAGCCAGAAGGCGGGGACGGGCCCGCGGGCCGCTGGGCGGCCGGGGGCCGCCGGGGCTCCCGGTGTGCGGGTGGCGGACGTGCCGGTCCCGGCACGGATGCCGGTGCCGGTGTCTGTGCCTGCGGGCGCGGTGGTCATGGCGCCGCTCCAATCCATCTGAAGGTTAACAATCTCAACGTTGAAATAAAATCACCGGAAGCCCCTCAATGTCAAGTCTCTTAACGTTGAGACATTCGGGTTATGCTGGATCCGGCACGAGCGGGTGATGGAGACGGACGGAGACCTGATGAGTGACGCGGTGGACGTGATCGTCGGCCAGTGGGCGGCGCAGCGGCCCGACCTGACGGGCGAGCTGTGGCCCATCGAGGTCCTGGCCCGGATCCAGCGGATGAACCGCATCATCGAGAAGCAGCTCAAGGCCTTCGTGGCCGAACGCGACCTGGAGGTCGGCGAGCTGGGCATCCTGACGACGCTGCGGCGTTCGGGCCCGCCGTACACGCTCACCGCCGGGGCGCTCATCCCGGCCGCGATGGTCACCTCGGGCGCCATCACCAACCGCATCGACCGGATGGAGGCCAAGGGTCTGGTCGAGCGGGTCCGCGACGGCCAGGACCGCCGCTCGGTCCGCGTCCGCCTGACCGATCAGGGGTGTGAGGTCGCGGAGAAGGTGATGGCGGAGCATCTGCAGCACTTCGCCTCCCTCCTCGCTCCTCTGGACCGCGACACCTGCGACGCGGTGGCCTCGGCGCTGCGTACCCTCCTGGAATCCCACGGGGACACCTCGATCGGCTAGGGCTCTCCGGGTGCTGTGTCAGGTCGCCCCCACACATCCGGCCATCCCGCGTACGCACCACCCCTGATCTGCGACGAAGCCGTACGCGGAGGCCAGTTGGAACCATCCCCTCCGCGCAACCGGCGCGTGCCGGCCGCCGCCACCCCGGGCTCCTCCATCCGATGTGGCCGGTTTCGCGCGTGCGCCCCGGCCGCCCTCGGCCGCGTGGCGTCCCGCTGCGCAACCGTGCGGCCCACGTGGAGTGGACTCCGGAAATCAAGGTGACGTGCCTATGTGAAACGGCGTTACCTCCAGTAAGTTACCGCCAGGTAAAGCCACTGCGGCTCGACGTACGGGGGAGTAATGAACCGGAGAACCACGCATCTGCTGTCTGCCGCCATCGTGACTGCCATCGGCGTCGGCATCGCCGCGGCGCCGTCGGCGTCAGCCGCACCCAGTGCGGGCGCACGGGGGGCCGGCGCGACGCCCGACCCGTTCTACCGCTACGACGGCGGCAAGCCGCTGGCCTCGTACCGGCCGGGCGACGTTCTGAAGAAGCGCATGCTGAACTACCACGTCTTCGGGCACCCGACGCCGTTGAAGGCCGTCCAACTGCTCTACCGCACGACCGACGCCCAGGGCAGGCCCTCGGCCAACGTGACCACCGTGGTCCGCAGCCCCCACGGCGACGGCAGCAAGGCGGTGTCGTACCAGTCGTTCTACGATTCCCTCAGCCCGGAGCACGGGCCCTCCCGGGCCATCGCAGGTGACGTCTCCCTCGGCGGCGCCATCGCCAACGCCGAATCCCTCATCCTGGCACCGCTGTTGGCCAAGGGCTACGACCTGGTCATCCCGGACACCGAGGGCCAGAACGCCGACTTCGCGGCCGGCCCGGAGTACGGAACGAACACGCTGGACTCGATCCGCGCCGCCGGCCGCACCCCGGAGACCGGCCTGCACGCGGGTACGAGGATCGGCCTGTTCGGCTACTCGGGCGGCGCCATCGCCACCAACTGGACGTCAGCCCTCGCCCCCGCGTACGCGCCCGAGGTGAACGGGCAGCTGGTCGGCTTCGCCGAGGGCGGGCTGCTCGTCGCCCCCGCGCACAACCTCAAGTACGTCGACGGCGCGCTGGCGTGGAACGGAGTGATCCCGATGGCCGTCATCGGCGTCTCGCGTTCGTACGGCATCGACCTCACCCCGTACCTGAGCGCGAAGGGCCTCGCGGTCGTCAAGGAGCTCGAACGCGGCTCGATCGTCGATGCGCTGGGCCGCCACCCGGGGATGACCTGGAAGGACATGGCCAAACCGGAGTACAAGGACCCGAACTCCATTCCGTCCTTCGTCGAGGCGGTCAACAAGATCAATCTGGGCCAGGCCGCCACCCCGACCATCCCGGGGTTCATCGGACAGGGCAACGCGGGCTGGCTCGAAGGAACGTTCAACACCCCGCCGGGCATCGGCACGGGGGACGGGGTCATGGTCGCCGGGGACGTACGGACGCTGGCCCGGCAGTACTGCGCCAACGGCAACGGCTCGATCAAGTACGAGCAGTACGGCCTGCTCAGCCATGTCGGCGCCATGCCGTACTGGGCGCCGCGCGCGATGGCCTGGCTGGACGACCGCTTCGCGGGCCGGTCCGCACCCACCAGCTGCGGCAGGATCCCCGCCGGCAACTCGCTGGAGCCGGAGAAGCCGACCGCCACGCCGTGACCGTCGTGGAAGTCGCCTGCGAGGTCGTCACGGGCGGGTCGCCCGGATGATCCAGGCCGCCGAGGCGTAGAGGACGCCGGTCTCGCTCTCGTGGGCGACGAGCGTGGTTCTCAAGCCGTCGACGGCGCGACGCCGGTCCCGCTCGCCGAGGCCGTCGAGCATCCAGCCCAGCATGCCCAGCGTGAACCGCTCTGCGTCGGCCGCGTCCTCGCCGAACCACATCGCCTCACTGTGCGGCTCCAGCCGGATGTCCCGGAAGCCCGCGGCGCCGAGTACGGTCCGTGCCCGCGCGGGATCGGACAGCGAGAACGGCCCGGGTCCGTCGGCCGAGGGCGCGGGCAACGGGCGGCCGGCGGCCAGGGCCCGGGTCAACGAGAGGAACCACTCGTTGCCGGCCGGCGGTTGCCACACGAGCTGCACGAGGCGTGCGCCGGGGCGCAGCGCGCCGCCGATGTTGCGGAACGCGGCGACGGGGTCGGCGAAGAACATCGTCCCGGAACGGCTGACGGCCACGTCGAACGCCGTGGCGGGGAACGGATGAACCTGGGCGTCAGCCTGGACGAAGTCGACGTTCTGCAGTCCTTCGGCCGCCGCGCGCTGCCGTGCGACCCGCAGCATCGCGGCCGACAGGTCCACACCCAGGGCCCGGCCTCCGGTCGCCCGCCGCGCGAGGTCACGGGTGGTCTCGCCGGTGCCGCAGCCGATGTCGAGCACCCGGTCGGCGGCGGCCACGCCGGCCGCGGCGAGGAGGGCCGTGCGGTAGGCCCGTACCGCGCGGTCGAACCGATCGGCGTGCTCCGCCCAGTACGCACCCTCGGGCCCGTCCCAGGAACGCGCCTGATCGGCGTTGGACGGATCGGCCTGAACAGCCCTGACCATGGTCACCACCACCTATGTGTCCCAAAATACGCCCAGGGCCGATGGAGCCCCACCGGACGCGGCAGGGCGGTCTCGGCCGCCATCGCACCGGCCGCCGGGGCACCGGCCGCCGGGGCTCCCGGGAGTCGGCGATGGGTTCAGTGCGGCGCGATGTGTGGAACGGCCTTGGTGACGGTGTCGAACCGCATGGTGGTGCGGGACGGTCCGTCGTACCGGTCCCAGCGCGGCATGGCCGGGTGGTTGGGGTCGCCGGTGCCTACGAACGAGATCCATGCCTGGTGCATGGTCCGGGCGAGGCCGTCCCTGATCCTCGTGTCCATTCCCGCCAGGAACGGAGCGTGCGACCACTTGTCGAAGTTGTCGAAGACGAACGGCAGGTCCAGACAGTGCGGTGCGCCCAGGCGCCCGTCGTGCGCGGGGGTGGGGAATGCGAACTCGTACGTCCAGACCGGGCGCCGCCGTACCGCCCGCGCTTCCGCGAACGCCAGCGTGGGCTTCCTGAACAGCTCGTCGGTGCTCAGGTCGACGAGTACGTCGACCGGACGAGCGCCCGGGCGGGCGGCCTCGTACGCCGCGTACGCTTCGGCCGCGCCGTCGCCGAAGCTGTCCCGCGCCCGGCGGAGCACCTGCCCCTTCGTCGCCGACACGTAGGTCTCGCCCAGCGCGAAGGTGAACGCGGACTCCTCCCCGGTCCAGCCGACGAGGACGTCGATGTCCGCGCCCGGACCGTCGAGCAGGTTCAGGGCGGGTAGGCGCGGAGCCGTCCGGCTGTCGAGCACCGGCATGAAGGGCGCGGTCCAGTGTCCCCATTCCACGGTTGCCGCGAGGAGTCCGGCGGTGGCCTCGACCAGGCGCGGCCACGGCAGCGTGCGCAGTTCGTCCTCGTCCTCGACGCCGACGATCTCCAGGTAGGCGGCGGTGCGGGCCCGGGACTCGGCAGGAGTGGCGAGGGGCATGGCGAGCGGGACGCTCTGGAGGACGGCCCGCCGGAAGAGCCGGTCGCCGGCGTGACCCGCGAGCGCCGCCGTGGACAGGGCTCCGGCGGACTGGCCGGCGACGGTGACGCTGCCGGGATCCCCGCCGAAGGCGGCGATGTTGTCCCGGACCCAGCGCAGCGCGGCGAGTTGGTCCGTGAGCCACACGTTGCCGCACCCGTCGCTGCCCTCCGACGCCTCCGGCGCGTCCGCCGCGAAGGACAGCAGGCCGAGTGGTCCGAGACGGTAGTTGAGGTTCACCACCACCAGGTCGCCGTTCCGTGCGAAGGTCTCGCCGGAGTAGTTGGGCATCGCCCCGGAGCCGGAGATGAAGGCGCCACCGTGGATCCAGACCAGGACGGGCCGGCGTGCGTCGTCGGTGCCGGGCGTCCAGATGTTGAGCGTCAGGCAGTCCTCGTCGAAGGGAGGGGAGCCGTGGCCGCCCAGGACCGGATCGCCCTCGCGGACGGCCTGGGGCGAACCGAACCCGTACTCCGTCGCGTCGAGGGTGCCGCTCCATCCCGGATGCGGCTGCGCGGGGCGCCATCGGAGGGGGCCGACGGGGGGCGCCGCGTACGGCACGCCCTTGAACACGGCCAGGCCGTCTTCGGTGACGCCGCGGACCGGGCCCGAGCGAGTGTTGACGACGGGCGCGGTGCGGTTCTGAGCGAAACCCATCCGATGCGTCCTTCCAGGCCGGGATCGAGACTCTTGGGGCCACTGGGGCACCCCAAAATATTGCGCCATTATGTCGGTCGTCAATATTATGCAATCTCTGGTTGGTGTGGAGGATGGACTCATGGCGACGTGGCGCATCGGGACGACGACGATCCGCAAAGTGCTGGAGGTGGAGCTGCGGGTCCTTCTCACGGAGGCCTTGCGGACGGACGACACGGCACTCCTGAAGAGGTATCCGTGGCCCGCCCCCGGGTTCAGCGGAGTGGACGGCAGCTTCCTGCTCTCGGTGCACGGGCTGGTCGTGGACACCGGCACGCGCCGGATCCTCGTCGACTCCTGTGCGGGCAACGCGCGGGCCTCGGTGCCCTTCCTGCGCATGCTGGACACGGCGTGGCTCGAAGACCTCACCGCCCTCGGCTGCCCTCCGGAATCGATCGACACCGTGGTGTGCACCCACCTGCACTTCGACCACATCGGGTGGAACACGCGCCTGGTGGACGGGAAATGGGTGCCGACCTTCCCCCGGGCACGTCACCTCGTCACACGCGTGGAATGGGACCACTGGGCGGGCGAAGCGGGTACGGACCTCCGCGACACGATGCAGCCGTTGATCGACGAGGGTCTTGTCGACTTCGTCGCAACAGATCACCAGGTGTGCGACGGCGTACGCCTGGAAGCCGCTCCCGGACACACCCCGGGTCACGTCGCGGTCGTGATCGAGTCCGGAGGGGATCGTGCGGTGATCACGGGTGACCTCGTACACCACCCGGTGCAGTTCATCGAACCCGACGTGGCGGGCCTCGCCGACACCGACGCCGTGCAGGCCGCTGCCACCCGGCGGGCGTTCGTCGACCGGTACGCCGATACCGGAACCCTCGTGATCGGCACGCACTTCCCCGCCCCCACGGCCGGCCTGCTCCGGCGCGGCGGTGACGGGGGCGTGCGGTTCGTCGCGGACGGCCTACGCTGAACCGTGGACTTCCGGCAGCTGACGTACTTCCTCGCCATCGTGGACCACGGTGGTTTCAACCGCGCGGCCGCGGCACTCTACGTATCGCAGCCCTCCCTGTCACAGGCCATCCAGACCCTGGAACGAGACGTGGACGCCGACCTGTTCCACCGGATCGGCCGGAGGGCGGTCCTGACCGAGGCCGGTGCCGCCCTGGTTCCCCGGGCCCGGGAAGCCCTGCACGCCCTGGAGCTGGCCAGGGCCGGCGTAGGCGCAGTCCGCGAACTGCGCGGAGGGCGCCTGGAGATCGCCGCGATGGCCTCACCCACCATCGAACCCCTCAGCTCCATGGTCCAGCGCTTCACCGAGCGCTATCCGGCGGTGTCACTCAGCCTGCGCGTGGCCCTCACCCCCGAGGACGTGGTCGAGACGGTGCGCACCGGAGGCTGCGAACTCGGACTGCTGACCACATCGTCGCCGCTGCCGAGCCGGGAGGTGGTCCCGCACCACGTCGGAGACGACCGGCTCGTACTGGTCACCCCGCTGGACGGTCCCTTCCCGGCCGGACAGGCGGTTCAACGCGAACAGCTCGAAGGGCATCGGCTGATCGTCGGGCAGAGGGGGACCGGGATCCGCGCCTACGTCGACGACCTGAAAGCACAGGGCATCGACGTCCGCATCGCGGTGGAGACCGAACACCGCATGGCCTTCCTGCCCCTGGTGCTCGGGGGAGTCGGGCTGGCGGTTGTGACGGAGTCCTGGGCCGGCCTGTCCGAGCGGTCCGGCGCCCTCGTACTCGATCTGGAACCGGCCCGCATCCAGCACAACTTCCTGGTGAGCCGGAAGGGGCAGCTGACACCGGCGGCCGGCGCCTTCCTGGAGATCGCCCGCCCCACCCGCTCATAGGACCGGCCTATGAGGCACATCGGCGATACGTGTTGGACCCGGACGGCCCCCGATTGCTGGAATGCGAGCCATGACGAACCACAGCATCGCCCTCATCCCCGGTGACGGCATCGGCGCCGAAGTCCTCCCGGCGGCACGCGAGGTCCTCGACACCATCGGGACGCGCCACGGCATCACGTTCACCTACGAGCAGTTCGACTGGTCCTGCGAGCGCTACCTGCGCCACGGATCGATGATGCCGGAGGACGGGCTGGAGCAGCTCCGCCGTCATGACGCGATCCTCCTCGGCGCCGTCGGCTACCCGGGTGTGCCGGACCACGTCTCGCTGTGGGGACTGCTCATCCCGATCCGCCGGGCCTTCGGCCAGTACGTCAACCTCCGCCCGATCCGCGTGTTCGACGGCCTTCCCAGCCCCGTCCGCGCGGCCGTGCCCGGTGAGGTGGACTTCGTGGTCGTCCGGGAGAACACCGAAGGCGAGTACAGCGAGATCGGCGGCCGGATGAACCACGGAGGCCCCGATGAAATGGCAGTGCAGCAGGCCGTGTTCACGCGCAGGGGAGTGACCCGGGTCCTGGACTTCGCCTTCGGCCTCGCCGAACGGCGCGGCGGCCCCCTCACGTCGGCGACGAAGTCCAACGGGATCGTGCACACCATGCCGTTCTGGGACGAGCTGGTGGCCGAGCGTTCCGCCGAGCACCCCACAGTGGAGTGGAACCAGGAGCACATCGACGCGCTGGCCGCCAAGTTCGTCCTCGACCCCGCCCGCTTCGACGTCGTCGTCGCCTCCAACCTCTTCGGGGACATACTCAGCGACCTGGCGGCGGCCGTGGCCGGCGGCATCGGCATCGCCCCGTCCGCCAACCTCAACCCGGAGGGTGAACACCCCTCCATGTTCGAACCGGTCCACGGATCGGCCCCCGACATCGCCGGGCAGGGCATCGCCAATCCCATCGGCGCGATCTGGTCCGCCGCGATGATGCTCGACCACCTCGGCCACCCCGAAGCCGCGACCGACATCACCGACGCCATCGCCCGCGTCCTGGCCACCACCCCGATACGCACGCGCGACCTCGGCGGCTCCGCCTCCACCGCCGAGTTCACGTCCGCCGTCCTCCGGCACCTCTGAGGCGGGGCGCTCCCGACCGGCGACGATCACGCGAGGAAGAGCCGCAGCTGCTCGTCCAGGTCGAAATGGTCCTGTTCGCTGCCGTGGGGCACGAGGTCGGTCATCCGCCGGCACCAGTCGTCGACGTCCGCGGCCCCGAGCGACAGCGCGCACCGCCCACCGTCGGCGCGGAGGCGGATCCAGACGCGCCCGGAGCCGGGCAAGCGTTGGGGCCAGATCCGCACGTCGCCCTCGCCCCACGAGCGATGACGGCCGACGAGCAGCAGATCACGGGCGAAGGTCCAGCAGATACGGTCCCCGGGACCGGCCAGGAGTTCCATGGACATTTCATACGGGTGGTCGGACCGGAACCCGAGCCTCACCACGAGGGGGAACTCGTGGTCCGAGCCCTCCAGCACAAAGGGCAGAACTGTGTATATCTGTTGAGTCACGGTGCTCCTCTCGCCGTCAGCATGCCTGCGCACGGGCGACGGGCACGAGAAGACTGAGGGCATCTTCAGAAGCGCCGAAGTTCCTGACGAAGCGCCGACGAGAAGGGGTCCAAAGTCCCCCCCTCAGGACCTTTGCGGGGAGGAGCGTCCGCACGGTTCCCGGAAGATCGATCCATTCATGATCGTTACCGAACTTCTGGGGTGCCCTTGTCGTACGCGCCGAGCGGAACAGGGGGGCGGCCGGCCGGAGAGCCGACGCCCGCCGGTGCGCCCGAGTCCATGCCCTTGCCCTTGCCCACGCTGGTCGTACGCTCGTACCAGGATCCCGTCGTGCGGGGGCCGCTGTTCCGGGACGAGGAACCGGAGCCCGACACCCTGGAGCAGCCCGCCATGGGGAGTGCCCCGTTGCCGGAACCGCCCCGGAACCACCCGGGCCAAGTCCGCCACCGCCGCCTCCCGCGGCCGCCGGAATCCCCGCGGCCCGCACGGGCCGAACCGGATGCCCCCACCCGCCCGGCCGCCCGCCGGTCGCTGCCGCCCGTTCTCGATCCGGACCTCGTCGAGCGCCGGGCCCGCGCCTGCTCCGGCTGGTGGGCCGTCACGTCCCTGGTGGCGGTGGGTACGGCGGCCGCCTGGCTGGTCCGGAACCGCGGTCTGCCCACCCGGATCGAGCCGGGGTCCTGGCCGGCCGCGGCCACGGCCGGATGCCTCCTGGCCGCCCTGCTCGCCGCCGCCGGACTGCGGCGCGGCCGGTCCGGACATGCCCACGTGCAGACCCTGTTCGGCCGCTACCGCGGCACGATCCGCCGTACGGGCCTCCTGTGGGCCTCTCCCTTCCCCCGACATGCAAGGATCGACGTACGGTTGCGGCACTGGCGCAGTGAACCGCTGCCCGTGGTGGACGCCGAGGGCACCGCGCTGCACGTCGTGGTCCTGGTCGTCTGGCGGGTGAAGGACACCGCACGGACACTGGCCGTCGACGACCACCACGGATACCTCCGGGAGCAGATCGAGTCCGGCGCCGCCCGGGTCTTCTCCCGGATGCCGGCCGACTCCTTCGACGACGCAGTCCACGTCGGCGCGGACACCGTGCCCGGCACCCTCCGCGACACGGAGGCGGTCGGTGACGAACTCACCCGTGTGCTGGCCGCCGAGTGCCGCGCCGTGGGCATCGAGGTGTTCTCCGCCCGCGCTCTGCAGATCGCCTACGCCCCTGAGGTCGCCGAGGCCATGCAGCGCCGCCGCGTCGCGGCGATCGACGCCCGCCACCGCGACTCCGTCCTCACCTCCGTCATCGACGCCGTCGACGACGCCGTTCGCCGCATGGCCGAACGCGGACTCGTCGGTCTCGACGACTACGAACGCAAGGCGTTGGTCAAGGACTTGACGGTCGCCTTCTACACGGCACGCGGCAGCGCCGCGGACGCCGGCCGCCGCTGAACGGCCCCTCCGTTCCGCGGTCTTTTCCACGGTCTTTCCCCCCACCCGAAAGGAATGAAGTCTTGCCCTTGCGTACCCCTGAGTTCACCGAGGAGAACCCGGACCGCTGCGACTGCGCGTCCTGCCGTACGGCCTCCAGCGCTGCGGCCGGCCCGGGACGGCAGCACTGCACCGTTCGCGGTGCCGTGATCGCAGCCGTCGGCGCGGCGGTCCTGGTGGGCACCGGAGCCGGCGGCGCGGCCGCCGAGCCTGCGCCGAGCCACGCCGGCTGGGACGGCTCGAAGTACTGGTACCAGGACGGGAGCGGCTGGTGGCGCTGGACCTCGCACCACGACAAGTACCTGGCCGAGTCAGGGAAGGCGGGTGGCGGCAGCACAAGGCGGGAGGCGGCCGGTTCGAGCGGCGCGCGGACCTCGGAACCGGTCTTCCGAGGCCGCCAGGGCTGGGACCCCGTCGACCGCGTGTACTGGTACCAGCGGAACGGGTCCTGGTGGTGGACCGGCCACAAGGACAAGTACGAGCGCTACGCGGGCGGCGGCTCGGGCAGCCCCGGCAACCCCGGCAGCTCAGGCGAGTCCGGCGGCTCGGGGACGCCCGTCCGGTACGGCACCGAGGGGGCCATCGCCTTCGCGACGGAGCACCTGGGCGACCCGTACGTCTGGGGCGGCAACGGGCCGCACGGCTGGGACTGTTCGGGCCTGGTGAAGGCCGCTTACCAGAGCGCCGGGATCAGCCTCCCCCGGGTCGCGGACGACCAGTACCGGGCCACCACCCCGATCTCGCGCTCCGAACTGCGCCGCGGCGACCTGGTGTTCTGGTCGAGCGACGGCCGGGCCTCCGGCATCCACCACGTCGCCGTCTACCTGGGCGGCGGCCGGTACCTGGAGGCCCCGCGCCCCGGTAGGAACGTCCGGATCTCCTCGTTCAGCGACTACAACCCGAACCTGTACGGCCGGGTGCGCTAGGGAGTGTCGTCAAAGTGGCGTCGGCCGCCCGAGAGGGCGGGGTCGGCGGGGTCTGGTGCGTGCGATCGCAGGGCGGAGGAGGGAATCGACGCGGTGGGGGCACCTCCCAGCGGTAGCTGGGGGATGTCGGTGACCGACGACAACGCGGCGAGCGTGCGTGCCAGGCCCCGCCGGCCAGACGGGACTTCGACGACACGACCTGGACCGCGGGAACGGGGTGAGCCGCCGATCGCAGATGGCGATCGGCGGTCCACCCGCGTCGAGAGGTCTACCGGCTACGAGCCCACCGGTGTGGGCGGGCTGAACGCAGCGGCGCGCCTGTGCCTCCTGACGCGCAAAGCCTTCTTGGCGACGCACCACAGCAGGACGGCGCCGGCCAGGAGGGAGAGTCCGACCACGGGTCCGATCGAGCGCACCTGGACGATCCGACCGCCGAGGTGCGGGAGGCGGTACGCGTCGCCCACGTCACGGGTGATCCCGGTGATCCGGTGGACCGTCGGGAGCCCGTCTCCCGGTGTCCACGGTTCCGGCAGCATGAGCGCGATCACGTCACCCGCCTTCATGTCCTGGGTGCGCACAGGCTCGGTGACGACGAGCGAGCCCTTCGGGGTACCGGGTTCCATGGACCCGGTCAGGATGGGCACGTACCGGTATCCCTTGGCACAGTACGCCCAGAAGCCTCCTCCGACACGCACCACCATCGCGATGGCCGCCACCCACCACGCCAGTGTGGACAGCCCGATACCGATCCGTCGGGCCCTCTTTTCCGGCACCGTTTCACCTTCACCGTCCTGACGTTCCATTTCACCGTTCCTCATCGTTCACCGCACACGGCAGAGGCCGGCTACCCCGCCTGCCGGGGCGGGATAGCCGGCCGTCGTCATCGTCTGCTGCTACTTCTTGCTCGACTCCTGCGCCGTGCCGAGGAAGCGGAAGTGGATCTGGTCCAGCGCCTTGCCGGCGTGCGCCTCGGTGAAGCGGTCGGAGATGATCGCCTTGATGGTGATGTTCTCCGTCCCCTTCCCGTCGCCCGTCAGGTCCCGGAGACCGAGTTCCTTCGAGAGGTCCACGTCGCCACTGGCGAACTCGGCCAGCGAGTGCCTGACCTTCGTGGGGACGATGCCGTGCCCGCCGCCGATCTCGATGTCGATCACGTCCGCGAGTGCCTTGGCGTCCTCGAGGCTGGGGAAGCTGGTCTTCAGGGCGATGTTGCTGATGCCCGTGTTGCCCTTGTCGGTGAGAACCACGGTCTCCGGCACGGTCGTGTCGCCGGCCTTCATGTCCTTGGCGGAGAGGCCCTTGGCCGGACTCGACCTCGGCGTGAGACCTCAGCGTCGCGTAACCACCGGCCGTCGCCAGGCCGAGGCCCAGCAGGGCGCCACCCGCGACTACGAGCTTCTTCCTGCGGTTGCGTCCGGCATCGTTCTGCGGTGCCTGCGTAACCTTCTTCATTTCATTGCCTTTCATGATTCCGTGAGGAGGACTCAGAAAGGATGGGATGAGGTGTACGCGGCCGGCGGGCATTGAGTTCGGTTCACCCCGCGAAGGAATTCCCGGCCGTCGCCGGCCGCGCACTCCATGAATATTCGCCGGGTTGCGAAGCGGGCGACAGAGCCGAACGTCCTTAGGTTTTCAACAGGTTGCCCTGTTCTGGCGGCTGCCGGTGTGACGACGGCAGCATCGGGCCAAGCTGAATTCTGCTTCAGGGATTTCCGCTGCCTGGAACAGGTGTCGGCATGCTGAGCCCATGCAGTTGCTTCTGATCGAGGACAGCGCCCGTTTCGCCGATGCACTCCGGTCGAAACTGGCGGCCGAGGGAATCCGTACGGAATGGGCGTCCAATGGCCACGCGGGATTGCGGCGGGCCCTGGAAGGCAGTCACGACGTGATCGTGCTCGACGTACTGCTGACCGGTATGAACGGCTACGAGGTGTGCTCTCGGATCCGCGCCGCGGGCCAGACCACTCCCATCCTGATCCTCACGGCCAAGGCCGGCGAATATGACATCGCCGAGGCGCTGGAGACGGGTGCCGACGACTACTTGGTCAAACCCTCCTCATTCCTGGTGCTCGTCGCGCGCCTGCGAGCGCTCGTGCGCAGGTCCGGACGGAACGCGAGCACCGAATGGACCGTGGGTGACCTGCGCGTGGATCCCATCGCGATGCGCGTCTGGCGTGGAGAGACGGAAGTCGAACTGACCGCGAAGGAATTCAGCGTTCTCGCCTGTCTCACCGATCAAGTCGAACAGGTCGTGAGCAAACAGGAAATCGTCCAGCGGGTATGGGAAGCATCCACACGGCAACTCAATGTGGTGGAGGTCTACGTCAGTTCCCTGCGCCGCAAGATCGACGCCCCGTTCGGTCGCTCCAGCATCGTGACCGTGCGCGGCGCCGGCTACAAACTCGTCCACCACCGATAGCTGAATGCATCTACGGCCGGCAGTAAAAGGAATTCCCGTGGTGTCTCGCTCATCCGCATCCGGCGGCCACCCGTCGGCGTCCGCCGCCGAAGTGGCTCGCGCCTTCGCGCTCGGCCGGGCCCTCGCGGCGTCCCGCGTACGCGGCCGCGGGCCCCGGCAGACCGTACCCTCCCCGAAAGGACTTCCGATGGCTTACGCCTACGACCGGGAACTCGCGGCCTGGGCCGCGATGCTCCCACCGGTCGACCACAGCGACCCCGACGGCGCACGCGAGCAGATGCGCGAACCCCGGTACCAGCAGCCCCTGCGGTCCGCTCCCGAGGACCTCTGGATCGCGGAGGTCGACGTGCCGGGGCCCGTCGGTGCCCCCGCCGTTCCCGTCCGCGTGTACGCACCGGTCCGCCCCGCGGACCCGTGGGCTGCGTCGCCCGCCGTGCTCTACTTCCACGGCGGCGGCTTCGTCACCGGAGACCTGGAGACCGGTCACGACGAATGCGTATGGACCGCCACCGCGCTCGGCGCCGTCGTCGTCAACGTGGCCTACCGGCTCGCTCCGCAGCACCCGTACCCCCACGCCCTGATGGACGCCCACGCCGCGCTCTACTGGCTGTCCACGCAGGGCGAGTCGCTGGGTGTCGACCCCGCCCGAATCGCCGTGGCGGGCGAGGACGCGGGCGCGGGCATCGCCGCGTCGCTGTGTCTGCTCGCCCGGGAGCGGATGGGGGTGCGCCCGTGCTTCCAGCTGCTGGCCGACCCCCTGCTGGACGACAGGCTCGCGACCCCTTCCGCCTGCGTGTTCACGGACACGCCGGTGCTCGACCGCATCCAGGCGGCGAACATGTGGTTCCACTACGTCGGGGCCGCCGCGGGCGGCCCGCACGTCGCCCCGTACGCCGCTCCGGGCCGCGCCGACGACCTGTCCGGCCTGCCGCCGGCCTACGTGTCCGTGTGCGAGTTCGACCCGGCCAGGGACGAGGGGATCGCCTACGCCGAACGGCTCATCGGGGCCGGGGTCCCCACGGAGTTGCACCACTACCCCGGCACCTTCCACGGCAGCGCGTCGGTTCCCGGGGTCGACGTCTCCCTGCGGATGCGGGAGGACCGGGTGCGCGCGCTCCACGGTGCGCTGTGCGCCCCGCCGCCCCAGCCCGTCCCGGTCCCGGAACCGCCCGTACGGCAGACACCGTCCGCGCAGCCCACGTCCCTGAGATGACCACATCGCACGAAGGCGGACGGCGGCAGGCGCGAAGACCCCGGTACCAGCTCCTGGCGGACGAACTGATGAGCCGGTTCGGAGCGTCCGGGTCCGGTGCCTTCGCGGAGGTTCCGTCAACGGCCGAGATCGCCCGGGAGTACCGCGTCCCGCTTCCCACGGCCCAGTTCGTGCACCGGGCCGTGTACACACGGCTGCGGGCCCAAGGGTCCCCGCACGCCCTGCCGATGGCGCCCGAGACGCTGTCCGTCGCGGAGCGCGTCGCCGACCTGCTGCGCAGCCGCATTCTGCACGGAACCCTCACCGGCCGCCTGCCCGTCCGGTCTGCCCTCGCCGCGGAGTACCGGGTCAGCGTGGACACGGTGAGCAAGGCCGTCCGCGTGCTCGCGGAGGAGGGCCTGGTCTTCGGGGCGGCACGGCACGGCACGTACGTACTCGGCCGTCCGGCCCCGGCGCCGCCCCCGTCAGCCCCTGCCGGTCAGGCCTGCCCGGTGGGCCAGGATCGCGGCCTGCGTGCGGTTGTCGACCTCGAGCACGGACATCAGCCGTGACACGTAGGCCTTCACCGTCCCTTCGGAGAGGTGCATCGACCGGGCGATCCCTGCATTGGACAGGCCCTCGCCCAGGTGGCGCAGGAGCTCCCGCTGCTGCGGGTTCAGGTCGGCCAGCCGCCGGCGTTGCTCGGGTGCGGGCAGCGTACGGCCCACGGTTCCTCCGCCGGCCGGCGCCCCGGCCGCCGCCCGGGATGCCAGCCGGGCCGCCGGGCCCGGGGCGAGCGCGGCTGCGCCGGACGCCACCAGCCGAACGGCGGCGACGACCTGCTCGGGGGGCGCGTCCTTGAGCAGGTATCCGGTGGCTCCTGCCGCGAGGGCGTGGGCGATGCCGTCCTCGGTGTCGAAGGTGGTCAGCACCAGGACCGCGGGGGGTTCGGGCAGCTCCATCAGCCTCCGGGTCGCCGCGATGCCGTCCATGCCGGGCATGCGCAGGTCCGTCAGTACGAGGTCGGGCCGGGCTTCGAGGGCCCGCTCCAGCACCTGGGCACCGTCGCACGCCTCGCCTGTGACAACGATGTCATCCTGGCTTTCCAGCAGCGTGCGCAGAGCGAACCGCATCAGGGGCTCGTCGTCCGCCACGATCACGCGGATCACGGTGCGCATCCTTCGGTCAGGGCGTGTCCCGTACGGGGAGGCAGGGCGGGCGCGTGGTGTTCCACGGGCACCGTCACGGAGACCAGCCACCCGCCGTCCGCGGTGGGTCCGGCGGCGAACGTGCCGTGAAGGAGGGAGACCCGTTCCCGAAGCCCGGTCATTCCGAAGCCCCCGCCCGAGTCCGGGGCTCCGGCCGGTCCGCGGGTGGGGCCCGGCGTGTTGGTCACGCACACCGACAGGGCCGAGTCCTCGTGGCGGACCCGGACGGCCGTGCGGGCTCCGGGCGCGTGCTTGACGGCGTTGGTCAGAGCCTCCTGCACCGTCCGGTAGACGGTCAGCGCTGCCTCCGGGGGGACCGGGGTCACCGGAGCGGCCGTGCACTCGACCGGGAGGCCGGCCGACCGGGCCTCCTCGACCAGGGCGTCGAGGTCGGCCAGCCGGTGCCCGACCACCACCGAGCCCTCGCCGTCGCGCAGCGCACCCAGGACATGGCGCAGGTCACGCATAGCCGCCCGGGCCGTGTCGCCCACGGCCCGGGCGAGCTGCCGGCCTTCGGGGCGAGAGCCGCCCGCGGCCTCGATCGCGCCCGCGTGCATGGCCATGAGCGCGATGCGGTGGCCGAGGACGTCGTGCATCTCCCGGGCCAGGCGGAGCCGCTCCTCGGTGCGCGTCTGCTCCGTCCGCCGCTCCCGTTCCTCGCGCAGGGCCGCGAGGCTGTGCTCGTAGGCCCGCGAACCCAGGCCGAAGACCACAGGGAAGGCGCTGTAGAGGGCTGCGCACGCCAGCTGGCCGAGGACGGTGGTCCCGACGTGGCCGGGGAGCAGGGCCTTGAGGACGGTGAAGACCGCCCAGGCCAGGCCGATCACGACGGTCCGGTGGCGGCGCTGGTCCCGGGCCAGGCAGTACAGGGCGAGGAAGACCGGGACCCTCGAACCGTCGACAGCCAGGCCACCCGCGGTGAGCAAGGCGACCAGCAGGGGTGCCTGGCGCCGCCACAGGAAGCCGGCCGACACGATCACGGCTACCACGGCGCCGGGCAGGATTCCGCGGACCAGTCCCGTTTCCGCGTCCAGGGCGCTGGTCAGTGATCCGGCCGCCACGACGGCGACGATCAACAGGTCGCTCCGCAGCAGCCAGGTCCGGCCGACGGGGGCGGTGAGCTCGGCGTACCAGCGTTCGAAGGCATCCGGAGAGGCGAGGGCGGTCACACAGGTCCTTGATCGGGTTCGCACGGGTTCCACCATAAGAGCGACAGACCCTACCAGAAAGGACTAGACCAGCCGGTGACCTCTGCCGGACTGCCGGGAGGTGGACGACCACCGCCGGGGAGCGGGTGACGAAAGTGAACGCGGCTGCCCGTGAATTCACCTACGGCCACAAAGGGTGGCGGAAAGCGCCCGATCCGGACCGTGCGGACCGGGGGGCGGCCGTCCCGGTCTAGCTTGATTCCCCGACAGGGCGGTGAAAGCCCACCCCCACCCCCGAAGGGAACTTCCGTGCGCCTCCTCCTCATCGAAAGCAGTGCCCGCTCCGCGAATGCGCTGAGGCAGGGGCTGACGGCCGAGGGGTTCCACACGGAATGGGCGCCCGACGGGCGCTCGGGACTGCGCAGGGCGCTCGACGGCGACCACGACGTGATCGTGCTCGACATCCTGCTCGCCGGACTCAACGGATACGAAGTCTGCTCCCGGATCCGCGCCGCGGGCCGGACCGCCCCCATCCTGATCCTCACGGCGAAGGACGGCGAGTACGACATCGCCGAAGGGCTGGAGAGCGGTGCGGACGACTACCTCGTGAAGCCTTACGCGTTCGTGGTGCTCGTCGCCCGGCTGCGGGCCCTGCTGCGCCGGGGCCGCGAACACGGTCCGGCGCAGTGGCAGGCGGGTGACCTCCGGGTGGACCCCGTCTCGATGAGGGCGTGGCGGGGAGAGAGCGAGATCGATCTGACCGCGAAGGAGTTCGGTGTTCTCGCCTGTCTGATCCGTCCGGCGGAGCGGGTCGTCACCAAGCCCGAGATCATCGCGCGGGTCTGGGACCAGGAGTCGGCGCGGCGGGCGAACGTCCTGGAGGTCCACATCAGCGCCCTGCGCCGCAAGATCGACAGACCCTTCCGGCGTTCGAGCATCGTCACGGTGAGGGGAGCGGGCTACAAGTTCGTCGCCGAGTGAGGTGCAGCCCCCCGGCACACCGAGGCGACGCCGTTCCCGCGCCGAGGACCCCGAAGGGATGGTCACCCGAGCCCTGCCTGGCCGGCGGCCGTGCCGCTGTCCGCGGCCACGCGGAAGCCGATGTTGCCGGTGGAGCTGTCCGGCGTGTTGGAGCTGCGGGCCGCGACGCGGTAGCGGTTGCAGTACGAATCGTGGCAGAGGTAGGAGCCGCCGCGCATCACGCGACCGGTTCCGGGCGTGAACCGGTCGGCGCACCATTCCCACACGTTGCCGACGGCGTTGTAGAGGCCGAAGCCGTTGGGGCGGAAGGACTTCGCCGGCGCCGTGCTCTCGTAGCCGTCCTCCGCGGTGTTCCGGGTGGGGAAGTCGCCTTGCCAGATGTTGCACATGTGCCGGCCGCCGGGCGTGAGGTCGTCTCCCCACGGGTAGCGCCGCTGCTCCAGCCCGCCGCGGGCCGCGTACTCCCATTCGGCCTCGGTGGGCAGGCGCGTGCCGGACCAGGCGCAGTACGCCTGGGCGTCGTTCCAGGAGACGTGGACGACGGGATGGTTCCGGCGCGCCGAGAACGACGATCCGGCGCCCTCGGGGTGCCGCCAGTCGGAGCCGGAGACGGCCCGCCACCAGGGGACGGCCGCCACCGGCGGCGACACGGCAGCGACGTCCTCGGCCAGGAAGCCGCCGAAGACGAAGGAGAAACCGAAGCGCTCGGCCTCGGTGACGTGACCGGTGGCCTCGACGAAGGTGGCGAACTGGGCGTTGGTGACCGTCGTGGGCGCGATGCGGAACGGGTCGACGACGACCTTGCGCACCGGCCCTTCGCCGTCGGCCGGGAAGGAGTCCGGGTCCTCGGTTCCCATCAGGAAGTGACCGCCAGGCAGGTCGATCAGCCGGCGGGGGGCACGCGGGGCGGCGGCGACGGGCGGCCGTGGTGCGAGGGAGAGCGCGACGGCGGTGGCGTCGCCGTGTCCGGGGGTGCAGCAGGAGAGCATGACGGCTCCGTCGGTGTGCGTTGGGGGAGGGTCGGGTGCCCCGCGCGTGATGCCGCGGGGCCGCGGGGCACCGGAACGGGTACCGCTAGGCGGCGCGGTCAGCGGCGAGTTGGGCCGCCAGGGCGGGGACGCCCAGGCTCTGCTCGTCCGCCGGGGTGGCCTGGTAGAGCTTGTTGGCCAGCTGGTGGGGGTCGCCCGCCAGGTCGTAGTACTCGCGGAACTTCACCTGGCCCGTGCCCGTCACGGTGCCGTTGCCGTCGGTGGTGAGGTCGTAGTACTCCGTGTACTGCTTTTCCCGGGACACGTACGAGGCCCAGGTGGGCGGGCCGCCCGCGGCCGTGCCCTGCTTCCACCACTCCACGAGCAGGTGGTCGCGGCTGTACGAGGAGAGCAGGGACCGGCCGTCCACCGAGTGGGTGGGCGTGATGCCGGCCGCGTCGAGGACCGTGGGCGTGATGTCGATGTTCGCGGTGATGCGGCTGTCGGTGGTCCCCGCACCCAGGCCGCCGGCGGGCCAGGAGAAGTAGAACGGCACCTCGTGCGCCGGGCGGTAGGGGACCGACTTCTTGGTCCAACCGTGGTCGGCCCAGGTGAAGCCGTTGTCGGCGATGTAGATGACCAGGGTGTTCTCGAGCTGGCCGAGCGCCTGGAGCTTGTCCCTGATCGCCTGCACCGTGTCGTCGACGGAGAGCAGCGTGCGCAGCTGTTCCGCACGGATCTGCTTCCCGTCGGCCAGGGTCCCGGTCGCGTTCCGGATGTAGGGCGGTTTGTCGCTGCGGTCGCCCTCCGGGACGGAGGGCCTGCCGCTCCAGTCCGGGACTGCCGTTCCGGCGTACTTCGCCTCGGGCGTGCGCGGGCCGTGGGAGGCGTACGGGGTGACGTACGCGAACCAGGGCCGGGTGTCGGCCGCCGCCTCGTCGAGGAAGTCCAGCGTGCGGTTCTTGATGATGTCGGTGGTGTAGCCGTTGATCGTCCGGACCGTGCCGTTGACGTTCCACTGCGCGTCGACGTAGCCCGGCTGGAGCAGGGCGAACTCCTCGAAGTGCGGCGGGTTGTCGGACAGGGTCCAGGAGTTGAGCCACTTGCCGAACAGGCCGGTGCGGTAGCCGGCCTGCTTCAGGTACCGGGGCAGGGTGGTGTTCTGGTCGAGCTGGTACGAGGCCTTGTTGTTGCGGACGCCGTGGTGGTGCGCGTGGCGGCCGGTGAGGACCGACGAACGGGAGGGCGCGCAGAGCGGGGTGGTGACGTGCCCGTTGGTGAATTTGACGCCCTGGTCGGCCAGCCAGGCCGTGGTCTGCGGCAGCGCCCATTCGGTGTGCTTGGGCTGGTCGTCCGTGACGATGAGCAGGATGTTCGGACGCGTCGCGGCAGCGGCGGGAGAGGCGGCCGCCACCTGGGCGATCGCCGGAACCGTCGCGGCGGCCGCGGCGGCCGCGGTGCCGGCGAGGAATCCGCGGCGGCTCACCCGCGGTCTGCTGTTGTCGCTCATGGGATGTCTTCTCCTGGTTCCGCAGCTCGTACGGGTACGGCGGGGCAACCGCCGCGAAGGGTGGAAGAGAGAGACGGGGATCAGGCATCAGGCATCGACCGGCCGGCCCCCGTGGGGGCGGGCCGGTGCGCGAATGCCAGGTGGGGATCCCGTGCGAAGAGGCGACGCGTGACTACCGTCGCGCCCGGGCGATCGGACACAGGGCGCTCGCCAGCCTGCCCAGGTCGAGGTGGCGGCGCACGGTGAGAAGGCTTCCAGCTGCCATGGCGATCAGACTAGGGGCGGGGGCGAAGGCGGTCCATGTACGGCATGTGAAGAGTGCAACTCTGGGTGAGCGGCGGTGTGTTGCTCGGCCGAAGCGGCCGACGAGCTGCTCGCCCGGTCAGTTCTTGACCAGGAGGCCGCGGGTGCGCAGGACCCGGCGTTCGATGGGGCTGAAGATGAGGAGGTCGATGGCGATGCCGACGACGAGGATGAGGGTGATGGCGAGGAATACGCCGGGGAGGTCGATGTTGTTGCGGCCGT